>JASGDF010000056.1:0-12106 GCA_047607345.1 Pseudomonas sp. | reverse complement strand
GTCGAAGCCGGCTTCGACGTAGCGGCGACCTTCATCCGCTTGTGCGGACCGTGATGCGGGCGGACGAGCACCTTGATCCGTCGTCCCCGCGCAGGCGGGGACCCCGTGCCTCTGGGCTTTCGCGCGACTCCAAGTCGCCGGGACCCCGCCTGCGCGGGGACGACGGCTTGCCCCCTCACGCCAGCGCCGGCAGCAGCAGCCGCGGCACCGCCGCCAGCAATTCACGCGTGTAGGCGTGCCGCGGTTGCTCGAACACCTGCCCGGCCGGGCCGTGCTCGAGTACCCGCCCCTGCCGCATCACCAGCACCTCGTGGCTGACCTGGCGGATCACCGCCAGGTCGTGCGAGATGAACAGGTAGGCCAGCCCGAGCCGCGCCTGCAGTTCGGCCAGCAGGTCCAGCACCTGCGCCTGCACCGACACGTCCAGCGCCGAGGTCGCCTCGTCCAGCACGATCAGGCGCGGGCCGGTGGCGATCGCGCGCGCGATCGCCACGCGCTGGCGCTGCCCGCCCGACAACTGCAGCGGAAAGCGCGTCGCCAGCGCCGGGGCCAGCCGCACCTGCTCCAGCAGCTCGGCGATCCGCGCCGGCTGCCGGGCGCGCGGCAGGCCGGTGGCATCGAGCGCGTCGGCGAGGATGCGCGCCACGTCCCAGCGCGGGTCGAACGAGCTGAGCGGGTCCTGGTAGACCACGCTGAGCGCGCGCCGCCACGGTCGCCGCTGCGCCTCGCGCACGCCGGGACCGGCCCAGGGCCTGCCATCCAGCCGCACCTGCCCGGCATCCGGCGTGGTCAGCCCCAGCACCAGCCGCGCCACGCTGCTCTTGCCCGACCCGGACTCGCCGACGATGCCCAGGGTGCGGCCGGCATGCAGGACGAAATCGACCCCGTCCACCGCGATCTGCGGCTCGCCGTCGGGGCCGCGGTAGAGCTTGCGCAGGCCGCGTACCTCGAGCAGCGGCGGCTCCGCTGGTGTGGGAGGGACTTCAGTCCCGACGCTTTCCCGGGCAGGCCCTGTCGGGACTGAAGTCCCTCCCGCAGGCACCGCGTCGAGCAGCGCGCGTGTATACGCATGCGCCGGCCGCCGCAGCACCTGCGCGATCGGCCCCTGCTCGACCACCTCGCCCTGGCGCAGCACCAGCACCTCGTCGGCCAGCTGCGCGACCAGCGCCAGGTCGTGGCTGATCACCAGCAGCGCGCCGCCGCGCTGCTTGATCGCCCGCAGCGCCGCCAGTACCTGCGCCTGCACGGTCGCGTCCAGCGCGGTGGTCGGCTCGTCGGCGATCAGCACGCCCGGCGCGTTGGCCAGCGCCGAGGCGATCAGCGCGCGCTGGCGCAGGCCGCCGGAGAGCTGGTCCGGACGCTGGCGCGCGCGCAGCGCCGGCTCGGGCACGCCGGCCTGTGCCAGCAGCTCCAGCACGCGCGCGCGGCGACTGCCACGGTCGCCCCAGCCGTGTGCGGACAGGGCTTCCTCGATCTCGCGACCGACCGGGCGCAGCGGATCCAGCGACACCAGCGCATCCTGCAGCACGAAGCCGACGTGCTTGCCGCGCAGCGTGCGCCACTGCCGCTCGCTCCAGACGCGCAGGTCGCGCCCGGCGTGCTCCAGCACGCGTGCCTCGACCCGCGCGTGCTCGCCGGCCAGCCTGACCAGGCTGCGCGCGGTGACGCTCTTGCCCGAGCCGGATTCGCCCACCAGCGCCACCGCACGCCCCGGCGCGAGCGCGAAGGACACCTCGCGCACCGCCGTGTGCGGCGCCTGCCCGGGCCGCGCGAACGCGACCGACAACCCTTGCACCCGCAGCAATGTCTCGCTCATGGCGCGCGTCCCTCCAGCCGGCGCTGCAGCCAGCGCCCGAGCACCGTGGTCGAGAGCGTGGTCAGCACGATGAACAGCCCCGGGAAGAACGTCATCCACCACGCCAGCGCGACGAAATCGCGGCCCATCGACAGCAGCGTGCCCCACTCGGCGGCCGGCGGCGGCTTGCCCAGGCCGAGGAAGCTCAGCGCCGAGGCCCAGACGATGATCTGGCCCACGCCGAGGGTCACCGTCACCAGCAGCGGGCGCATCGCGTTGGGCAGGACGTGGCGCGCGACGATCCGCCACGGCCGGTGGCCGAGCACGCGCGCGGCCTCGACGTAGCCGGCGCCGCGCACCGCCAGCACCTGCGCGCGTACCATCCGCGCGTAGCCGGGCGCGCAGCCCAGCCCGGTCGCCACGATCACCGGCCCCAGCCCGGCGCCGAACACCGCCACCAGCAGCAGCGCCAGCACCAGTGCCGGGAACGCGAACAGCACGTTGAGCAGGCCGCCGATGGCACGGTCGAGCAGGCGCCCGCCGAGCCCGGCGGCCAGCCCCAGAACGATCGCCACGCCCATCGCCAGCGCGGTGGCGGCCACGCCGATCGCCAGCGACTCGCGCGCGCCGTGGACCACCCGCGCCCACAGGTCGCGGCCGGAGGCGTCGGTGCCGAACCAGTGCGCCCCGCTCGGCGCCTGGAACGCCTGACGCGGCGCCACCGCCAAGGGATCTGCGCCGGCGAACAGGCCCGGCGCGACGACCATCGCAAGCAACAGCAACAGGAACGCGGCGGCCAGCGCCGGACCGGGCGGCAGCGCCGCGAGCCGGCGCAACGCCCGGCGCAGGCGATCGCAGGGCGCGCAGCGCGACCCCGGCGAGGACAGAACCGTGGCGTTCATCGGGATTCTCCGTGCAGGCGCGGATCGACCAGGCGTTGCAGCACGTCGATCAGCAGGTTGGCGAGTACGTAGACGGCGGCGATGAACAGCACGATGCCCAGCGCCAGCGGCAGGTCCTGCGCCTGCACCGCGTAGAACAGCTGCCGGCCGATGCCCTTGCGCGAGAAGATCACCTCGGTCACCACCGCACCGCTGAGGGTCGCGCCGATCGCCCAGCCGGACAGGCTCAGGCCCGGCAGCAGCGCGTGCCGCAAGGCATGGCGCAGCCGCACCGCCGCCTCGCCGAGCCCGCGCGCGCGCGCGGTCAGCACGAACGGCTGCTCCAGCGCCAGCGCCATCGATTCGCGCGTGACCTGGCCGAGGAAACCGGCCAGCGGCAGGCCCAGCGTCAGCGCCGGCAGCACCAGGCTGCGCAGGCCGTCGCTGCCGGCCGGCGGCAGCAGCCGCAGGCCGAACGCGAACACCGCCAGCAGCACCAGCCCGAGCCAGAACTGCGGCAGCGCCGCGGCCAGCGTCTCCAGGGTCGAGAACAGCCGGTCGCGCCAGCCACGGCGCACGCTCGGCAGCACCGAGGCCAGCGCCAGCAGCCAGGCCAGGGCCAGCGCGGCGACAGTCAGCTGCAACGTCGCCGGGGCCTGCTCGCGCAGCACCTGGGTCACCGGCAGGTGCTGCGAATACGAGGTCCCCAGGTCGCCGTGCAGCAGCCGCGCCAGATAGTCCAGGTACTGGCGCGGCAGCGGCTGGTCCAGGCCGTACTCGCGGCGCACCTCGGCCAGCGTCTCCGCCGTGGGATTGGCGCTGGGGCCGCCGAGGATCGCCAGCGCCGGGTCCCCAGGCATGAGCCGCAGCACCGCGAACAGCAGCGTGGCGGCGGCCCACAGCACCAGCGCGGCGCCGAGCAGGCGCAGGCCGAGCGCGCGCAGGTGGCGCGGCAGCGTGGAGGCTTGGCGGAACAGCCGCAGCGTGGTCGCGTTCATGGGTCCACCCAGGTGTCGTAGAGCCAGGTCACCTGCAGCGAGGGCTCCAGCGCCACCCCGTGCGCGCGCCGGTGGATGCCCAGCCGGGTGCTCTGCGGGAACGTGGTCAGCTGCAGGAACTGGCTCGAGGCGATGCGTTGCGCCTCGCGGTAGAGCCGCGCGCGCTGCGGCGGGTCCTGGGTCGCCAGCGCCTGCTCGACGATCGCGTCGAAGCGCGGATCGGCGTAGCCGGCGCCGTTCTGGTGGAAGCCGCCCTTGCCGCCGACCGGGGCCAGGAACTTCGAGCTGAAGATGATCCGCAGCACGTCGGCGGTGTTGGTGTTCCAGTAGCCCACGCGCACGTCGTAGTCCCAGTCGGCCTGGCGCTGTTGCGACAGCGCATCGCTGAGCAAATCCAGCCGCACGTCGAAGCCGGTCGCGCGCGCGGTGGCCTGCACCTGCTCCCACAGGGTCTGCTCGGACGGCGCGGTCTGGTTGCGCATCAGTACATGCACGGTCAGGCGGCGGCCGTCCTTGCTGCGGTAGCCCTGCGCGTCGCGCCGTTCCCAGCCGGCCGCGTCGAGCAGGCGGTTGGCGCGCGCCGGGTCGTAGTCGGCGGCGTGCTCGAAGTCGGGGCTGTAGAACGGCGTGCCGGCGCTGAGCGGACCGCCGGCACGCGGGAACTCGCCGAAGAACACGCTGGCCAGCGCGCCGTCGATGTCGGCCGAGCGCACGAACGCCTCGCGCACGCGGATGTCGTCGAACGGCGCGCGGGTCAGGTTGAGGGTGCCGTTGGTCGGGTTGCCGGGGCGGTTGGCGACCAGCAGCGACAGCTCGGGATTGGCGCGCGCCGGCTTGTGCGCCTCCGGCGGCAGGCTGTCGATCACGTCGACCTCGCCGGCCTGCAGCGAAGCGAAACGCACCGAGGGCTCGGCGATGAACTTCCAGACGATCCGGTCCAGGTAGGCGGGGCCGGCATGGCGCGCATAGGGCGGTGCCCAGGCGTAGTCCGGATTGCGCACCAGCACCACCTGGTTCTGGCGTTCCCAGCGTTCGACCTTGAACGGCCCGGTGCCGACCGGCTGCTGGCAGTTGACCTCGCGCGATCGCTTGAGCGCGGCCGGCGACTGGATTCCGAGGAACCCCTGCGCCAGCACCTCCAGGAATGCCGCATAGGGGCTGTCCAGGTACACAGTCGCGGTGTGCGCGTCGACGATCTCGGTGCGCAGGTACTGGCGGATGTAGCCGCCGGCGGTGCTGGACTGGGTGCGCGGGTCGGCCATGTGGTCGAGGTTGGCCTTGACCGCCTCGGCGGTGAACGCGCTGCCGTCGTGGAAGCGCACGTCCTCGCGCAGATGGAAGGTATAGGCCTTGCCGTCCTCGGACACCTCCCAACTGCGCGCCAGCCACGGCTGGATGCGGCCATGCGCGTCCATCGACACCAGCGAGTCGAGGAACTGGCGGGCAACGAACACCTGCGGCATGTCGCCCTGCACATGCGGATCCAGGCAGGTCGGCTCGCGGTCGGTGGCATAGACGAGGGTGCCTCCGTGACGCGGCGTATCCGCGGCACCAGCCGCGGCCTGCGGCTTCTGCGCCGGCGTGCAGGCGGCCAGCAACAGCGCCATGGCGGTGCCAGCGCCCGCGCTTGCCCATCGTCCCACGGTGCGGGGGGCGGAAAGCGCGCGCGTGCGCCATCGGTTGGCTGTCGAAGCGCCCTCATCCGCCCTTCGGGCACCTTCTCCCGTGGACGGGAGAAGGCCAGGCCGGCAGCCACCCGGGCGAAACGAGCGCACTTCCACTGGCGCCCTGATGCCGTCAATCAAGAGCAGCCACGCGGGTTTCATCCAGCCAGTCCCACACCACAGTCCCTGACCCTCGCGGTGCTGGTGCTGGTGATTTTGCTGTTGCTTTCTCACCCCCCGTACCCGCAGCGGCGGAGGTGGCTGGAGAAAACCCCCGAAGGGGGCGGCGTGCATGGATGCACGTCGTTTTAGGCCGGGGGAGGATGCCCCGGCCGAAAATTCCCGCCGCCGGAGCGGTCCCCGGGCGGCGCCGCCGCGGAGGGCGCGAGGACCCGGGGCGTGCTTTCTTTTGGTTACTTTTCTTTGCACGAGCAAAGAAAAGTGACTCGCTCCCGTAGGAGCGAAAGCTGTTGCTGTTGCTGTTGCTGTTACCACGACCCAGTCACCACCGGCACGAACGTCCATGGATCCCCGCCTGCGCGGGGATGACGGCAGAGAGAGGCCGCAAGCATTCCGGGAAACCCAGCTTCGCGGAGAAGAGCGCGAAAGGATGTCGAGAAGAAAGCGGATAAAGTTCGCCGCCACGAACACGCGCGGCTTCACCCAACCGCCTCCACCACCGACGCCGCGAAACGCAGCGGCGGCGGCGCCACCTTCAGGTTGGCCGGATCACGGTAGCGCGCACCGAAGTGGTCGTCCGGCAACCGCGCATGGCCGGCGCCGAACAGGCGCTCGCGCAGGGTCTCGCCATCGCGATAGCGCTCGCGGAAGCGGCCACGCCGGCGCAGCTCCGGCACCACCAGCTCGATGAAGTCGCGCGCGGTCTCGAACGAGAGGTACTGGCGCAGGTTGATGCCGTCGATGTCGTCCTCGTCCAGCCAGCGCTCGATCGTGTCGGCCACCACCGTGGGCGTGCCGGCGACGAAATAGCGCTCGCGGTCGAACGCCTCCAGCCGCGCCAACACCTGCCCGACCGTCCAGGTCGGATCGAACCCGGCCAGCACACCACGGCCGATACCGCTGGCACTGCCCTTGCCACGACCACCGACGATCTCCCCGATCGGCAACGCGCGCGGATACGCCAGCAGATCGATGTCCGATTGCTGATGCACCAGCGAACCGCGCACGCTCATCAGCCGCCGATAGCCATCGAGCTTGGCCGCCACCGCCTCGTCGCTGCGCGCCACGATCACCCCGGCCTGGACCACGAACCTGATCGCGCGCGGATCACGCCCCTGCGCGGCCACCCGCGCGCGGGTGCTGGCGATGTTGCGGCGCACGTCGGCAGAGGTCAGCCCCCCGGTGAACACCACCTCGGCGTGGCGCGCGGCGAACTCCAGCCCGGCCGCCGAACCGGAGGCCTGGAACAGCACCGGCGTGCGCTGCGGCGAAGGCTGGCTCAGGTGCGGGCCGGCGACCTTGAAGAACGCGCCAGCATGATCGATGTGGCGCACCTTCGACGGGTCGGTGTAGATGCGCCGCTCACGGTCGGCGATCACCGCATCGTCGTCCCACGAGCCTTCCCACAGCTTGTAGAGCACGTCCAGGTATTCGTCGGCGATCTCGTAGCGGTGGTCGTGCGGCACCTCGCCGTCCAGGCCGAAGTTGCGCGCCGCGTTGGGCAGGTAGGAGGTGACGATGTTCCAGCCGACCCGGCCCTTGGTCAGGTGGTCGAGCGTGCTCATGCGCCGGGCGAACGCGAACGGCGGCTCGTAGGTGGTCGAGAAGGTCGCGCCGAAGCCGAGGTGTTTGGTCACCTGCGCCATCGCCGGGATCAGCAGCAGCGGATCGTTGCTGGGGATCTGCAACGCTTCTTCCAGCGCCGCCTTCGGACCTTCCCCGAAACTGTCGTAGGCACCGATCACGTCGGCCAGGAACACCCCGTCGAAGGTGCCGTATTCGAGCAGTTGCGCCAGCTCGGTCCAGTAGTCCAGGTCGTTGAAGCGATGCCGGTTGTTGTCCGGGTGCACCCACATGCCGTGCACGATGTGGCTGACGCAGTTCATCTCGAACAGGTTGACGTGCAACTGCTTGGGCTCGGCCGCACGGCTCATGCCGATGTCTCCGGCTTGGTCTCGGTGCCGGAAAACCAGGCCTCGCGCGGACGCACGCCGTTGAGCCGCCAGTCGCCGAGCGCGCGCTCGCGCAGGATCGCCGGATTGTGCGAGGCCAGCGTGCGCGCGTTGCGCCAGTGCCGGTCGAGCGCGCGGCCGCGCTCGGTGGCCGAGGCGCCGCCGACCTCGAACAGCAGCGTGGCCGCCTCCAGCACCAGCGGCAGCGCGACCTGCTGGCCATGGTAGGCGGCGACGTCGGCGGCAACGTAGTCGGCCTCGACCGCATGGCCGGCCTGGTGCGCCAGGTACGCGCGCTGCAAGGCGGCCGCAACCTGTTCGACCACCGCCTCGGCGGCGAAGGCGTGGCTGGACAGCTTGCCGACCACCCGCTGCACCAGCGGATCGTCGGCCGGGCGGGTCTGTCCCGGCACGCCGAAGGTGCGGGTGCGCGCGCGCGCGAACGCGACCGCGTCGCGCAGCACCGCGCGCGCGATCCCGGCCAGCGTCGCCAGGTGCACGCTCTGGTAGAACGCGGTGAGGTAGCCGTCCGGGCGCGGCTGGCCGCCGGGATGGCGGTGCAGCAGGTGCTCGTCCTCCAGCGCCACCGCCGCGAAGCGGGTGCTGCCGCTGCCGGTCAGGCGCTGGCCGAAGCCATCCCAGTCGTCGATGCGCTCGACCCCCGGCGCGTCGGCCGGCACCGCCAGCGCGAGCTGGTCCTCGCCCTCCACCGCCGCGGCCAGGATCCAGTCCGCGTACAGCGTGCCGGTCGAATAGAACTTCTCCCCGTCCAGCCGCCAGCGCGCGCCGTCGCGACGCAGCCGCAACGTGTTCTCGGTCAGCGGCCCGCGCTCGGCCATCGCCGCGCCGAACAGCGCGCCGGCCGCCACCTTCGGCAACCAGCGCGCGCGCAGCGCGGCGTTCTCCGCATCGGCGCCGAACAGGCTTTCGACGAAGCCGAAGTGCGCGCGCAGGATCTGCGGCAGGTTGGAATCGGCCTCGCCCAGCCACGCCAGCAACCGCAGCAGCTGCGGCAGGCTGGCACCGATGCCGCCGTATTCGCGCGGCACCCGCAGCGCGCCGAAGCCGGCCTCGCGCAGCCATTGCACCGGCTCGAACGCCAGCGCGCGTTCGCGCTCGCGCGCCAGCGCGCCCTCGGCGATGCGCGCGAACACCGGCTCGAAGCGCTGCGCCAGCGCGGCATCGGCGGGCGCGCCGTGCTGCGGCGGCGTGTCGGTCTGGAAGATGGCCTGGGCGTTCATCGCGATGTCTCCAATCGGGTGAGGGGGATCTCGTAGGAGGGACTTCAGTCCCGACGCTTTGCCGGTAACGCCCGTCGGGACCGAAGTCCCTCCTGCAGAAGGAGCGGCGCCATGAAGAACGCAAGCGAAAACCGCATCGCTCACAGCTTCCAGCTGAAGCCGGCGTAGAGCGCGCGGCCCTCGCCCGGCGTGACCCGCGCCTGATCGCTGCCGGCGTCGTCGTAGCCGGGCGCGACGATCGCCACGTAGCGCTTGCCGGTGAGGTTGCGCAGGTCCAGCCAGGCCGACCAGCGCCCGGACGGCGCTTCGAAGCCCAGGCTGGCGCCGTAGATCGCGTAGCCGGGCGTGCGCTTGCTGTCGGCATAGTCGATCGAGATCGGCGAGCCGATCCAAGTGTTGGCCGTGGCGTACCAGCCGGCCGGATGGTCGTAGCGCAGCTCGCCCTGGTAGTAGTGGCGCGGGATGCCGGGCAGGCGGTTGGAGCCGAATACCGCGTCGTGGTCGTAGTGGAAATCGCTGAAGCTGTAGGCCTGGCGCAGCGACAGCCGCTGCCCGCCCGCGCCTTCCCACAACCTGCTGTGCAATGCGGCCTCCACGCCCTGATGGGTGGTGGCGCTGGCGTTGGTCTCCTCGGTGACCGCCGCGCCGTTGCTGTCGGCGATCACCACCGACAGCAGTTCGTGGCGCACCGCCGCGCGGTACAGCGACACGTCCCACTGCCCGAGCGCGGCCTCGCCGCGGCTGCCGATCTCCAGCGTGGTCGCGGTCTGGTTGCGCAGGTCCATCACCCCGCTGGCCAGGCTCGTCGCCACGCCGCTGGAGAAGTAGTTGCCGCCGACCATCGCCCAGGCATTGGGCGTCTCCACAGAGCGGCTCAGGTTGCCGTAGAACTGCAGCCCCGCGCGCGGCTCCCAGCGCAGCCCCAGGCGCGGCGCGTAGTCCCAGCGCCCGCGCGCATAAGCGGGTTGGGTCTCATCGGTGATCGGATAGGTGATCTGTGCCTTGCGCTCGGTGTATAGCAGCGACAGCCCGGTGGTCAGCCACAGCGCCGGCCGCAACGCCAGCTCGTTGCTGGCGTGCAGCACACTGTCGGAGGAGCCGTCGTACTTGCGCGCCGAGCGCAGCGTGCCCAGCGCATAGCCGGTGTCGGCCTCGCTATTGGAATAACTGTGCGAGGACGAATCCAGGTTGTAGGTGGAGACCAGTCCGATCCGGGTCAGGCTGTCGCGCCCGAGCCACTGCCCGCGCCGGGTGTAGTTCAGCGTGGCGCTGACATCGCGAAACGCCCAGGTCTCGTGTACTACCCACCAGTTCGTGGTCAGCGGGTAGTCGTGGTAGGTCAGGCCGAACTCCAGGCTCTGGGCATCGTCGATACGCCAGGTGGTCTTGCTGCCGATCCAGGTGCTGCCGGGATGGTTGCGGTTCCAGTCGTAGCTCAGCGCCGAGGTGCTGGCCGCGCGCGGATCGTGCAACGCCTGCGCCAGGCTCACGCTGCCGGCGTTGTCGAACTTGCTCTCGCGATAGCGCAGGTACAGCCGGGTTTCCAGGTCCGGCGTGACCTGCCAGCCCACGTTGCCGGCAACGCCGTGGCTACGGCTGGCGCTGTGGTCCTGGTAGCCGTGGCTGCGCCCGTCGGTGAGGCTGACGAAGTAGTCGAAGTCGCCGAGGGTCTGTCCGGAGCTGAGCTGGCGCTTCTGGTAGCCGAAGCTGCCCAGCTCGTAGCGCAGTTGCAGCGGCGCGGCCTCGCGCCCGGTCTGGGTCACGTAGTTGATCGCCCCGCCCAGCGCCAGGCTGCCGAGGTCGAAGCCGTTGGCGCCCTTGAGCACCTCGGTATAGGCCAGCCCGAGCGGCTCGAACAATTCGAACGGCGAACCGCTCGGCCCGGAGACCGGCAAGCCGTCGAACAGGAAGTAGATGCCGGAGCGGAAGTAGTTGGTGCCACGGTTGATGCCCGAGCCGCGGATGTTGATCTTCAAGCCGTCCGCGCCGCCGGCCGCCAGCGCGTACACGCCCGGCTGGTAGGCCAGCACGTCCTGGCTGGTGGCCACGCGGCCATCCTCCACGCGCTGCTGATCGATCAGCGCCGCGCCGCCCGGCACCGCGTCCACGTCGGCCTGCGCCGCCTGCCTGGCCGACACGCCCTTGGCGCTGACCTTCACCGCGTCCAGTTCCTGCACGCGCCGGGCGTCGTCCGCATCGTCCGCGAGCGCCGGCATCGCCTGCGCCAGACACACTGCGGCGGCCAGCGCCAGCGGCAGCCGGCGCGCATGCCCGTTGCGACGATGCCGTGCCCGCGCACGCTGTTGAATACTGCCGTCTGCCAGTTTCATGTCGGATAGGTTCCCGCGTACTCGATCGGTCGATATGCCGGCGGACGTTCCACCGCGCTCGACTGTGCTCAAGCACAACGCATGCCATGTCCGAAATCACCGAAAACCGGTCCGATCACGGGTAAATGCACCTGAAAAGCCGGTTCGCGGCGAATCAACTGCTGATCGGGTGTCGGCCCTGGAACATAATCGCCCGCGTAATAATCGCGGGGAATCTATTGATTGCTTTATCAGTATCAAAATCCGCGCAAAAACGCAGGACTCGCATATGTTGATAAACGATCGCAATGAACCCCCGCGCAGAATCGCCAGCGCATCGCGAGCGCATCGCGCATGCCTGCGACCGCAACGACCATCGCGCGGCGGCGAAGCAACATCAGGCCACAGCGCCGTTCCGGCGCGGCCGCCAGCGGCGGCCGCGCCGCGCGTCAGAGATTGGAACCGGGCGTTGCGGCCTTCCCCGCGCCCTTGACCGGCCCGCCCAGCGTGGCCTTGAGCCAGCCGACGATGCGCTCGATCACCGCCGGCTGGTACCACGCCAAGTCGCCGTGGTTGGCGCCCTCGACCAGCACGTAGTCGACCTTGCTGCCCTTGGCGCGCAGCGCCTCGTAGAGCTGCTTGCTCTGTAGCGGCGAGACCAGGTTGTCGGCGCTGCCGTGCATGATCAGGAACGGCGGCTTGGCGCCGTCCAGGTGGCCCAGCGGGCTGGCGGCCAGCGCCTTGGCCGGGTCGCTGTCGATCGGACCACCGGGCGAACTGCGAAACGCCGGACCATTGACCAGCAGCGCCTCGGTCACGGCCGGCGAGCGGTGCACCTGCTGCACCTCTGGAGAAAAACCCTCGCCGATGTTGAGCAGGTTGGAGATGCCGTAGAGCGTGACCGCGGCCTGCACGTCGGAGGACTGGTCGAGGAAGTCGCCGGTATCGAACGCCTTTTCGCCATTGCTCAGGCCGACCATCTGCGACAGGTAGCCGCCGGCCGAATCGCCGACCACGGCGATGCGCGAGGGGTCGATGCCGTACTGCGCGGCGTGGGCGCGCAGGTAGCGCACGGCGGCCTTGCCG
>JASGDF010000055.1:0-18725 GCA_047607345.1 Pseudomonas sp. | reverse complement strand
TACGTCCAGGGCCAGCTGGGCGCTGCCCAGGCGCGCCAGCCGGCCCTGCGCGCCCAGTCGTGCCAGCGGCAGCGCCGGGGCGCGCCGCGTCGCCAGCAACAGGTGCAGGCGCGGGCCGGCATGCTCGACCAGCCGCAGCACCGCCTCGTCGACGACCGTGCAACTGGCGCGCTCGTAGTCGTCGAGCAGCAAGGTAAGGTCGTGCGGCGCGGCGTGGATCGCGCGGATCAGCAGATTGAGCGCGGTGCAGCAGGTGCGCGCATCCCAGGGCTGCTGCAGCACCTGCGCGCACAGCGCCGGTTCGGCGCCCGCCGCCTGCAGCGCCAGGGCCAGATGCCCGAGGAAACGCGAGGCATCGGCGTCGTCTTCGTCCAGCGCCAGCCACGCCACGCCGGGGCCACGTTTCTGCAACTGGCGATGCCATTGCAGTAGCAAGGTGGTCTTGCCGAAACCTGGCGGCGCCAGCAACAGGGTCAATGGCAGCGGATGCGCCTGCTCGAGCTGGCGCAGCAGGGTGTGGCGGGTGATCGCGCGGGCATGCGGCTGCGGCGGATCGAGCTTGCACGGCAGCACCCAGTCGGGCAGGCCGGGATCGCGGGCGGGCAGGGGACGCGGATTGAGCAGCGCAACAGGCTTGAGCATGAGGCGAAGGCAATGCCGTACGGTCGACCGCTTGCGTGCGTACCAGCATGCAAGAGGACAGAAGGGACAGCGCGCAGGCTACACCCGCACCGACAGCGGCGGCCTTGGACCATGCGCGTTGTATCGAGGGTCCCCGCCCATGTCCTTCCGTGGACACCGGGAGCCAACTTATGACACTGGAACGGCAAAAGCAAAGGCTGCCGGGATCGCGGCTGGTTGCCCGTGAGACGGCGAAACGGACTGAATGGGGGGGGCGGATCTCAGCGACTGCCACGCCCCCTCACGGGCTGCTCGCAGGTATGGCCCCGCACGGGTTTCCCGCAGGCCGCGCCGCCGCGTTCAGCCGGCGCTGGCGCGGAACGCCTCGCGGGCCGCGGCCAGCGTCGCCTCGATCACGGTGGCGTCGTGCGCGCTCGACAGGAAGCCGGCCTCGTAGGCCGACGGCGCCAGGAACACGCCACGCTCCAGCATCGCGTGGAAGAAGCGGTTGAAGGCCGCGGTGTCGCAGGCGACGGCCTGGGCGTAGCTGTCGACCTTGCGGTCGGTGAAGAACAGCCCGAACATCGCGCCGACGCGGTTGGTGGTGAGCGCCACGCCGGCCTCGCGCGCGGCTGCCTCCAGGCCTTCGCACAGGGTGGCGGTGGCCGCGGCCAGGCGCTCGTGGAAGCCCGGTGCCTGGATCAGCTCCAGCATCGCCAGCCCGGCCGCCATCGCCACCGGATTGCCGCTGAGCGTGCCGGCCTGGTAGATCGGTCCGCTCGGCGCGATCTGCGCCATCAGCTCGCGGCGGCCGCCATAGGCGCCGACCGGCATGCCGCCGCCGATGATCTTGCCGAAGGTGGTCAGGTCCGGGACGATCCCATAGTGCGCCTGCGCGCCGCCCAGGGCGACGCGGAAGCCGGTCATCACCTCGTCGAAGATCAGCAGCGCGCCATGGCGCGTGCACAGTTCGCGCAGGTGCCGCAGGTAGCCCTCGCGCGGCGGGATGCAGTTGGCGTTGCCGACCACCGGCTCGATGATGACCGCGGCGATCTCCTCGCCGATCTGCTCGAACAGCGCGGTCGCGCCTTCGAAGTCGTTGTAGCTGAGCGTGGCGGTCAGCTCGCTCAGTCCGGCCGGCACGCCCGGCGAGGTCGGCACGCCCAGCGTGAGCATGCCGCTGCCGGCCTTGACCAGGAACGAGTCGCCGTGGCCGTGGTAGCAGCCCTCGAACTTGACGATGCGCTGGCGTCCGGTGGCGCCGCGCGCCAGCCGGATCGCCGACAGCGTCGCCTCGGTGCCGGAGTTGACCATCCGCACCATCTCGCAGGACGGCACCAGCCGGGTGATGGTCTCGGCCATCGTCACCTCGGCCGGGCACGGCGCGCCGAACGAGAGCCCGTCGCCGATCGCCCGCTCGACCGCCGCGCGCACCACCGGGTGGTTGTGGCCGACGATCATCGGACCCCACGAGCCGACGTAGTCGATGTAGCGGTTGCCGTCCACGTCGAACAGGTAGGGGCCGTCGGCGCGCTCGACGAAGAACGGCTCGCCGCCGACCGACTTGAACGCGCGCACCGGCGAGTTGACGCCGCCGGGGATCAGCGTCTGCGCCTGGCTGAACAGGGCGTGGGAACGGGAATGGTCCATGCGGGGAATCCTCGGAAGTCGCGGGGGGAGACGGGGCGGGAAGCCGGACCGCCCATTGTCGCGGCTTCGGCCGGGTCGCGCCTACCCGCTTTTCCCAGGCCCACCCGCCGCGCCGCTATCGCGGCCGCGTTCGTTTCGCCACCCTCGACGTGGGCATGACGACATGTCCGATGGTTATTGGGCAGGCATCCTGGCCCTTAACAAAGTGTTTACCGGTCTTGTCCGTCTGGACGACCACTTTCAGCGGTCCATTTGCGTCTTTTGACGCTTCAAATTTTGGGAAAAGAGAGAGCATGAACAGATCGATCCAGCGGCGTGCCCTGGCCTTGGCCCTGGCGCTCGCCATCGGCGGCGCGCAGGCGCAGTCCACCACCGGCAGCATCGTCGGCAGCGTTGCCGAGGGCGCCGGCAAGACCGTGCTGGTCCAGAACGACAGCGGCTTCAGCCGCGAGGTGCCAGTTGACGAGCGTGGCCGCTACAGCGTCGGCAACCTGCCCTTGGGAACCTACACGGTGACGGTGAAGCAGGGCGGCAACGTGGTCGCGGCCCGCGAGAACGTCGGCCTGACGGTCGGCGCCAGCACCGACGTGTCCTTCGCCGGGGGCGGGTCCGGCATGCAGACGCTGGATGCGGTTTCGGTCACGGCCTCCGGCGTCTCCCCGATCGACGTGACCAGCGTCGATACCCGTACCGTGATCAGCGCCGAGCAGTTGCAGCAACTGCCGCTGGGCCGCAGTGCCGAGGCGATCGCGCTGCTCGCGCCGGGCGTGGTGGTCAACAGCGGCGGCTTCGACAACGGCCCGCTCGGCGGTTCGCTGCCCAGCTTCGGCGGCTCGGCGGCCTCCGAGAACGCGTACTACCTCAACGGCTTCAATACCACCGCGACCAGCAACAATCTCGGCGGTCTGACCCTGCCCTACGGGGCGATCGACCAGCAGGAAATCTTCACCGGCGGCTACGGCGCCCAGTATGGCCGCTCCAACGGCGGCGTGATCAACCAGATCGGCAAGCGCGGCAGCAATGAATGGCATTTCGGCGTGGCGACGGTGTTCGAGCCGAGCGCGCTGAAAGCCGACCAGAAGGACCTGTACTGGCGCCCGGACAGCCAGTCCTCCACCGTCAACAATGCCGCCTACACCTATGCCCGGGCCGCCGGTGGCCTGTACCAGCCGCTGAGCGAGACCCGGGCCGCGTCCAATACCTACAGCGCCTATGTCGGCGGCCCGATCCTCAAGGATCGCCTGTTCTTCTTCCTGGCCGGGGAAAAGGTCGATTCCCACGGCACCCGCATCGCCACCAACCGGGATGTCGACAACGGAAGGATCGGCGGCCTGACCGACTACGAATACGAGCAAAAGCGCTGGTATGCCAAGCTGGACTGGTACATCACCGACAACCACCTGCTGGAGCTCACCAGCGCCGGCGACAAGTACAAGACCGACGGCACGGTGTACAGCTATGACTACGTCAACCGCGAGCGCGGCGACTACTACACCAACGAAAACACCAACAGGGCCGGCCCCAGCCTGGCCTCGGTCAAGTACACCGGCTATTTCGGTGACAACGTCACGCTGAGCGCGCTGTACGGCAAGATGAAGACGCCGGACCAGATCAGCTACTACAACTACAGCGCCGCCAACGGTCCGGTGATCGGCAACACCAGCCTGCAGAACCCGGAATACAACGGCGGCACGCCGATCGACGGCGCGCAGAAGATCAGTTCGATCACCGCGCCGGACCGCGAATACGAGAAGGAGAACCTGCGCATCAACCTCGAGTGGCGCATCGGCGACCACACGCTCAGCCTCGGCGTCGACAACCAGAACCTGAAGGCCACCAACATCGGCACCGTCGCGTCAGGTCCTGGATATGCATGGAATTACGGCCTGACCGACGATCCGTATGGCCTGACCAGCGACGGCCTGATCAGCCAATCGGCCAACGAGGACGGCGGCAAGGGCGTGCCCAGCCCGGCCCTGGTCGATCCGGTCTATGGCGCGTCCGGCTACTACGTCACCAAGGACACCACCAGCGGCCTGAATTCATACGACGCCAGGCAGAAGGCCTACTACCTGGAGGACAAGTGGCAGGTCACCGACAACCTGCTGCTGAGCCTGGGCGTGCGCAAGGACGAGTTCACCAACTACGTGCCGATCAGCCATGAGCCCTACATCAGCGTCGATGCCTGGTCGCCGCGTATCGGCTTCAGCTGGGACGTGCATGGCGATTCCAGCCTGAAGGTGTTCGGCAATGTCGGCCGCTACTACCTGGGCCTGCCACTGTCGGCGGTCGGGCTGTTCACCTCCTCGGTGTCCAAGAGCGAATACTTCACCTACAGCGGCATCAATGCTGACGGCACGCCGATCATCTCGCAGTCGCTCGGCCCGGCGGTGTCGGCCAACTCGCGCTTCGGCCGCGCCTCCGATCCCAGCGCCGCGGTGGTCAAGGACATCAAGGGCGAGAACCAGGACGAAGTGATCCTGGGCTTCACCCAGCAACTGGCGACCGGCTGGGTCTGGGGCCTGCGCGGCACCTACCGCCGCCTGAACGATGCGATCGACGACCAGAACTTCGACACCGACAACCGCGGCCTGGTCGACTCGGCCGCCGCGCAGGGCGTGGACATCGACTGGAGCCGCACCGCCGGCGCGGAACTGATCAACCCCGGCAAGACCAATGTCTGGAACGTGTACGACACCAGCGGCAACCTGCGTCAGGTGACGGTGACCCGCGAGGCCGCCGGATTCCCGAAGCTCAAGCGTGACTATTCGGCGGTGGAGTTCAACCTCGAGCGTCCGTTCGACGGCAAGTGGTACCTCAAGGCCAACTACGTCTGGTCGCACAGCTACGGCACCACCGAGGGCCAGCTGCGTTCGGACCTGTGGCGCAGCGGCGGCGCGCTGGGCAGCTACCAGGGCCAGGCGGCGGTATCGACCACGCAGAGCTGGGATCATGCCGCGTTGATGGAATACGTCAATGGCGACCAGTCCAACGACCATCGGCACCAGATCAAGATCTACGGTTACTACCAGTTGACCCCCGAACTGGGCATTTCCGGCAACCTGAGCCTGGTCTCCGGCGCGCCCAAGAACTGCCTGGGCAACTACTACGGCACGGCCTACAGCGGCAGCGATCCGGCTGGCTACGGTGGCAGCACGGTCACCGGCGGTCCCTACCACTACTGCTACAACCCCGCGACCGACACCGGCGAGCCCTCGCCGCCCGGCTCGCACGGACGGCTGCCGTGGATCAACCAGCTCGACCTGGGCCTGACCTTCAAGCCGGACTTCGCCGATGGCAAGCTGGCGTTCAACCTCAACATCTTCAACGTGCTCAATGCGCGCAAGCCCACCAACCTGTACCCGTTCTCGCAGTTGCCCGACGGCACGGCCAACCCGCTGTACGGCCAGCCGGTCGCCTACCAGGCACCGCGCTCGGCGAGGTTGACGGTCAGCTACGACTACTGACGGCCGGCCGGTCCGCCTCGCGGCGGGCCGGCTTTCGCGAAGGTTGTAGGAGGGACTTCAGTCCCGACGGGTGTTACCGAAAGGCGTCGGGACTGAAGTCCCTCCTACAGGGGAGCCTCGGGCCGGGGTGGCGCTTATGCGGCCCGGCCGAATCGGGTTTGGTACGCCTGCAGCACCGCCAGCGGGTCGGCGGCCGCATACACGCTGCTGATCGTCGCGATCAGCTCGGCGCCGGCGTCGATCGCCGGCCCGCAGTTGTCCGGGGTCAGCCCGCCGATCGCTACCCGTGGCACGCCGAGATGCGCCGCATCGCGCAGCAACTGCGGGCTTGCGCGGAACGTGGTGCGCTTGCTCGGGCTGGGGAAGAACGCGCCGAAGCCGACGTAGCTGGCGCCGGCGGCGAGCGCGCGCTCGGCGCGGTCGAGTTGGTCGTAGCAGCCGGCGCCGATGATCGCGTCCGGGCCGAGCAAGGCGCGGACCTCGGCGATATCGCCGTCGTTCGCGCCCAGGTGTACGCCGGCGGCACCGACCTCGCGCGCCAGCCGCGCATCGTCGTTGACGATCAGTGGCACGCCGGCTCCGGCGCACAGCGCCTGCAGCGCCGTGGCCTGCTCGCGGCGCAGTGCCGCATCGGCCTGCTTGTTGCGGTACTGCAACCAGGTGACGGCACCGAGCAGCGGCCGGGTGCGCGCCAGGAGGCGCGCGGTGTCGGGCTCGTCGGGGGTGATCAGGTAGACGCCGCGGACGGCGGTGAGGACGGTCATCGGCAAGGCTTCCTGGGCAGGGGGCGGAGTGGGACAATGCCTGGTCCCGTCCGCACTGCGATTATCCGATGAGCAACCCGCCCGAAACCACCTGGCGCAGCTGGATGTGTGTGGTCTGCGGCTTCATCTACCACGAGGAGGATGGCCTGCCGGAGGAAGGGATCGCGCCGGGCACGCGCTGGGAGGATATCCCGGACACCTGGACCTGCCCGGACTGCGGCGTGACCAAGGACGATTTCGAGATGATGGAGCTGTAACCGGCTTGGTGGCCTGTAGCCGGACTTGTCCGGCGGGGAGCTTTCCTTCAACGCCGAGCCGGGCCGCTCGTCAATGCGAGCGAATGCGTTGCCCACCAAGGTCGACCAGGTGCTCGCGCACGCCGCCGGCGTCCTGTGCCTGCGGATGCACCTGCAGGTAGCGCGCCAGGTCCTCGCGCGCGCCATTGGCATGGCCCAGTTGCAGGTAGGCCAGGCCGCGGTCGCGCAGCGCTTCGGCCTGGTCGGGCATCAGCTTGAGGATGCGGTCGGCGCTGCGCGCGGCGCGGTCCCACTGCTGCTCCTCGGCATAGACGCCGTACAGGTTGCGCAGCACGCGCACCAGGATCGCGCGGTGCGGGGCCGGGTCGAGGATCCGTGCCAGCGCGCCGTCGTCGGGCACCTCGCCGCCCAGGTGCGGGCGCGCGCGCTCGCGCAGTTCGTCCACGCCGAGCGGACGGCCGCCATTGAACGGATCCATCACCAGTAATCCGTCGTCGACCGGTAGGCGCACCAGGAAGTGGCCGGGGAAGGACACCCCGTCGAGCGGGATGCCCAGCCGCCGCGCCACCTCCATCTGCACCATCGCCAGCGAGATCGGGTTGCCCAGGCGGCGCTCGAAGACCTGGTTGAGGTAGCTGTTGCGTGGGTCGTAGTACTCGTCGTGGTTGCCCGAGTAGCCCAGCTCGTCGAACAGGTGGCGGTTGACCGCGGCCATCTTCAGTGGCCACATCTCGATCGCGTCGACCTCGTGGCGCAGGTGCTCGACGTGGCTCTGCACCAGCGTGTCGTACAGGTCGGCGTCGAGCTCGGGGTATTCGTCGCGCGCGATCAGCAGCGCGGTGGCCAGCAACGGCAGCGCTTCGTCGTCCTGCTTGGCCAGCGAATGCCAGCCTGGCAATGTGAGCCCTTGCACCATGTGGCAAGACTGGCGGCAAAACGCCGCGGGTTCAAGTCCGGTATGCCCCGATAGCGGGCGCCCATGAGGGGCCGGCCCGGTCCCGGTCGCGGGATTCAATACAGCCCGGGGATGTCCGGGCCGAAGCTCAGCGCGGCGCCATTCCGCAGCCCGAGCCGCTCGGCCTGTCCGGCATTGAGTTCCAGCACGTAGCGCGCGGGCTTGCCGCTGGGGTAGGACTGGCAGGCGTCGCCGGCCGAGCAGGGCGGCACGTCGCGTTGCTGGGCCACCAGCCGGCGCTGTTCGTCGAAGTACAGGATGTCCAGTGCGATCCTGGTGTTCTTCATCCAGTACGCCTGCGGCTCGGTGTAGTCGTGGATGAACAGCATGCCGTGGTCGGCGGCCATTGCGTCGCGGAACATCAGGCCGCGCGCGCGCGTGGCATCGTCCTGCGCCAGTTCGACCCGGTAGCGCTGGCCGGCCAGCTCCACCCACTGGCCTCCGGCGCTGGCGCAGCCACTGGCCAACAGTAGCAGGCAAACCAGGCAGGCACGGAGCAAGGCGTTCATGGCTAGGTTCTGGCGGTGGATGGCGTGCGCACCTTCGGAGATGCCGGCGTGGCTCGTCAAGCGCCGGCTGGTGCCTGCCCCCACTGCTCGAACAACTGGCGGTTTTCTCGACGCAGCCGTTCCAGCGTTTCCGCGCACGGTTGCACGAACAGCTGGCAGGCCAACGCGAGCGAGACTGCATCCAGGCCCAGTGGGTCCTCGGCGTGGCGGCCAAGGCTGAAGAAGCGGTCGTAGAGGTCGAAGCGGCTTTCGATCAGGTACACGATGCCGGTGCCCAGTTCGTCCTGGACATCGCAATCGCCCAGGTGCAGCGGCAGTGGCCATCCGGGCGGCGGGCGCGCCGGTGCCATCAGCATGATCGCGCCGGCCGGCACGGCCGGATCGCTGCTCGTCGCATGGTGGTGCGCGCGGCAGGCGAGCCAGAAGCGGAACAGGCCCAGTTCCGCGATTGCCTGGCGTGGATGCGGATGCCGGGCCAGCAGATCGGCGTAGTGCTGGCGATAGTCGAACGTGAAGTAGCCGGCGACCGGCAGGCCTGGCCCGAGCGAGGCTGCGGAAGGGCTGCGTGGACGTTGTTGCATGACGCTGTCTCCATCTGGTGAGGGGACTTCCTTGTGCGAATGAACGCAATAAGTCGAATATAATGGAATCGATAGGTGAGTTCACGCTGAGCGTGCTACGTAACGTTGCGCGCCATGAGCGAAGAACGTCTTCAGTTCTCCCGCCGTCTGGCCGAGGCGATGCGCGTTGCGGGCTACGAGCCGCGTCCGGCGGTGCTGTTTCGCCTGTTCAATTCGCGCTACCGGGGCCGGTCGGTGACGTTCCAGAGCGCGTCGCGCTGGCTGGGTGGCCGTTCGATTCCCGAGCAGGACAAGCTGCAGGTGCTGGCCGAGCTGTTCGGTGTGGCGCCGCATGTGCTGCGCTACGGCGGTGCGCGCGTGAGCGAGCCGCGGGCGGCATGGCCACCGCCGCTGGGGATGCGCGAGCGTGAGGTGATCGAGATCTATCTCGCGCTGCCGTTGCGTCAGCGCGAATTGGTGGGCGAGCTGGTGCAGGCCTTGGCGGAGAAGGCCTGAGCGCGGTCGTAGGAGCGACTTCAGTCGCGACCGGGCTTTGCCGGTAAAGCCCGGTCGCGACTGAAGTCGTTCCTACGGGGCCGGAAAGCGGGCTGGATCAGAACACCCGCGGCGGCTCGCCGCCGACGATCACCACGTCGGCGCGGCGGCGCGCGAACAGGCCGACGCAGACCACGCCCGGGATCTGGTTCAGCTGCGCCTCCAGCTTCACCGGGTCGGTGATGTGCAGATTGTGCACGTCCAGCACCAGGTTGCCGTTGTCGGTGACCACACCCTGGCGCCACACTGGCTGGCCGCCGGTCAGGGCCAGAATCTCGCGCGCGACCAGGCTGCGCGCCATCGGGATCACCTCGACCGGCAGAGGGAACCGGCCCAGTACCGGTACCTGCTTGCTCGGGTCGACGATGCAGATGAATTGCTTGCTGGCCTCGGCGATGATCTTCTCGCGGGTCAGCGCGGCGCCGCCGCCCTTGATCAGGCACTTGCCCGGGTCGCACTCGTCGGCACCGTCCACGTACAGTGACAGTGTGCCGGTGTGGTTGAGGTCCAGCACCTCGATCCCGTGCTGGAGCAGGCGCTCGGTGCTCTGCTCGGAACTGGAGACCGCGCCCTTGATGCGGTGCGCGATCCGGCCAAGCGCGTCGATGAAGTAGGCCACGGTCGAGCCGGTGCCGACGCCGACGATCATGCCGTCCTCGATGTAGTCGATGGCCTTTTCGGCGGCCAGCCGTTTTGCTTCTGACATGGGGCGTGATTCGTGATGGGGGATTCGTAAGAGGCAATGCGTGAGTCGCGAATTGGGCGCTTTTGCGAATCACCCATCACGAATCACGAATCACGGCTACTCCAGCGACAGCAGCAGCTTCCACTGCGCGGCGGTGACCGGGAACACCGACAGCCGGTTGCCCTTGGCGACCAGCGGGAAGCCTTCGCCCAGGGTCTCGGTGTGCTGCTTGATCTGGTCCAGCGCGATGGTGCGCGCGAGCTTGCGATCGAATGCCACGTCCACCAGATACCAGCGCGGCTGCTCGCCGGTTGCCTTGGGGTCGTGGTAGTCCGATTCCGGGTCGAACTGGGTCGGGTCCGGATAGGCGGCGCTGGCGACCGTGGCGGTGCCGACGATGCCCGGCACCTTGGTGTTGGAGTGATAGAACAGGATGCCGTCGCCGACCTGCATGCCGTCGCGCATGAAGTTGCGCGCCTGGTAGTTGCGTACCCCGTTCCAGGGCTCGGTGCCCACGCGTTGCAGGTCGTCGATCGAGAAGGCGTCCGGTTCGGACTTCATCAGCCAGTAGCGCTTGCGGGCGGTCATGCGGAGGCGGTATCGCAGGGAAGGAAGGTGGCAAGCTCGGTGCAGACCGCGTCGACCGGGACGTCCCAGGCTTCGACGGCCAGCGCGTCGGTCTGCTGCACCGCGAAGCCGACGCCGACCAGCCAGGGCGGCGGCGCTTGGCGGTGCCGGAACGCGAAGCTGCGATCATACCAGCCGCCCCCCATGCCGAGCCGGCGCCCGGCGGCATCGAAGCCGACCAGCGGCGCGACCACCAGCGCCATCGCCTCGGGCGGCAGGGCCTGCTCCGGAGCGACGTCCGGCTCGGGGATGCCGTAGCGGTTGGGCTTGAGCGGCTGGCCCGGACGCCATGGCGCGAATCGCAGCTGCTTGCCGTGCAGCAGTGGCAGGCAGTAGCGCACCCCGGCCGGCAGCGAGAGCTGCCAGCGGTGCAGGCCGATCTCGCCGTCCATCGCCCAGTAGCCGGCGACATGGCCCTGCTGCGGGGCAAACGGCAGGGCGAGCAGGCGCGTGGCGAGGGCATCGGCGGCGGCGATGCGCGCGGCGGCCGGGATCGCGCGGCGGCGGTCGCGCAGTTGCCGGCGCAGGGCGTCGCGGTCTTGGGTGGTCATCGGGGAGGGGCGGCAGCGGGGTCCGGCGCCATTATCGGCGCGGAACGGGGCGTCCAGCAGTATTCGTCATCCCCGGCCCTTGGCTTTTCCGAACGGAAGTCGAAGTCGCGGGGCTCGCTCCTGCGCGAATCCTGTGGGAGGGACTTCAGTCCCGACGCTTCGTCGGTAAAGCCCGTCGGGACTGAAGTCCCTCCTACAAGGCTTGCGCAAAAGGAAACGGCGCCTTGCGGCGCCGTTTCCGGAATATTGCATTCTCCGCGGTGACGATGCGTGCGAAACGACCTTGAACCCGGGGTTCAAGTGGGAACGCTGGGAAGCCATCGGGCTTTCCGCTGCGAGGCGGACATGCACACCCGGCGTCGTCGCGTCCCCGTGGTCGTAATTAAGGGACAAGGCGAATGTTTGCACACGCCGTCGTTCACAGCAGAGAACGCGGGGCCATTATAGCCAGCGCCTCGCGCCTGGGAAGGCCATTCGTCGATTCGGGGCCCGCCGGGGATTCATTTTTTCCATCGGCGTCCGCATTGGGGTTCAACGCGGTGTATCGGACAGGCCGTCCATGCGCCGGTTCAGCTCGTCCAGCGTGCGCGCCAGTTCGCGGTTGTACAGCGCCTGCTCGTCGCGCAGTTGCTGCAACTCGTGGGCGAGGTTGAGCGCGGCCAGTACCGCGACGCGGTCCAGTGCGGCCATGCGGTTGCCGCCGCGGATCTCGCGCATGCGCGCGTCGAGCAGGCGCGCGGCGGCGTTCAGGCTGTCGCGTTCCTCGGCGGTGACGCCGACGGTGTATTCGCGGTCGAGGATGCGGACGCTGACCGGCTCGCTGGGGTGGCTCACGTATGCTGCTCCAGCGACTTGAGCCGGGTGATCATTGCTTCTACCCGCGAGCGTGCCTGTTCATTCTTGGCCAGCAACTGTGAGCGCTCGCCGATCAGCTGTTCCTGCTGGTGGCGCAGGCTGCGGTTCTCGTCGGCCAGGCGCTGGCTGCGTTCGGCCAACGCCTCCACGCGCGCGGCCAGGGCGCGGAGCTGGGCGAGGGCGTCGGCGTTGGTCATGGGCGGAAGATAGGCGCCGGCCGGAGCGGTGGTCAAGATGGTAGCGGTTCGGTCTGCCCGGTCAGTGCCATGCGACGCAGCAGGATCTCGCAGGCCTCCGGTTCCAGCGCCGGCGAGACCAGGTAGCCCTGGATCTCGTCGCAGCCGTGGCGGCGCAGGAAGTCGAGTTGCGCGGCGTCCTCGACGCCCTCGGCGACCACCTTCAGCGACAGCGAGCGGCCCATTGCGATGATGCCGCGGGTGATCGCTTGGTTGTCGGGGTCCGGGGTGATGTCGGCGATGAACTGCCGGTCGATCTTGATCGTGTCGATCGGCAGGCGCGTGAGATAGGCGAGCGAGGAATGGCCGGTACCGAAGTCGTCGATTGCCAGGCCCACGCCGATCCGCCGCAGCGCATGCAGGGCGGGGGCGTTGTCGAGCGCGTCGCCCATTACCGCACTTTCGGTCAGTTCCAGTTCGATCCGGCCCGGCGGCACGCCGGTCTCGCGCAGGATGCGCGCCAGCGTGTCGGGCAGGTGACCGTGGTCGAGCTGGATCACCGAGACGTTGACCGACACGGTGATGTCGTCGATGCCGTGCTGCGTCCACTGTCGCAGTTGTCGGCAGGCCTGCTGCAACGTCCATTCGCCGAACGCGACGATCAGGCCGCTCTGTTCGGCCAGTGGAATGAAGTGCTCCGGCGAGACCGCGCCGAATTCGGGACTGTCCCAGCGCAGCAGCGCCTCGAAGCCGACGATGCGGCCGGTGTGCAGCGAATAGCGCGGCTGGTAGACCAGGCGCAGCTCGTCCTCGATGCGCAGGCGGCGCAATGCGTTGGCCAGCAGTGCGCGCTGGTGGGTGCCCTGGTCTATCTGCGGGCAGTAAAGCCTGTAGGTGCGCCGCCCGGTGGACTTGGCGCGGTACATCGCGGTGTCGGCGAACTTGAGCAGCTCGTCGGGCTGTTCGGCATGTTCGGGGAACAGGCTGATGCCGATCGAGGGGGAGATCGTCACCGCGTGGGTCGCGTCGAGGTGCAGTGGCGCTTCGAAGCAGGCCAGCAATTGGCGCGCGGCCTGCTCGGCCTCGCTGGTTTCGCCGAGGTTTTCCAGCACGATGGCGAATTCGTCGCCGCCGAGCCGCGCGGTGGTGTGGTGCAGGCCCACCGCCTGGCGGATGCGTTCGGCCGACAGCCGCAGCACGCGGTCGCCCGCGGCATGGCCCAATGAGTCGTTGATGTCCTTGAAACGGTCCAGGTCGAGAAACAGCACGGCGACCCGTCGGTGCCTGGCGCGCGCGACCGCCTGTTCCAGATGTTCGGACAGCAGCGCGCGGTTGGGCAGTCCGGTCAGTGCGTCGTGTTTGTACAGGTAGCGCAGTTCCTGCTCGGTACACCTGTGTTCGGTGAGGTCCGCTCCGGGCTTCGCGCGGCCACCCTGGCGGCCATGCCGGTAAACGGACAGGTGCCAGCCGAGGATGCCGGCGCTGGTCGCGACCAGAAGCGCCGCGGTCCAGGCCTGGAGCGCCGATATCGACGCGTCGGACCCCACGACGATGCAGTCGAGCAGCATGGGGCGGGATCGCTCTGGTGTGAAGGCGTCGGCAGTGTAGGCGCCGATATGGAAGCAGCACAAGGCGGAATGCGTCGTCCGGCGCGTGGCGATTGCTACACTGCGCGGCCTGGCGGACGGACGGTTGCGTCGGCCCGCCGCCGTTTACCTGATCGAGACAGCGAATGACCACGAACCACCTGCCCGACGTGCTGGCCGTGCAGCAGGAGAGCCAGCGGTTGGGGCTGGCCGCGAGTGCGGCCGAGCTGCATGGGGGGCTGAGCGGCTGGCTTGCCGCCGGCGGCGAGAACGACGAGCGCTGGCCGGCGCGAATCCTGGCCGACGAGAGCCTGCCGGTGCCGGCCGTGGCGGGGGCTCTGGAACAGTTGCGCCAGGCTACCTCGGTCCAGTTGGAGGACCGCGATTTCGCCTTCGAGCTGCTGCTGGCCGAGGACGGCGCGCCGTTGGCCACGCGCGCCGATGCGCTGTTCGAGTGGTGCCGCGCGTTCCTGGGCGGGTTCGGATTGGTCTCCGGCAAGCGTCCGGCGCTGTCGGAGGAGGGCGACGAGGCGCTGCGCGACCTGGCCAAGCTGGCGCAGGCCTCGAGCGGCGATTTCGACAGCACCGACGAGGACGAGGATGCGCTGGCCGAGATCGAGGAGTTCGTGCGCGTGGCCGTGCTGTTGCTGCACAGCGACTGCGTGCTGGCGCCGCGTTACCGGCAGCGCCTGAACTAGGCTGGCCGGCAAGCTCCGCGCTATGGCCGGCTTCGCCTTTCGCCAAACAAGCCCATGGAATTCCAACAGGTCCTCATGAAGAAGCTCACCGGCATCGGCGCGGCCGAGTATCTGCGCCGCCGTAGGCGGCTGATGGACATGGCCGGTGAGGACGCGATCCTGGTGCTGCCGGCCGCGCCCGAGCGCGTGCGCAGTCACGATACCCATTACCCGTATCGCCAGGATTCGGACTTCTGGTACCTGAGCGGTTTCCCTGAGCCCGAGGCGGTGCTGGTGCTGGTGCCGGGCCGCCGCCACGGCGAGGTGATCCTATTCTGCCGCGAGCGCGATCCCGAGCGCGAGGCCTGGGACGGGCCGCGTGCCGGCCAGGAGGGCGCGGTCGAGCAATACGGCATGGACGACGCCTATCCGATCGAGGACATGGACGAGATCCTGCCGGGCCTGCTGGAGGGACGCTCGCGGGTCTATTACCACTTCGGGCGCGACGTCGATTTCGACCTCAAGCTGATCGGCTGGGTGAACCGGGTGCGCGCGCAGGTGCGCCACGGCGCGCAGCCGCCGCACGAGTTCCTGGAGCTGGGCCACCTGTTGCACGAGCAGCGCCTGTTCAAGTCGGCCGGCGAGCTGGCGTTGATGCAACAGGCCGCCGATATCAGCGTGCGCGCGCATCGCGCGGCGATGCGCGCCGTGCGGCCGGGCATCCACGAGTACGAGCTGCAGGCCGACATCGAGCGCGAGTTCCGTGCCGCCGATGCCTGGCCGGCCTACGGCAGCATCGTCGGTGCCGGTGCCAATGCCTGCGTGCTGCACTACCGCGCCAACGCCGCGCGCGCGCGCGACGGCGAGCTGGTGCTGATCGACGCTGGCGCCGAGTATCGCGGCTACGCGGCCGACGTCACCCGCACCTTCCCGGTCAACGGACGCTTCAGCCCCGAGCAGCGGGCGCTGCACGATCTGGTCGGCGCGGCGCAGGCCGCGGCGCTGGAGCAGGCGCGGCCGGGAGTGGCTTACGAGGAGGGCCACCTGGCCGCGGTCGAGGTGTTGACCGAGGGCTTGCTGCGGCTGGGGCTGCTGGAGGGCGAGCTGGAGGAGAACATCGTCGACGCCAGCTACAAGCGCTTCTATCGCCACAAGACCGGACACTGGCTCGGCCTGGACGTGCACGACGTCGGCGACTACCGGCTGGCCGGCGAATCGCGCCTGCTCGAACCGGGCATGGTGTTCACGATCGAGCCGGGCCTGTACATCGCGCCGGACGACACCCGCGTGGCGGCGCGGTGGCGCGGCATCGGCATCCGCACCGAGGACGACGTGGTGATCACCGAAGACGGCCACCGGGTGCTGACCGCGGCGCTGGCGCGCAGCGCCGAGGAGATCGAGGCGGAGATGGCGGGGAGCCGGGATTCGTAAAAGGCGAAGGGCTGCCCTTCGCAGGCCTGTATGGGTAAGTGGACATTGTGGGAGGGACTTCAGTCCCGACGCGTTGCAGGTAAAGCCCGTCGGGACTGAAGTCCCTCCCACAGCAGCTGTCAGGCCCCCGCGAACGCCGGCCGGGTCAGGTTCTCCGGCGCGCCGTCGGTGCAGGCCACCTCGTCCTCGATGCGGATGCCGCCGTAGGGCCGGAACTGCGCCACGCGCTCCCAGTCCACGCTGCCGGCATGGCCGGCCTGTTTCACTTCGTCGAGCAGCATGTCGATGAAGTAGAGGCCGGGTTCGATGGTGACGACCATGCCGGGCTCCAGCACGCGGGTCAGGCGCAGGTAGGGATGCCCGGCCGGCCGCTCGATCCGGCCGCCGCGGTCGCTGGCGGCGAAGCCGGCCACGTCGTGCACCTGCAGGCCGATGCCGTGGCCGATACCGTGCGGGAAGAACGCCGCGCTGACGCCGGTGGCCAGCGCCGCCTCCGGCGAGACGGTGATGATGCCGAAGTCCTTCAGCACGCCCATCAGCGCCAGGTGCGCGTCGAGGTGCAGTTGCTTGTAGTCGACGCCGGCACGCACCGCCGCGCACATCGCGCGCTGCGCCGCGTCCACCGCATCGATCAGCGTCTGGAATTCGCCGCCGGTGTCGGACGCGTAGGTGCGGGTGATGTCGCTGGCGTAGCCGTGCGCGGCGGCGCCGGCATCGATCAGGAAGCTGCGCGGTGGCTGCGGTGCCTGGCGATCCAGTTCGGTGTAGTGCAGCACCGCGCCATGCTCGTTGAGCGCGACGATGTTGCCGTAGGGCAGGTCGTTGGCGTCCTGGCCGACCGCGGCGCAGTACGCCATGTGGATGTCGAACTCGCTGCGCCCGGCGCGGAACGCGGCCTCGGCGGCGCGGTGGCCGCGCACCGCCAGCACCTGCGCCTGGCGCATCAGCGCCAGCTCGTAGGGCGTCTTGAACGCGCGGTGGTACTCCAGGTAGTCCAGCACCGGGGCGGGATTGTTCGGTGCGAAGGTGCCGAGCGCGCTCTGCGGCTCGCCGAGGATCGCGCAGCGCGCGGCGTCCTTCGGCAGCAGTGCCAGCGCCTGCTCGGGCGTGCGGATGACATGCACGTCGAAGTGCTCGACCCACCAGCCGTCCGGCGCGTCCGGCACGACGTGCCAGTAGTCGTGCGGCTGGTGGAAGATCAGCTGCGGGCGCTCGCCCGGCGTATGCACCAGCCAGCTGTTCGGTACGCGGGTCAGCGGCAGCCAGGCCTTGAACTGCGGGTTCACCGCATATGGGTAGTCGCGGTCGTCGAAGCACTGGTAGTGCAGCGTGCCGCTCGGGACCACCAGGTGATCGAAGCCGCCGCGTTCCAGCGCCGCGTCGGCGCGCTGCTTCAGGACGGTGAGGTGCGCCGGATACAGCGCGGCCGGGTCTTGCGGGGTCATGGCGATGCCTTGCTCGGTGCTGCGGAAAGGGCGTGATTCTGCCGCAAAAGCCCGGCGCTACGCGGAGGCCGTGTGCTCAGGCCAGGAACAGCTCGATCACATCGTTGGTGAAGCGCCGGCCCAGTTCGGTCGGGATCCAGTGCTCCCCGGTCGGGTCCGGTTCCAGCCAGTCGCGGCTGCGGGCCTGCTCCAGTGGTGCGGCGATCGCGGTGCGCGGCAGGCCGGTGCGGGCTTCGAAGTCGCCCAGGCGGAAGCCTTCGTGCAGGCGCAGCAGATTGAGCATGTACTCGAATGGCAACCGCTCGGCCGGCACGGTCTCGTCGCCGCCGATCGCCTGCGCGCCGCCGGCGCTGTCCAGGTACGCCTGCGGGTGCTTGTGCTTCCAGCGCCGCAGCACCTGCTGGCCAGCGCCGGAGCTGATCTTGCCGTGCGCGCCGGCGCCGATGCCGAGGTAGTCGCCGAAGCGCCAGTAGTTGAGGTTGTGCGCGCACTGCCGACCTGGCCGCGCATAGGCGCTGACCTCGTACTGGGCGTAGCCGGCCTGCGCCAGCAGCGCCTGGCAGTGTTCCTGGATGTCCCAGGCCGCATCGTCGTCGGGGATCCCCCGCGGCGGCCTGGCGTGGAAGACCGTGTTCGGCTCCAGGGTCAGCTGGTAGTGCGAGACATGGGCCGGTTGCAGCGCGAAGGCGCGTTCCAGGTCGGCCTCGGCCTGCGCCAGGGTCTGCTCGGGCAGCGCGTACATCAGGTCGAGGTTGAGGTTGTCGTAGCCGGCGTCCTGCGCCAGCTTGACCGCGCGCTCGGCCTCGCTGCCGTCGTGGATGCGGCCGAGCCGCTGCAGCGCGGCGTCGTGGAAGCTCTGGATGCCGAAGCTGATCCGGTTCACCCCGGCGGCGAGATAGCGGTCGAAGCGGCCGTGCTCGGCGGTGCCGGGATTGGTCTCCAGCGTGATCTCCAGGCCCGGCGCGAAGCGCAGCCGCGCGCTGGCCGCCTGCAGGAAGCGGTCGATCGCCTCGGGCGGGAACAGGCTGGGCGTGCCGCCGCCGAAGAACACGCTGTTGACCACCCGGCCCCAGACCAGCGGCAGGTCGAAGTCGAGGTCGCGCACCAGCGCATCGACGTAGGCGTCGAACGGCAGCGGGCCCTTGGCCGCGTGCGAGTTGAAGTCGCAGTACGGGCATTTGCGCACGCACCAGGGCAGGTGGACGTAGAGCGACAGCGGCGGGGGGATCAGCATGGCGTCGACGGGGGCTGGCGTATGACCGGCTAGCGGCAGGATTTCCTCGTAGGAGCGACTTCAGTCGCGATGGGGGGTTGGCGGGCAAGCCCCCGAGCGACTGAAGTCGCTCCGACGAGG
>JASGDF010000054.1:0-17274 GCA_047607345.1 Pseudomonas sp. | reverse complement strand
CTTCAGTCGCGATGGGCTCTACCGGTAAAGCCCATCGCGACTGAAGTCGCTCCTACACAAGACACCACCGGCAGCCATCCATCATGAGCAACCACTCCGTCGAAGACATCAAGGCCGAAAGCCGCCGCCTACGCGGCTCGCTGCTGCAGAGCCTGGCCGATCCGGTCACCGGCGCGCTGCGCGAGGATGACCAGACGCTGATCAAGTACCACGGCAGCTACCAGCAGGACGACCGCGACATCCGCGACGAGCGCCGCCGCCAGAAGCTGGAACCGGCCTTCCAGTTCATGATCCGCACCCGCACCCCGGGCGGCGTGGTCACCCCGGACCAATGGCTGAAGCTCGACGCGATCGCCACCCGCTACGCCAACCACTCGCTGCGCATCACCACCCGCCAGGCGTTCCAGTTCCACGGCGTCATCAAGCGCGAGCTGAAGGCGACGATGCAGGCGATCAACGCCGCGCTGATCGACACCCTGGCCGCCTGCGGCGACGTCAACCGCAACGTGCAGGTGGCGGCCAACCCGCTGCTGTCGGCCGCGCACGCCACGCTGTACGCCGATGCCGCGCGCGTGTCCGAGCACCTGCTGCCCAACACCCGCGCCTACTACGAGATCTGGCTGGACGAGCAGCAGGTCGCCGGCAGCGGCGAGGAGAGCGAGCCGGTCTACGGCGAGCGCTACCTGCCGCGCAAGTTCAAGATCGGCTTCGCGCTGCCGCCGGTCAACGACGTGGACGTGTTCGCCAACGACCTGGGCTTCGTCGGCATCGTCGAGGACGGCACCCTGGTCGGCTACAACGTCACCCTCGGCGGCGGCATGGGCGCCACCCACGGCGATGCCGAGACCTACCCGCGCGTGGCCGACCTGGCCGGCTTCATCCCGCGCGAGGCGCTGCTGGAGGTGGCCACCGCGGTGGTCACCACCCAGCGCGACTTCGGCAACCGCGAGCTGCGCAAGCGCGCGCGCTTCAAGTACACCATCGACGACCGCGGCCTGGATTTCGTCAAGGCCGAGATCGAGCGACGCTCCGGCATCGCGCTGCAACCGGCGCGCGCGTTCGGCTTCGCGCACAACGGCGACCGCTACGGCTGGGTCGAGGGCGAGGACGGTCGCTGGCACCTGACCCTGTCGCTGGCCGCCGGCCGCATCGCCGATACCGAGACCTCCGCCCAACTGAGCGGCCTGCGCGAGATCGCCAAGGTCCACCAGGGCGAGTTCCGCATGACCGGCAACCAGAACCTGGTGATCGCCGGCGTGCCGGCCGGCGAGCGCGCGCGCATCGACGCCCTGGTCACGCGCTACGGCCTGGATGCCGGCAACCAGGCATCGACCGCGCTGGCACGCGCGGCGATGGCCTGCGTGGCACTGCCGACCTGCGGGCTGGCGATGGCCGAGGCCGAGCGCTACCTGCCCGACTTCTCCGCGCGGCTGCAGCCGCTGCTGCAGAAGCACGGCCTGGCCGACGCGCCGATCGCGCTGCGCATCTCCGGCTGCCCGAACGGCTGCTCGCGCCCGTACCTGGCCGAGATCGCGCTGGTCGGCAAGGCCCCCGGCCGCTACAACCTGATGCTCGGTGGCGACCACCGCGGCCAGCGCCTGAACACGCTGTACCGCGAGAACATCACCGAACCGGAAATCTTCGCCACACTCGACCCGCTGCTGGCCCGCTACGCCGCCGGACGCGACGACGCGGAGGGTTTCGGCGACTTCCTGCACCGCAGCGGCGAAGTCGCCCTGCCGGCCTATCCCACCCATCGCGAAATCTCCCTGGAACTGCACGCATGAGCGCCCTGCCAGCCTCCAACGACCCCGCCGACCCGCACGACCTGGAGATGGTCAATGCGCGGCTGGAGAAGCTCGACGCCGCCGCGCGCGTGGCCTGGGCACTCGAACACGGCCCGAAGCGGGCCGCACTGTCGTCCAGCTTCGGCGCGCAGTCGGCAGTGACGCTGCATCTGCTGACCCGGCAGAAACCGGACATTCCGGTGATCCTGGTCGATACCGGCTACCTGTTCCCGGAGACCTACCGCTTCGCCGACGAGCTGGTCGAGCGGCTCGAACTCAACCTCAAGGTCTACCGCCCGCTGGTCAGCCGCGCCTGGATGGAAGCGCGCCACGGCCGGCTGTGGGAGCAGGGCGTGGTCGGCATGGAGCGCTACAACAACCTGCGCAAGGTCGAGCCGATGCGGCGTGCGCTGGACGAACTGGACGTGGGCACCTGGTTCACCGGCCTGCGCCGGCAGCAGGCCACCAGCCGTACCGGCACCCCGATCGTGCAGCAGCGCGGCGAGCGCTGGAAGATCAGCCCGATCGCCGACTGGACCGACCGCGACGTCTGGCAGTACCTGAAGGCGAACAACCTGCCCTACCACCCGCTGTGGGAGCAGGGCTACGTCTCGATCGGCGATTTCCACACCACGCGCCCCTGGGAGCCGGGCATGCGCGAGGAAGACACCCGTTTCTTCGGCCTCAAGCGCGAGTGCGGCATCCACGAGGACATCTGATCGCGCGGCCAGCACGATCCGCCGCCACGTAGGCCAACGCTTGCCCGTATGGGAACCCGGTTCGACAAGAACCGAGCTGGCCCGCTCGCATCGCCCGCCGTGCCCCACGCGTACCTGTGCCGCAGCCATGCGTGCTAAGTTGCCGATGACGATGGGGATATCGGCAACATGAGCAAGTACCAGCGACCCGACTACTTCGATCACGCGCCTCCCGCGCCGGCGACACCTCGCAATGCCTGGCAGGCCTGTTGCGGCGACCACCTCGGCCACGACCGCGAGGCGTTGTGCTGGGTCGACCTGCAGCAAGGCGTGCATCGCTACAGCTTCGAGCAGCTCGATCGCTGGTCCGCGCAGTTCGCGCAGCTGCTGGTCGCGCGTGGCGTGCGTCCGGGCCAGCGCGTCGCCGGGCTGCTGCCGCGCCGGCTGGAGCTGCTGATCGTGGTGCTCGGCAGCTGGCGCGCCGGCGCGGTCTACCAGCCATTGTTCACCGCGTTCGGACCCAAGTCGCTGCAGCACCGGCTGGATGCCGGCGAGACCGCGCTGCTGGTCGCCCACCGCGACCAGCGCGGCAAACTCGCACAGCTGGCGAACCTGCCGCCGCTGCTCGTGCTCGATGCCGAGGACGACGGCGACGACGATTTCTGGCGCGCGCTCGATGGCCTGCCGGAGCACTTCGCGCCGGTGCCACGCGCGGCCGACGATCCGTTCCTGATGATGTTCACCTCCGGCACCAGCGGCCCGCCGAAAGGCTTGATGGTGCCGCTGCGCGCGCTGGCCGCGTTCGCCACCTACATGCGCCACGCGGTGGAGCTGCGCGAGGACGACGTGCTGTGGAACATCGCCGACCCGGGCTGGGCCTACGGGCTGTACTACGGCATCACCGGGCCGCTGCTGCTCGGCCACTCGACCACCTTCCACGAAGGCGCGTTCACCGCGGAGAGCTGCTACCGCACCATCGCCACGCTGGGTATCACCAACCTGATGGGCGCGCCGACCGCGTTCCGGCTGCTGATGGCCGCCGGCGATGCCGCCGCCGCACCGCTGAAGGGCCGGCTGCGCGTGGTCAGCAGCGCCGGCGAGCCGCTCAACCCGGAAGTGATCCGCTGGTTCGCCGGCAACCTGGGGGTGGTGATCCACGACCACTATGGCCAGACCGAAACCGGCATGACGGTGTGCAACCACCACGGCCTGCGCCATCCGGTACGTGTCGGCAGCGCCGGCTTCGCCCTGCCCGGCTATGCGGTGGCGGTGCTGGACGAGGACGGCCGGGCCTTGCCGCCTGGCGTTCCCGGGCAGCTGGCGATCGAGCTGGCGCGCTCGCCGGCGCTGTTCTTCCAGGGCTACTGGCGGCAGCAGAAACAGCCGTTCCGCGCCGGCCACTACCTCACCGGCGACACCGTCGAACTGAACGAGGACGGCGGCATCAGCTTCGTCGGCCGCAGCGACGACGTGATCACCTCCTCCGGCTACCGGATCGGCCCGTTCGATGTGGAAAGCAGCCTGATCGAGCACCCGGACGTGATCGAGGCCGCAGCGGTCGGCAAGCCCGATCCGCAGCGCACCGAGATCGTCGTGGCCTACGTGGTGCTGCGTGCCGGCGTCACCGGCGAGGAGACGCTGGCGCAGGCGCTGGCCGACTTCGTCAAGCAACGGCTGTCCGCGCATGCCTATCCGCGCGAGGTGCACTTCGTCGACGAGCTGCCGAAGACCCCCAGCGGCAAGATCCAGCGCTTCCTGCTGCGGCAGGCCTTCGCCAACGCGGGCGAGGCCGCCGCCGAGGCCTGAGCGCGATTCCTGCGCGCGCCGCCGGAATGGCTCACGGCACGACTGCGCTCACTCGCACCCGGCCAGGAACTCGCCCACCACCTGCATGCACGCCGCGCGTTCTTCGACGTGCGGCATATGGCTGGAGTGCTCGAAGATATGCCAGCGCGCGCCGGGGATGCGCTCGGCGTAGGGCGCCACCGCCTCCGGCGTGGCCTCGTCGTGCCGGCCGGAGATCACCAGCGTGGGCGCCGCGACCTGGCCCAGCCGCGGCACGATGTCCCAGTCGCGCAGGCTGCCGATCACATGGAACTCGTTGGGGCCGTTCATCGCGTGGTAGACGGTGGGGTCGACCTCGATCGCCGCGAACGTGCGCGCGACCTCGATCGGCCAGGGCTGCACCCGGCAGACGTGGCGCGCGTAGAACACGTCGGTGGCCGCCTTGTAGTCCGGATGCGCGTAGCTGCCCGCCGCCTCGTGCAACGCCAGCGTGCGCTGTACCGGCTCGGGCAGCTGCGCGCGCAGCTGCGCGGCGGCCGTGCGCCACAGCGCCATCGAGGCCGGCGAATTGGCGATCACCAGCGCCGCCAACCCGGCCGGACGCCGCACCGCGAACTCCGCGGCCAGCATGCCGCCCCAGGACTGGCCGAGCAGGGCAAAGCGCGCCAGGCCCAGGTGCCGCAGTAGGTTGTCCAGCTCGGCCAGGAAGCGCTCGACGCTCCAGAACTCCGGGGCGATACCGGGCAGATGGGTCGATCGGCCGTTGCCGAGCTGGTCGTAGTGGATCACCGCGCGGCCGTCGCCGGCCAGGTCCTTGAAGCTGTCCACGTAGTCGTGGGTACAGCCCGGTCCACCATGCAGCACCACCAGCGGCAGGCGCTCGCCGCCGAGTTCGCCGCTGATCCGGTACCAGGTCCGGTATTCACCGAACGCGGCGTAGCCCTCGCTGATCTCCATCGCCTCATCCCCCTGTCTGGAACCGGCGCAGGCTAGCCTGGGGCCTGGCCGATGGGTATTGGAAGAAATGCGAGGTTTCGCGCCCGCGCAGGGAATTTCTCGATGCGCCATTCCCGCGAGTCGAGGGGCGAACGACAGCGATGACGGGCCGGGATCGCTTGCCGGACCCCGTTTCAGGGCTCGATCAGCCGGTAATGCAATCCATGCACGACCGCCTCGACCCGGTTGCGCGCGCCGAGCTTGCGGGCGGCCGAGTTCAGGTGCAGGTTGACCGTGGCGACCGAGCGGTTCATCGCCACGGCGATGCTCTTGGCGGTCAGGCCCTTGGCCGAGTACTGCAGGCATTCGCGTTCGCGCCGGGTCAGGCGCACCGGCCCGCCGTGGCCGGCACGGACCGGCAGCAGTTCCTGTGCCCGCGCCTGGAAGACCTGCGCCAGCAGCACGAACCCGGCCAGCCGCTGCCGCGCGGCCAGCGCGTCTCCCGTGCCGGAGGTGCGGATCCCGGTGAAGGTCGCCAGCCCGCCGCCGGGCAGGTGCAGCGGCACGGTCAGCCCCGTGTCCAGGCCGCTTTCGCACAGGTAGCGGGTCAACGGCGGATGCGCCTCGCCCAGGTACAGGCAGCGTCCCCCGGCGCTTGGCGCACGGTAGCTCCAGGCGAACGGCGCCACGCTGCGCAGGGCGTGCGCCTGCACCGGATCGCGCTGGTAGTAGCCGCGCTCGCACCACAGCCGGCGCATGTCCAGCGGCGCGGCGCGCTGCTCGAACACCGCCGGGGTGATCAGCTCGCCGTCCAGCCCGCGCGGCACCGGGGCATAGTCGTAGACCAGCACCTGGAAGCCGAGCGCGCGCGCCAGCCCATGCGCCCGGTCCAGGCAGGCCTCGAAGCTCGGCAGTGCCTGCAGGTCGTCGTCCAGCAAGGCCATGATCGGCTCGCTCATGCGCATCGTCCACCAAAGCCCCCCGTCGGCGCGGGGATGCGCAAACCTAGCACTTCTAATAGTGTCTGGACGCAAGCCGGCTTGCGTACCGTCGGCCTGCCCTCTCCCGCCACTCCCGACCGCCATGACCGATCGCGCTCCCGTACCGGCCAGTGACGACCTCGCCCGCTTTGGCTACCGCCAGGAACTGCAACGCCGGCTCGGCCTGTACGACCTGCTGGTGTACGGGCTGGTCTGCATGGTGCCGACCGCGCCGTTCGCGATCTTCGGCGGCGTGTTCGACATCAGCCACGGCATGGTGCCGCTGGTCTACCTGACCGGCTTCGTGGCGATGCTGTTCACCGCGCTCAGCTACCAGCAGATGTCGCAGGCATTCCCGGTGGCCGGCTCGGTGTACGCCTATGTCGGGCGCGGCCTGCACGAGGCACTGGGTTTCCTGGCCGGCTGGTCGATCCTGCTGGACTACCTGCTGATCCCGACCCTGCTGTACGTGGTCGGCGCCAACGCGATGGCCGCGGTGCTGCCGGCGATTCCGCAATCGGCATGGATCGTGTTCTTCGTGCTGCTCAACACCGTGGTGAACCTGCGCGGCGTGGAGACCACCGCGCGCGCAAACCGGCTGTTCCTGGCCGCCCAGCTGGTGGTGCTGGCACTGTTCATGGTGTTGGCCGCGCGCGCGATCGACCGGGGCGCCGGCGGTGCGCAGTGGAGCCTGCGGCCGTTCTACGACCCGGCCACGTTCTCGCTGCCGATGCTGTTCGGCGCGCTGTCGGTGGCGGTGATGTCGTTCCTCGGCTTCGACGCGATCTCCACCCTGACCGAGGAAAGCCGCGGCGGCGCGCGCGCGGTCGGCCGCGCCACGGTGCTGTCGCTGGCGATGGTGGCGGCGCTGTTCGTGCTGCAGACCTGGCTGGCGGCGCTGCTGCTGCCGGAGCTGCATCGCTTCCCCGACGAGGCGGCCTCCAACAACGCGTTCTTCGAGGTCGGGCGGCGCGTGGCCGGGCCCTGGATGCAGACCGTGATCGCGCTGACCGTGGCGATCGCCGCGGCGGTGGCCAACTCGCTGGTCGCGCAGGCAGCGACCTCGCGACTGCTGTTCGCGATGGCCCGCGACGGCCGGCTGCCGCGCTTCCTCGGCGTGGTGCATCCGGTGCGCCGGGTGCCGCAGCGAGCGATCCTGCTGGTCGCCGCGCTCAGCCTGGGGCTGGGCCTGCTGTTCCTCGGCAAGATCGCGCTGCTGACCTCGGTGTGCAATTTCGGCGCGCTGTTCGCGTTCGCGCTGCTGCACGTCGCGGTGGCCTGGCACTTCCGCCGCAGCGGGCGCTGGGTGCTGCACGGGCTGGTGCCGCTGGCCGGCTTCGGGGTGCTGGCCTACGTGCTATGGAATGCCGACCGCTACGCCCGCCTCGGCGGCGGCCTGTGGCTGCTCGCCGGCGCCGCGGTGGCGCTGTACCTGCACCGGCGCGGGCGCGCGCTGAGGCTGCAGGTCGATGCCGCGCCGGAAGCGGAGCGCTGAAGCCGCCGGATCACGCATCGTAGAGCGGAGCTTGCTCCGCGGGAGCATTCCCGGGACGGCTCCAGCGGAGCAAGCTCCGCTCTACCTTCCTGGTCGCGCCATACGATGCCCGTTCAGCTGGTGATGGTCTGGGTCAGCGATTCCCAGCTCGGCGGCTGCGGCCAGTTCGCCTCCTGGTTACCATCCAGCACCCGCCGCAAATCGCGCTTGTCGATCTGCGGCGCCAGCACATGCACCAGCTCCAGCGCGTAGTCGCGCAACACCCGGTCGCGCGGCAGCACCGCCCAGGCGATGCACTCGGCGATCGGCGCCGGTGCCGGCCAGGCGCGCAGGTCGGTGTCGCCGGCGGTGATCGCCATCTCGGCGACCAGGCCCACGCCGAGCCCGGCCCGCACGTAGGTCTTGATCAGGTCGGCATCGAGCGCGGTCAGCGCCAGCTTCGGCTCCAGCCCGACCTGGGCGAAGGCGCGCTGCAGCGAGGAACCAGGCCGGGTGGAGGACTCGTAGCTGATCAGCGGCTGCTCCGACAGCGCCTGCATGTCCGGCGCGAGCCGGTGGTCCAGCGCGTGCCCGCGCGGCACGATCACCAACCGCCGCCAGCGGTACAGCGGCACCGCGATGCCGGCGCTGGGCTCGCCACCGGCGGTGCTGACCACCGCGATATCGGCGTCGCCCTGGCTGAGCAGGTCCAGCGCATCGCTCTCGGCGGCCTGCTGCAAGTGCACGCTGACCTGCGGGTAGGCGTGCTTGATCAGCGCCACCGCCGGCGGCAGCACGAAGCGTGCCTGGGTGTGGGTGGTGGTCAGGGTCAGCTGGCCCTGCGCCTCACGGCGCTGGTTGGCGGCGTAGGTGCGGATGTTGTTGGCTTCGGACAGCACCGCGCGCGCGCGCTCGATCACCTCCACGCCGGCCGGCGTCACCGACTCCAGGCTGCGGCCCTTGCGCACGAACAACAGGAAGCCCAGCTCGTCCTCCAACTGCTTGAGCTGCTTGGACAGGCCGGGTTGGGTGGCATGCACGCGTGCAGCGGCGAGCGTGATGTTCAGCTCGGCGTCGGCGATGGCCACCAGGTAGCGAAGTTGGGTCAGCGTCATCTGCGTGGTTCGAAGAATTGGATCCCGGCACATGCATGCGCCGCGCTTTCGCAAGGCTCCGCGTCGGCGCGCGGCAGCTGGATCCGCCGCGCTCCCGCGAGAGACTCGCATACCTAAGGACTTTAGTGGAGTTCTGCCGCATATCTGCCACATAACTTATAACTGAAAGCTATTTAATGCATGTATGAAGTCATTTCCGACGGCTATAAGCCAGGTTTACGGTCACGACCTCCCTCCACCCGGCCCGCCCACGTGACCGCCGCCCTGTTCCCCTTGCTCGCCGACCTGCATGACCGCTTGGTACTGGTGGTCGGCGGCGGCGCGGCGGCCGAGCGCAGGGTCGAGGCATTGCTGCGGGCCGGCGCGCGTCCACGGGTCGGCGCACCGGCCCTGACCGTGACGTTGCAGCGCTGGGCCGCGTCCGGCCAGCTGTGCTGGCTGCAGGGCAGGTTCGATCCGGCATGGCTGGATGAGGCGGTCTGCTTGGTGGTCGCCGCCAGCGGCGATGAGCGGATCGACCGTGCCGTCGCCATCGCAGCGAAGCAACGCCGGTTGCTGGTCGATCTCGGCGCAGCCGCCGACGCGCCCGCTGCACCACAGCCTGCGCGGCCCGCCACCGGCTCGGTCACGCTGGTCGGCGCCGGCCCCGGCGACCCCGGCCTGCTCACCCTCAACGCAGTGCGCGCGATCGAACAGGCAGAGGTGATCCTGCACGACCGCCTGGTCAGCGACGCGGTGCTGCGGCTGGCCCCGCGCACTGCCGAGCTGATCGAGGTCGGCAAGTCGGCGCAGGGTCGCAGCACCCACCAGGAACATATCCACGCGCTGATGCTCGAACACGCCCGGCGCGGGCGCCGCGTGGTGCGGCTCAAGGGCGGCGACCCGTTCGTGTTCGGCCGTGGCGGCGAGGAACTGGAGTTCCTGCGCGCGCACGCGATCACCTACGCGGTGGTGCCCGGCATCACCGCCGCGCTGGCCTGCGCCGCCTATGCCGGCATCCCGCTGACCCACCGCGAGCATGCGCAAGCCTTGCGCCTGGTCACCGCACACTGCAAGGACTCGCTGGACACCCTCGACTGGCCATCGCTCGCGCAGGAACGCCAGACCCTGGCGTTCTACATGGGCGTGGCCGGGCTGGACACGATCCGGCAGCGCCTGTTGCAGGCAGGTCGCGCCGCCGCCACCCCGTTCGCGCTGATCGAAAACGGATCGCGCGCCGAGCAGCGGGTGATCACCGGCTACCTGGCCGAGCTGCCCGAGACCGCGCGCCTGCATGCGGTGGGCTCACCGGCCCTGCTGGTGATCGGCGAGGTCGCCGCACTGGCCGCACGCCTGCACTGGTTCGGCCCCGCCCCGCTCGCCCCCCCATCCACGCTTTCCACCACGCCTGCAACGCCCACGCTGGCCAACGCCGCCTGACCTGTCCACGGAGACCCCGCATGCCCATCTACGACAGCATCCTCGACACCATCGGCCGCACCCCGGTGGTCAAGCTCAACCGCATCGCGCCGAAGGGCAAGACCCTCTATGCCAAGGTCGAGTCGTTCAACCCGGGCGGCTCGGTCAAGGACCGCCTGGCGCTGGCGATCATCCTCGACGCCGAGCAGCGCGGCGTGCTCAAGCCCGGCGATACCATCGTCGAGGCCACCTCGGGCAACACTGGCGTGGCGCTGGCGCTGGTCGCCGCCGCGCGCGGCTACAAGTTCGTCGCCACGATGGTGGAAACGTTCTCGATCGAGCGCCGCAAGCTGATGCGCGCCTACGGCGCCAAGGTGATCCTGACCCCGGCCGCCGAGCGCGGCACCGGCATGGTGCGCAAGGCCAAGGAACTGGCCGAGAAACACGGCTGGTTCCTCGCCAGCCAGTTCGCCAACCCGGCCAACCCGGCCTACCACCGCAACACCACCGCGGCGGAGATCCTGCGCGACTTCGCCGGCCAGCGCCTGGACTACTTCGTCTCCGGCTGGGGCACCGGCGGCACCCTGACCGGGGTCGGCCAGGTGCTCAAGGTCGCCCGCCCCGAGGTCAGGATCGTCGCCACCGAGCCGGCCGGTGCGGCGCTGCTGAACGGCGACGAGTGGAAGCCGCACAAGATCCAGGGCTGGACCCCGGACTTCGTGCCGGACGTGCTGGACCGCGAGGTCTACGACGAACTGCTCAGCATCAGCGACGAGCGCGCGATCGAGGTCTCGCGCCGGCTCGCCGCCGAGGAAGGCATCTTCGTCGGCATCTCCGCCGGCGCCACCCTGGCCACCGCGCTGGACGTGGCCGAGAAGGCCCCGGACGGCTCGGTGCTGCTGGCGGTGCTGCCGGATACCGGCGAGCGCTACTTCTCGACTCCGCTGTTCGCCGACATCAACGAAGGCAGCGACGACGACTGGCTGGCCGGGCTGCCCTGAAAAGGCTCACCCAGGTTCGCGCAAGGGCCGCCCCGACCGGGCGGCCCTTCTCGTTTTGGCGCCAAGGCATCCTCTGCGCGGGGGAGACTTCGATTCCGATCCGGTGCCGCCTCGCGGCGGTGTGGCCCTCACATCCCACTCATCCACGACCGATGAATATCGTGCGGGGAAACATATCTGCCACGGGCAAACGTCAGTCCGACAGGGGGATGACAGTGAAGATCGAGGTCTGGCAAGGCGACATCACCGAACTGGACGTGGACGCCATCGTCAACGCCGCCAACGAGTCGCTACTCGGCGGCGGCGGGGTGGACGGCGCGATCCACCGCGCCGCCGGCCCGGGCCTGCTGGAGGAATGCCGGCGCCTGCCGGAACTGCGTGCCGGCGTGCGCTGCCCGACCGGCGAGGTGCGCGCCACCGGCGGCCACCGGCTCAAGGCCCGGCATGTCCTGCACACGGTCGGCCCGGTCTGGCGCGACGGCCACCACGACGAGCCGGCGCTGCTGGCCAACTGCTACTGGCAATCGCTGAGGCTGGCCGAGCAGATGGGCCTGCACTCGATCGCGTTCCCGGCGATCAGCTGCGGCGTGTATGGCTACCCGCTGCACCAGGCCGCGCGGATTGCGCTGGCCGAGACCATGGCCTGGCAGAAATCGCACGCGATCCCCAAGCACATCGTGCTGGTCGCCTACAACGACGCGATCACCAAGGCCTACCGGCAGGCGCTGCTGCTGGCGCAGGGCCAGGCGGCCTGAAGCCATCCGCACGGCGTCATCTGGGCCTGCTCGCGAAATCGCTGGGCACCGGCGCGATCGCCTGTAGGAGGGACTTCAGTCCCGACCGGGCTTCACCGGCAAGGCCCGTCGGGACTGAAGTCCCTCCTACAGGAAACAGGCCGGGCAACAGGGTGATACGAAAACGCCGGCACGAGCCGGCGTTTTCGATGGTGCCGCGGGCGCACGGAAGATCAGCGCTTCCACTGCCCCAGCGCGGCCTGGCCGTTCTGCCTGGCGCGCTCGTAGACGATCTGCTGGGCCTTGGCGACGTTGCCCTTCAGGTCCTTCGACCACAACTTCAGCGCGGCGGCCTGCATCGCGCGACCGTAGGAGAAGCTCAGCGGCCACGGCAGGTTGCCGAGCTGGTTCATCGCATTGAGGTGCGCGGTGGACTGCTCGTCACTCTGCCCGCCGGACAGGAACACGATGCCCGGCAGGATCGCCGGCACGGTGCTCTTCAGGCACATCACGGTGGACTCGGCCACCTCCTCGACACCGGCCTGCTCGTCGCAGCGCTTGCCGGAGATCACCATCGAGGCCTTCAGGATCGTGCCTTCCAGCACCACGTTCTGCTCGTACAGTGCGCCGAACAGCGAACGCAGCGTGGCCTCGGTGACCTCGTAGCAGGTCTCGATGTCGTGGTCGCCCTCCATGATCACCTCCGGCTCGACCATCGGCACCAGGCCCTGCTCCTGGCACAGCGCGGCATAGCGCGCCAGCGCGTGGGCATTGACCTCGATGCAGGTGCCCGACGGGATGTCCTCGCCGATGTTGATCACCGCGCGCCACTTGGCGAAGCGCGCGCCGAGCTTGTAGTACTCCTCCAAGCGGCCGCGCAGGCCGTCCAGGCCCTCGGTGACCAGTTCGCCCGGCAGGCCGGCCAGTGCATGCGCGCCCTTGTCGACCTTGATGCCCGGGAGGATGCCGTGCGCGGCCATGTACTTCGGGAACGGCACGCCGTCCTTGGTGGACTGGCGGATGGTTTCGTCGAACAGGATCGCACCGGAGATGTAATCGCTCAGCTTCGGCGTGGTCAGCAGCAGCTCGCGGTAGGCGCGACGATTCTCCTCGGTGTTCTCGATGCCCACCGCGGCGAAGCGCTTGGCGATGGTGCTGGTGGATTCGTCGATGGCGATGATGCCCTTGCCTGGGGCGACCATGGCCTGTGCGGTCTCGGCAAGCTGTTCGATGCTCATGTGGTTCCTGGGGGCGCGGCAGCGGGGGAACGCGGAATTATAGCCGGGCGCAACGTACACATTCCGCGACGGAATGTAAGGCGACCGCTTGCAGCGACCTTGGATATGGCGCCTCTGGATGAGCGACTCCAGACACCGGTGCCTGGGGTCGCTCGTCCAGCTACGACTACAGCTCGCCCAGGCCGCTGGCGCGCCCGTCCGGGCCGACCTCGAGCAGGCGCAGGGTGTTGGTCGCGCCATGGGTCTCCATGTGCTCGCCGCTGGTGAACACCACGCGGTCGCCCGGCCCCATCCGGCCGCCCTCGGCAAGCAGGCGGATCGCCGCGCGCGCGGCCTCGCGCGGGGTCAGGCCGCGGCTGTCGAAGCTGATCGGGAACACGCCGCGCATCAGCGCCATGCGCCGGCGCGCGCCGTCGTGGCGGGTGAACGCGTAGATCGGCACGTTGGAGCGGAACCGCGACAGGAAGCGCGGGGTGCCGCCGTTCTCGGTCAGCGCGACCACCCCGCCCAGGCCGATGTGCTCGGACAGGAACATCGTCGCCATCGCGATCGCATGGTCGGCGCGCTGCAGGTTGCGCTGGGCCGCCTCGAAGTCGGTGTCCGCCTCGAACTGGCGCTCGGCGCCCAGGCAGATGCGCGCCAGCGCTTCGACCGCCTTGACCGGGTAGGCGCCGGCGGCGGACTCGGCCGACAGCATCACCGCGTCGGTACCGTCGATCACCGCGTTGGCCACGTCGAGCACCTCGGCGCGGGTCGGGATCGGGCTCTCGACCATCGACTGCAGCATCTGCGTGGCGGTGATGACGACCTTGTTCTGCGCCAGCGACTCCTTGATGATCTTCTTCTGCAGGCCCGGCAGCTCGGCATCGCCGATCTCCACGCCCAGGTCGCCGCGCGCGACCATCACCACGTCGGAAGCCTCGACGATCTCGACCAGGTTCTCGATCGCCTCGGTGCGCTCGATCTTCGACACCAGCCAGGCATCGCTGCCGTGCGACTGGGCGATCCGGCGCGCCTCGTTCATGTCTTCGGCGTTGCGGCAGAACGACACCGCGATGAAGTCCACGCCGATCTTGGCGACGATGCCGATCAGCTCCTTGTCGCGCTCGGTCAGCGCGCCCAGCGACAGCCCGCCGCCCTGCTTGTTCAGGCCCTTGCGATCGGACAGCACGCCGTCGTTGAGCACGGTGGTGACGATGCGCTCGCCCTTCACCTCGACCACCTGCAACTGCATCAGGCCATCGTCGAGCAGCAGCACGTCGCCCGGCGCGACATCCTGCGGCAACCCGAGGTAGCTCACCCCGACCTGGGTGGCGTCGCCGGGGGCGGCATTGACATCGGCGACCAGGTCGAAGCGCTCGCCGGTCTTCAGCGTCACCTTGCCCTGGGCGAAGCGCTCGATGCGGATCTTCGGACCGGGCAGGTCGGCCAGGATGCCGACCTCGGCGCCGACCCGCGCCGCGGCCGCGCGCACTTCCGCGGCGCGCTTGGCCTGCCCGGACGGATCGCCGTGGCTGAAGTTCAGCCGCACCACGTTGACGCCGGCGCGGAACAGGTCCTCGAGCACGCCGGGCGGGTCAGTGGCCGGTCCGAGGGTGGCGAGGATTCTGGTACGGCGCAGGCGTTCGATCATGGTGGTGCGGGCTCCCCCGGAAAAGCCGGGAAAAGTAGCACAGAGCCGATGCTTTCTGGATGGCATTGCGGAATAGCCGACAGGCGAATGCGACATCGCTTGGCAACCGTGCGCCGGCGAATGGCGCCACGCAGCCGGGCATGATGATGCCGCTGGCGGATCCGGCCCTACTCGGCCGGGGTTCCCCGGGTGATGCCGCGCCGCGCGATCCCGACCCTATGCGAAGCGGGCTATCGGGCAAGCAGCGTGGGCAGGTCGGCCGGAGCGCCAGCCAGCGCGCCGGCACCGGCCGCGCGCAGTTCGGCCGCGTCGCCGAAGCCCCACAGCACGCCGACACTGCGCATGCCGTGCGCGTTGGCGCCTTCCACGTCCATGCGCCGGTCGCCGATCATCGTGCACTGCGCCGGTTGCAGCGACAGCCGCCGCAGCGCCTCGGCGATCAGATCGACCTTGAAGCGGCGCGCGCCATCGTCGCTGGCGCCGATGACATCCTCGAAACCCTCGCCAAACGGCAAGTGCTCGATGATGCGGCGCGCGGCACGCTCGTTCTTGGAGGTCACCACCGCCAGGCGATGGCCGGCACCCCGCAGTGCGGCGATGGCCGTGGGAATGCCGTCGAACACACTGTGCTCGGTCCAGCCAACGCGATCGTAATACTCGCGATACAACGCCAGCGCCTGTGCGACCCGTACCGGGTCGCCATCGAAATGCTGCTGGAAGCTGTCACGCAGCGGCGGGCCGATCCAGTCGCGCAGCTGCGCCATCGGTGGCACCGGCTGGCCCATCTGCCCGAAGGCGTGGACGAGCCCGCCGATGATCCCGGGCTCGGAATCGATCAGGGTGCCGTCGAGGTCGAAGAACAACGCCGGCAGGCCCATCAGCCGCGTGCCTCCAGCGCGGCGACCGCCGGCAGGGTCTTGCCTTCCAGGAATTCAAGGAACGCGCCGCCGCCGGTGGAGATGTAGCTCACCTGGTCGGCGATGCCGTACTTGTCCACCGCCGCCAGCGTGTCGCCGCCGCCGGCGATCGAGAACGCCGGCGAGGCGGCGATCGCCTCGGCCAGGGTCTGCGTGCCCTTGCCGAAGGCCTCGAACTCGAACACGCCGACCGGCCCGTTCCACACGACCGTGCCGGCCTTGGCGATCAGCGCCGCGTAGGCGGCGGCGGTCTGCGGGCCGATGTCCAGGATCAGGTCGTCCTCGGCTACCGCATCGACCGGCTTCACCGTCGCCACCGCGTCCGGCAGGAACTGCTTGGCCACCACCACGTCGGTCGGCAGCGGGATCTCCGCGCCACGCGCCTTGGCCTGGGCGACGATCTTTCTGGCGGTCTCGATCAGGTCCGGCTCGCACAGCGACTTGCCGACCGAATGCCCGGCCGCGGCGATGAAGGTGTTGGCGATGCCGCCGCCGACGATCAGCTGGTCGACCTTGTCCACCAGGCTGGTCAGCAGCTCCAGCTTGGTCGAGACCTTGCTGCCGGCGACGATCGCCAGCAGCGGCTTGGCCGGGTGCTGCAGCGCCTTGGCCAGCGCGTCCAGCTCGGCCATCAGCAGCGGCCCGCCGGCGGCGACCGGGGCGAAGCGGATCACGCCGTGGGTGGAGGCCTGGGCGCGATGCGCGGTGCCGAACGCGTCCATCACGAACACGTCGCACAGCGCCGCGTACTTCCGTGCCAGCGCCTCGTCGTCCTTGCCCTCGCCGAGGTTCATGCGGCAGTTCTCCAGCAGCACGACCTGGCCCGGCGCGACCTGCACGCCGTCGACCCAGTCGCGCACCAGCGGCACCTCGATCTTCAGCAGCTCGGACAGGCGCCTGGCCACCGGCGCCAGCGAGTCCTGCTCGGTCCAGGTGCCTTCCTTCGGACGCCCCAGGTGCGAAGTCACCAGCACCGCCGCGCCCTTTTCCAGTGCGGCCTTGATCGTCGGCACCGAGGCGGTGATGCGCTGCTCGGAGGTGATCGTGGCGGTTCCTCCCTCGGCATGCTCGATCGGCACGTTGAGGTCCTGACGGATCAGCACGCGCTTGCCGGCGAGGTCGAGGTCGGTCATGCGGAGGATGGTCATGCGTTTTCCCGTGACGGAGACAGGCGGCCATTGTCCGGGGTCCGCCGCCAGGCGGCAAACCCGCTCGCTTAGCGGCGGGGAAATCCGGCATCCGCTGCCTTTGGAGCGCGCGCCGCTTCTGTAGGAGCGACTTCAGTCGCGAGGGACTTTACCCGGCAAGCCCCTCGCGACTGAAGTCGCTCCTACGCACACCCGGCGGTGCTCAGGCCTCCGTGCCGGTGCGTCCACGCAGCAGGCTCAGCGCGAAGCCGCCGATCACCAGCGCGCCGAGGACCAGCAGCCCCCACAGCAGCCAGGTCTTCCAGTCGCGCGCGGGCTGCAGCGCCTGCGCCCCGGCCAGCTCGCGCGCCGGCTCGCCACGCCGCGCGTCCGCCGGGGCGCAGGCGCTGCAGCCCGCGCGCGACTGGAAGACCTGGCTGCTGTGGGGGCT
>JASGDF010000053.1:0-28209 GCA_047607345.1 Pseudomonas sp. | reverse complement strand
GAGGCAATCGCCGCTTCCACTTCATCGGCGGTGGCGAACGGCACCTGCGCCAGTACCTGCTGGGTGGCGGGGTTGACGATGTCGCGCCATTGCGTGGTTTTCGATTCGACGAATTCCCCGCCGATCAGCAACGGGACGCGCCGGGTTTGCCCGGTCTGGCTGGCGAGTACGGCATTCATTTCAAGAGTTCCTGGCAAGCAATGGGTGGCGTGGATCAGGCCAATCTTCGCACAATGGCGATGCATTGAAATTGCTTCTGTCGATGCTTGATCCCGTACCGCTCCATACCATTTCATTCGATCCACGATTATCCGCAGGAGTGACGCAAGTCGCGACCAGGCTTTTTGCAAAGCCTCGCCACAACTCACGCCAGTTCCTGCGAATGAAGAGATTCGGGCCGGATCGATGTCCGGCAGAAATCAGTAATCGTCGCCCAGCGCGAAGATCGGCTGGCGATCCTTCCACTTGCCTTCGGTGAAATCCGGGAACGGCAGCGTGCGGTAATCCTCGGCGATGGATTGCTCGGACAGCGGCGTGATCGCGCTCCAGGCGACCGCGTCGTAGATGTCGATCGGCATTGGCGCGTTCGCCTTCACCGCTTCGATGAAGGCATGCATCACGAACCAGTCCATGCCGCCATGGCCGGCACCGGCGGCCTGGTCGGCGTACTTGCGCCACAGCGGGTGGTCGTATTCGTCGTAATACTTCTGCGCGTCTTCCCATTTGTGCGGCGGGCTCTTGCCTTCGATGTGGATCGACTTGTTGACATCCATCCACAGACCATCGGTACCCTGCACGCGGAAGCCCAGCGAATACGGACGCGGCAATGAAGTGTCGTGCTGGAGAATGATGGTTTCGCCGTTCTCGCAGCGCAGCGTGGTGGTGACCACGTCGCCCAGCTTGAACTGCACCCTGGCGTTGGGGTGGTTCGGGCCGCCCTTGGGGTGCTTGACGATGTAGTCGTGCAGGCCACGCGCCTTGGTCGCGAAGGCGTTGATGTGGGTGAAGCGGTTGCCGCGATGGATGTTGGCGTACATCGCGCAGGGGCCGATGCCGTGGCTGGGGTACAGCTCGCCGTTGCGGTCGATGGAGTGTTGCGTGCGCCACTGCGCTTCGGAAAAACCCTTGTCGCCGAATTCCACGCCGCTGTCGTAAGGCTCGTCCGGCTTGCCGGAGTTGAACTTCACCCCGCGCAGGTCGTGCTGGTAACCGGCCTGCATGTGCACCAGTTCGCCGAACAGGCCAGCGCGCACCATCTGCAGCACGGCCATCACGTCGCGGCGATAGCAGACGTTTTCCATCAGCATGTACGGCGTGCCGGTGCGCTGTTGCGTGCGCAACACGTCCCAGTGGTCTTGCAGGGTGATGCCGGCGACGACTTCGCAGCCGACGGCAATGCCCGCTTCCATCGCGGCAATGGCCATCGGCGCATGCCATTCCCACGGGGTGACGATGAACACCGCGTCGATGCCCTTCTGCGCCAGCAACGCCTTCCATGCGTTCTTGTCGCCATTGCCGCCATGGACCTTCGGCTTGCGGCGGCCGGCCTTTTCGATGATCGCAAGCGCCCTGTCCAGCATCACCTGCTGGGTATCGGCAATGGCGACCAGTTCCACGTCGTCGCGGCTCAGCAGCGGCCCGAGCTGCGACTGCCCGCGCAGGCCGGTGCCGATCATCGCCACGCGCAGCTTGTCGCCACGGCGCCTGGCGAAGGCGGGCGCAAGGGCGCTGGTGGCGGCAAGCACACCGGCTGCCGTGGTGGAGATCAGGAACTCGCGTCGTTTCATGGCGATACCGGGCTGGCGAAAAAAGGCGATTGATTTTCCGACTCTAGGGCAGTTATTTTCGGCATGTCAATCGAAATGAAACAAAATGGCAAGATTCTTCCTGAAAACGAAACATCATGCAGGGCACATGTTTCGCAAACACCTGTTCATGATCCGCACCGATCCAGTCTCCGCCTGCACCTTCTCGCCATCGGTCCCGATTTCCGCGCAGAACATGATCTTTCGGTTTATTTTCGAAAATTGACATTTCGAAAGGAAAGATCGATCTTGCGCCAGACGCACAGGAAACGCGGGAGGCACACCCCGACGTTCCCCGGCAGCCTGCGCTTCGGGAGGCCCTGGCAGGAATCCTGACGCACACGCCATGCCCGGCCGGTATTCGCGCAGCCCTGCAAACCCCTGCCCCACCCACTTGCGGAGATACGCCTTGTCCCCCGTGCAATCCTTAATCCAGGCCCACCGCAATGGCGAAAACATCGGCCTTTACAGCGTGTGTTGCAGCCACGAACAGGTGCTGCTGGCGGCGATGGACGTGGCGCAAAAACACGACACGCCGCTGCTGATCGAAGCCACCTCGAACCAGGTTGACCAGTTCGGCGGCTACACCGGCATGACCCCGTTGCAATACCGCCAATACGTGGAACGGCTGGCCGATGCGCACGGCTTCCCGCACGAACGCCTGATCCTGGGCGGCGACCACCTGGGTCCGAATGCGTGGCAGAAACTGCCCGCCGACGTGGCGATGGCGCACGCACGCGAACTGATCCGCGCCTATGTCGCCGCCGGCTTCCACAAGATCCACCTCGATTGCAGCATGTCCTGCGCCAACGACCCGACGCCACTGCCGGACGAAACCGTGGCCACGCGTTCGGCGGAGCTGGCGCGCATCGCCGAAGCCACCGCGCGCGAAGCCGGGTTGCAGCCGCCGATCTACGTGATCGGCACCGAAGTGCCGGTACCCGGCGGCGAAAGCTCGCTGGGCGGCGGCGTGCAGGTGACCACGCCGCAAGCGGCGGCAAAGACGCTGGAAATCCATCGCATCGCCTTCGACACGCCGGAACTGCACGAGGCCTGGCAGCGCGTGATCGCGATGGTGGTGCAACCGGGTGTGGATTTCGACCATAGCGCCGTGCAGCACTATGACCCGACTGCCGCCGTCGCGCTTTCCGACTTCCTCGAAGCGCAACCGCGCATCGTGTTCGAAGCGCATTCCACAGACTACCAGACCGAGGCTGGACTGCACGCCCTGGTGCGCGACCACTTCGCCATTCTCAAGGTCGGCCCCGCCGCAACCTTCGCCTGTCGCGAGGCGCTGTTCGGGCTGGCGAAGATCGAAGACGAGTTGCTGCCGCAAGATCAGCGCTCGCAATTGATCGACGTGCTCGATCAGCGCATGCAAGCCGATCCGAAATACTGGCAAGGCCACTACAGCGGCAACGCGCGGCAGTTGCGCCTGCTGCGCGCCTACGCGCTCAGCGACCGTTGCCGCTACTACTGGGGCGACGCCGAGGTGACGGCAGCGGTGGACAAATTGATCGACAACCTGCGCCGGCACGCGCCACCGGCCATCCTGATCAGCCAGTACCTGCCCGAACAAGGCCGCGAAGTGCTGGCCGGACGACTGCCGGCCGAACCGCTGGCGCTGGTTCGGCACAAGATCGCGTCAACGCTGTCCGAATACGCACGCGCCTGCGCCCGCAACAGGTTCGACCCGCGCCGCTGAAACCAGCGCGCGCACAAACCCAATGCAACTCCGAGCCGCCCAGCATGCCCAGCACGCCAACACCGGTGACCCGCAACACCCGCCAGCGCCGGCAACGGATCATCGAGCAACTGCTGCAGGACGGCAGCGTCCAGGTCGCGGACCTGGTGGCGCGCCATGGGGTGTCGGCGGTGACCATCCGCGCCGACCTCAACCACCTGGAATCGCAAGGCCTGGCCACCCGCAGCCACGGCGGCGCCAGCCTGCTGCGGATGCCGCCGCAGGAGCGCGACATCCACGAGAAGGACACGCTGAACCTGCCGCTGAAGGACGCCATCGGCGCGCGTGCCGCGCAACTGGTCAAGCCCGGCGACAACCTCATCCTGGACTCCGGCTCGACCACGATGATGCTGGCCCGCCATTTGCGCGGCCACCGCGACATCACGGTGATGACCAACGGCCTGAACATCGCCTGGGAGCTGGCCAACGCGCCCGGCGTCACCTTGCGCATGACCGGCGGCCTGCTGCACCAGCCGTCGCTGTCGCTGCATGGCAGCCAGGCCGAAGCCAGCCTGCAAAGCTACGGTTTCGACACCTTGTTCCTGGGCGTTGACGGGCTGGATCTGCAATTCGGCGCAACCACCCACCACGAAGCCGAAGCCAGCCTCAACCACCGCATGGTCGAACATTCGCGGCGAGTGGTGGTACTGACCGATTCCAGCAAGTTCGGCAAGGTCAGCCTGCACCGCATCGCCCGGCTGCCGGAGATCCACACCATCATCACCGACGACGGCATCGACGCCGAATACCGCGATGGCCTGCAACGGTTGGGCGCTGAATTGATCGTCGCAACGGCGGGCGGCTGAGCGCCTACTCCACCGTCACCGACTTGGCCAAGTTGCGCGGTTTGTCCACGTCGGTGCCGCGTGCCAGGGCGGTGTGGTAGGCCAGCAGTTGCACGGGGATGGTGTGGACGATGGGGCTCAACGCGCCGACGTGGCGCGGGGTGCGGATCACGTGGACGCCTTCGGATTCGCCGAAATTGCTGTCCTGGTCGGCGAACACGAACAGTTCGCCGCCGCGCGCGCGCACTTCCTGCATGTTGCTTTTGACCTTTTCCAGCAGCGCGTCGTTGGGGGCGATGACGACGACGGGCATCGACGAATCCACCAGCGCCAGCGGGCCGTGCTTGAGTTCGCCGGCGGGATAGGCCTCGGCGTGGATATAGGAGATTTCCTTCAGCTTGAGCGCGCCTTCCAGCGCGATCGGGTAATGCAGGCCGCGGCCGAGGAACAGCGCGTTGTGCTTGCCGGCGAATCTTTCCGCCCAGGCGACGATCTGCGGCTCCAGGTTCAGCGCGTGCTGCACGCCGCCGGGTAGCTGGCGCAGTTGTTCCAGCCAACCGTTCTCGGCGTCGGCATCGACCTTGCCGCGCAGCTTGCCCAGCGCCACCGCCAACTGGAACAACACGGCCAGTTGCGTGGTGAAGGCCTTGGTGCTGGCGACGCCGATCTCGGCGCCGGCGCGCGTGTAGCAGACCAGTTCGCTGGCGCGCGGGATCGCGCTTTCGGGCACGTTGCAGATCGACAGCGTGTGCGCGTGGCCCAGCGACTTGGCGTATTTCAGCGCCTCCATCGTGTCGAGGGTCTCGCCGGACTGTGAAATGGTGACGACCAGGTGCTTCGGGTCGGCGTAGGCGGCGCGGTAGCGGTATTCGCTGGCGATCTCGACGCTGCACGGCAGGCCGGCGATGGCCTCGATCCAGTAGCGCGCGGTCAGGCCGGCGTAGTAGCTGGTGCCGCAGGCGAGGATCTGCACGCCCTGGATGCGCCCCAGCACGTCCGCGGCATCGGCGCCGAACAGCTCCGGCACGAAGCCGCCGTCGATGGCGGCCTCGATGGTGTCGGCCAATGCCCGCGGTTGCTCATGGATTTCCTTCTGCATGAAATGGCGGTACGGGCCCAGCTCCAGCGACGACAGCGACACGTTGGACAGATGGGTGTCGCGCAGCACCGGCTTGTCGTCGCGGCCATACACGCGCACGCCTTCGCGCGCGACTTCGGCGGTGTCGCCTTCCTCCAGGAACAACACGCGGCGCGTGGCCTGCACGATGGCGCTCACGTCCGAGGCGATGAAATTCTCGCCCTCGCCCAGGCCGACCAGCAGCGGGCAGCCCATGCGCGCGCAGACCATGCGCTGCGGCTCGGCGCGGCTGATCACCGCCAGTGCGTAGGCGCCGGTCAATTCCTTGACCGCGCGTTGCACGGCAGCCAGCAGGTCCACGCCGTCCCGTTGCAGGTGGTGATGGATCAGGTGGGCGATGACTTCGGTATCGGTCTGCGATTCGAAGGCGTAGCCCAGCGCGCGCAGTTTCTCGCGTTGTTCTTCGTGGTTCTCGATGATGCCGTTGTGCACCAGTGCCACGCCGTGGCTGATGTGCGGGTGGGCGTTGGCCTCGGTGACGCCGCCGTGGGTGGCCCAGCGGGTGTGGCCGATGCCGAGCATGGCGTGCAGGTCTTCGGCCTGTGCGGCGGCTTCCATCTCCGCAACGCGGCCGGTGCGGCGCACGCGGCGCACGTCGCGACCATCGACCACGGCAATGCCGGCCGAATCGTAGCCGCGGTATTCCAGTCGCTTCAGCCCCTCGATCAGTACCGGCACCACGTCGCGACTGGCGATTGCACCCACGATTCCACACATTCCCGCGAACTCCTTGCTGGTTGGCCGGACGATTGCCGGGCCGGTTGCCGATTCTATCGCCTGCCTGCGGGCGGACCGCCACGCGCCGCCACCCGTGTCCGCAGGGTGTCCGGCGGACACGCGGACACTGCCTGCCTGCCGACAGCGCCTTTTGCATCAATCACTTGCAGTTGGCACGCATCCTGCTGACAACCACTTGCCCATCAACAACGACAAGCACTGATGATCCGGGACACTTCCGCGCAGGACCAGGTACTCCGCCAACCCGCCGGCCGCCGCCGGCTGCCGCGCTGGACGTGGCTGGCGCTGGCCGGCGCCGTGCTGCTGGCCGGCATCGCCTGGGTCGCCAGCGGCTGGCTGTCCGGCACGCGCTCGTACAGCGCGCAGCGGCTGCGCATCGCCACGGTCACCCGGGGCGACCTGGTCCGCGACATCGCCGCCGACGGCAAGGTCATCGCCGCCAACAGCCCCACCCTGTATGCGATCGCCGCCGGCACGGTCAGCCTGCAGGTGGTCGCCGGCGACAAGGTGAAGAAGGACCAGCCGCTGGCGGTGATCGACAGCCCGGAGCTGCGCAGCAAGCTGGTGCAGGAGCAATCCACCCTGGCCGGCATGGAGGCCGAGGCCAGCAGCGCCGAACTCGACGCCCAGGTCGCCCGCCTCAACGCGCGCAAGGCGCTGGATCAGGCGCAGATCGACGAAACCGCCGCGCGCCGCGAACTGGAACGCTACCAGCGCGCCTACGACGGCGGCGCAATGCCGCTGAACGACCTGGACAAGGCCAAGGACAACCTGAAGAAGGCGCAACTGGGCATGCAAAGCGCACAGAAGGATTTCGCCCTGCAGTCGCAGGGCGCGGGGCTGGACGCGCGCAACAAGAAGCTGCTGGCCGACCGCCAGCGCGCGGTGGTGGCCGAGGCGCAGCGCCAGGTCGATGCACTGACCCTGCGCGCGCCGTTCGACGGCCAAGTCGGCCAGGTGCAGGTGCCGCAGGGCACCAGCGTGATTGCCAATGGGCCGGTGCTGAGCGTGGTTGACCTGAGCAAGTTCGAAGTGGAGATCAAGGTGCCGGAAAGCTTCGCCCGCGACCTCGACATCGGCATGCCGGCGCAGCTGACCAGCGGCAGCGGCGAACCGTATCCGGGCGAGATCAGCGCGGTGTCACCGGAAGTGGTCAACGGCGAGGTCACCGCGCGCATCCGCTTCACCGACAAGCAGCCGCCGGGACTGCGCCAGAGCCAGCGCCTGAGCGCGCGCGTGCTGATGGACACCCGCCGCAACGTGCTGAAGGTCGAACGCGGCCCGTTCGTCGAACAGTCCGGCGGCCGCTACGCCTACGTGATGGACGGCAACGTCGCCGTGCGCCGGCCGGTGCAACTGGGCGCCAGCAGCCTGGGCGAAGTCGAAGTGCTGCAAGGCCTGAAGCCCGGCGACCGCGTGGTGGTGTCCGGCAGCGACCTGTTCGGCGACGCCGAGCGGGCGAAGGTGAATTGATGCCGTGATTGGTGAAAGCCGAGACCGGGCGCCGTTCCGAATCACGAATCCCCAAACACGAACCCCAACCCCGAGGAAACCCACATGCTAGAAATGCACCAGGTCACCAAGGTCTATCGCACCGAACTGGTCGAAACCCACGCGCTGCGCTCGCTGGACCTGCACGTGAAGGAAGGCGAATTCGTCGCCGTCACCGGGCCGTCGGGTTCGGGCAAGACCACCTTCCTCAACATCGCCGGCCTGCTGGAGACCTACACCGGCGGCATCTACAAGCTGGACGGCGAGGACGTCAGCCACCTCAACGACAATCAGCGCAGCAAGCTGCGCAACCAGAAGATCGGCTTCATCTTCCAGAGCTTCAACCTGATTCCCGACCTGAACCTGTTCGACAACGCCGACGTGCCGCTGCGCTACCGCGGCCTGCCCGCGGCCGAGCGCAGGCAGCGCATCGAACAGGCGCTGACCCGCGTCGGCCTGGGTTCGCGGATGAAGCACTACCCGGCCGAACTGTCCGGCGGCCAGCAGCAGCGCGCCGCGATCGCGCGCGCCCTGGCCGGCAGCCCGCGCCTGCTGCTCGCCGACGAGCCGACCGGCAACCTCGACACCCAGATGGCGCGCGGCGTGCTGGAGCTGCTGGAGGAGATCAACAGCCAGGGCACCACCATCGTGATGGTCACCCACGACCCGGAACTGGCCGCGCGCGCCCAGCGCAACGTCCACATCGTCGACGGCCAGGCCACCGACCTGCTGCGCGAGCCGGTGCTCGGAACGTGATCGGCTCTTCGGCACCAGGAATTTCCCTGTGCGAGGGACTTCACTCCCGACGCAACCTCGCAGGCACAGGCGTCGGGACTGAAGTCCCTCCCACATAAACCAACCCTGCGGAGGATTCCGATGTTCGGCTACTACCTGTCGCTGGCCCTGCGCAGCTTCAAGCGCAACAAGGTGCTGACCGCGCTGATGGTGCTGGCGATTGCGCTGGGGATCGGTGCCAGCATGACCACGCTGACAGTTTTCCACGTGCTCTCCGGCGATCCGATCCCGCGCAAGAGCGAAAAGCTGTTCTACGTGCAGCTGGACCCTAAGCTGGCTGCCGGCTACAAATCAGGCGAAGAGCCACAGGAACAGCTGACTCGCTTCGATGCCGAGGAGTTGCTGCGGCAGAAGCATGCCAAGCGACAGGCGATGATGACCGGCGGCGGCCAAACCATCGATACGGTCGGCAGCGGCGCCAAGCCGATCGTGATAGACGCACGCTGGACCTCGGCCGATTTCTTCGCAATGTTCGATACGCCGTTCCTGTACGGCCATGGCTGGTCGGCCGCCGAAGACGACGGACATGCGCGGGTGACGGTGATCGCCAAGGCGCTCAACGACAAGCTGTTTGACGGCAGCGACAGCACCGGCAAAACGCTGCGCATGAACGGCACCGACTTCCGCATCGTCGGCGTGCTCGGCGACTGGAGGCCACAGCCTCACTTCTACGACCTCAACGTCGGCAGGTACGGCACGGACGAGCAGGTGTTCGCCCCGTTCTCGACCGCGGTGGAACTCAAGCTCGGCATCAACGGCACGATGAACTGCTTCGGCAAGGAGGCCACCGTCGAGATGACCGCGCTCAACGCCCCGTGCGTATGGATCCAATACTGGGTGGAACTTGACGATCCGTCCCAGGCCGACGACTTCAAGGCCTATCTCGACAATTACTCGCGGCAGCAGCATGAGGCCGGACGCTTCGAACGACCGCCCAACACCCGCTTGCGCAACGTGATGCAGTGGCTGGACCACGCCAACGTTGTGCCCAGCGATGTGCATCTGCAACTGTGGCTGGCGCTAGGCTTCCTGCTGGTGTGCCTGGTCAATACCGTCAGCCTGCTGCTGGCCAAATTCCTGCGCCGTGTCGGCGAGATCAGCGTACGCCGTGCGTTGGGGGCCTCGCGCACGGAAATTTTCAAGCAATGCCTGGTGGAAGCCGGAACGATCGGTCTGGCCGGTGGCGTGCTGGGGCTGGCGCTGACCGAACTCGGCCTGTGGGCGGTGCGCCACCGTCCCACCGAATACGCCGCCCTGGCCAACCTGGATGGTTCGATGCTGCTGACGACCTTCGCCCTGGCGCTGCTGGCCAGCCTGCTCGCCGGCGTACTGCCGGCTTGGCGGGCGATGCAGATCGCACCGGCCATCCAGCTCAAGAGCCAGTAACACCGCCGCCCCACCATCCGAGGCCCCATGGACATCCGCCCGATCCTCTCCGCCCTGCACCACCAACGCACCGCCTCAGCCCTGATCGTGATCGAGATCGCGCTGGCCTGTGCCATCGTCTGCAACGCACTGTTCATCATGTCCGAGCGCGTGGACAACCTGAAGCAGCCCTCGGGCATCGCCGAGCACGAACTGGTGCAAGTCCGGTTCAACGGCGGCCCCAACGCCGATGCCATCACCCGGGAGGACCTGGCTGCCCTGCGAGCAATCCCTGGTGTGAAGAATGTGGCCATCATCAACCAGGTGCCGTTCCAGAACAGCGGGTGGAACAGCAATCTGGCGTTGACCCCGGATCAGGAACAGTCAGCGCTGAACGCATCGATGTACATGGCCGGCAAAGACACCCTGCGCACGCTCGGCCTGAAACTGGTGGCCGGCCGCGACTTCCTTCCCGATGAATACAAGTCCTACTCCGACGTGGAGAAAAATGGCATCAGCGAGATGAAAGGTGTACTGATCATCACGGCCGATGCCGCGAAAAAACTGTTCCCCGAGGACTCGGCGATCGGCAAGACGGTCTACATGGCCAACATCCCGCTGCACATCGTCGGTGTCGTCGAACGGCTGGCCCGGGCGAATCGGGCGCGCGTCGACCGTGATTGCTCGATGCTACTGCCCCTCCGCCTCAACTACGGCAATGGCGGCTTCTACCTGCTACGCACCGAACCTGCGCGGCGCGACGAGGTACTCAAGGCCGCGGTCGCCGCGCTGGACAAGATCGCCAGCAACCGTCTGGTATTGGACCAGCGCCCCTACGACGCAATCCGTAACAAGTACTTCAGCGCCGATCGCGACATGATCGGTCTACTACTGATTGTCTGCTTCGCGCTGATGGTGGTCACCGCCCTGGGCATCGTCGGCCTGGCCAGCTTCTGGGTACAGCAGCGCACCAAGCAGATCGGCATCCGCCGCGCGCTGGGCGCCACCCGCCACCAGATCCTGCGCTACTTCCAGACCGAGAACTTCCTGCTCACCAGCGCCGGCATCGTGCTCGGCATGCTGCTGGCCTACGCGCTCAATCTGCTGTTGATGAGCAAGTACGAGCTGCCGCGGCTGCCGCTGGCCTACCTGCCGATCAGCGCGGCGCTGCTGTGGCTGCTCGGCCAGCTCGCCGTGCTCGCACCGGCCCGGCGCGCCGCGGCGGTGCCCCCGGCCGTCGCCACCCGCAGCATCTGACCGAAGGAAACCAAGGTGCTCGGCTACTACCTCGACCTCGCCCTGCGCAGCTTCAGGCACAACAAGGTCCTGACCGCGCTGATGGTGCTTTCCATCGGCGTCGGCATCGGCGCAACGATGACCACGCTGACGGTGTTGCGCCTGCTGTCCGGCGATCCGCTGCCGGGTCGCAGCCAGCACATCTTCTATCCGCAGGTGGATGCCTTCCTCGATGGCAAGCCGCGCCGCAATCCACTCGACAAGCTCGACTACACCTCGACGGTCGATCTCTGGCAGGCAGGGCGTGCTGACCGTCAGGCGCCGATCGTGGACAGCGAGATCAAGCTGCTGGCGCCCGAGACCGGCATTCCCGCGCAGATGACCACGATGCTCTCCACCAGTGCCGACTTCTTCCCGATGTTCCAGGTGCCATTCGCCTACGGCAGTGGCTGGAGTTCCGAGGACGATACCAAGCGCGCACGGATGGCAGTGATCTCGGCCGACCTCAACGACAAGCTGTTCGGCGGCAAGGACAGCGTCGGCCGTCTCCTGCGCATCCGCAACAGCGAAGTACGCATCGTCGGCGTGCTGGCGCCGTGGCGGCCATCGCCGCAGTTCTACACGCTGGCCGGCGGCAGCTTCGCCCAGGGCGACACCGCCGGCTTCTACGCCCGGCCCGAGGACGTGATGGTGCCGTTCTTCACCGGGCTGGAGATCAACGACGGCAACTTCTATCCATGGACCTGCTGGGGCAATCCGACGCAGCTCGGCCGCTTGCAGAACATCCCATGCGTGGGACTGCAATTGTGGGTGCAATTGGACAGCGCGGCCAAGCTCGCCGATTACCGCCGTTTCCTGGCAGGCTACACCGCGCAGCAGAAGGCGCTCGGACGCATCGCCCAGCCCGAGAACACGCGCCTGCTCAACCTGATGGAATGGCTGGAGCACAACCGCGTGGTGCCGCGCGACGTGCGCCTGCAGAGCTGGCTGGCGCTGGCGTTCCTGGCGATCTGCCTGTTCAACACGGTCGGCCTGCTGCTGGCCAAGTTCCTGCGCCGCGGCGGCGAGATCGGCGTGCGCCGCGCGCTCGGCGCGTCGCGCCGCGCGGTCTTTGCCCAGTGCTTGGCCGAGGCCGGGCTGATCGGCCTGGCCGGCGGCGCGCTGGGCTGGATGCTGACCCAGGCCGGGCTGTGGGGAGTACGCCGGCAGCCAGTCGAATACGCCGACCTGGCGCACCTGGACCTGCCGATGTTCGCGCTGACCTTCGCCCTGGCGATCGCCGCCAGCCTCGCCGCCGGGCTGTTCCCGGCCATGCGCGCCAGCCGCATCGCGCCGGCGCTGCAACTGAAGACCCTGTGAGGAGCGCGCCGACGATGGAGATCAAACCGATCCTCTCCGCACTGGGCCGGCATCGCATCGCCGCCACGCTGATCGCGCTGGAGATCGCGCTGGCCTGCGCGGTGCTGTGCAACGCCTTCTTCCTGATCGCCGGGCGCGCCGGCCTGATGCGTATCGACAGCGGCATCGACGAAAGCGCGCTGGCGACGGTCGCGCTGCGCGGCTGCGACGGCTGCGGCAATGCGGACGTCAACGCGCGCGCGCTGGCCGCGCTGCGCGCCATCCCCGGCGCGCGCGCGGCCGGTGCGGTCAACACGGTGCCGTTCGGCCAGCCTGCAGGCAACAGCGGTGTCTGCCGAGACAGCGAATGCAAGGATGTCGCCGGGGTGCCACATTTCTATCTTCTAGGCCCCGGCGCAATCGAGGCATTCGGCCTGCGAGCGCTACGGGGCCAGGGCTTCGGCACGGGCGACTTCCAGCATATCGACACATTCTTCCCCAAGGATTCCCGTGTCTGGATCACACGGGCACTCGCCGACCACCTGTGGCCTGGCCAGGACCCACTGGGCAAGGAATTCTGGAGCGGTGACAGCCACTTCCGGGTCGCCGGCATCCTCGCGCATTTCGCCCGCCCCGATCCCGGCCGCAGCGAGAGCGGCGTGGAAGGTTCGGAATGGTCGATCATCGTGCCGGTCAGCGACGATTCGCAATCCGGCACCTACGTCGTCTCCGCCGACCCGCTGGACCTGCCACGAGTGGCGCAGGCCGCGCGTACCGCGATCGCCCGTGCGGTCCCCGAGGCGGTGATCGACCAGACCCAGAGCCGCTCCCTCGGCGAGCTGCGCGAGCGCTACTTCCGCCCCGACCGCGCGATGGCTTGGCTACTGCTCGCGGTGATCGCGGCGATGCTGCTGGTGACCGCCCTGGGCATCATCGGCCTGGCCAGCTTCTGGGTGCAGCAGCGCACCAAGCAGATCGGCATCCGCCGCGCGCTCGGCGCCACTCGCCGCGACATCCTGCGCTACTTCCAGACCGAGAACTTCCTGATCGTCGGCGCCGGGGTGACGCTCGGCATGCTGCTGGCCTACGGCGGCAACGTACTGCTGATGCGCTTTTTCGAACTCGGCCGGCTGCCGGCCGCCTACCTGCCGCTCGGCGCGGCGCTGCTGTGGACACTCGGCCAGATCGCGGTGCTCGGCCCGGCGCTACGCGCCGCCGCCGTACCACCCGCCGTCGCCACCCGCAGCGCATGACCGGAGGACACACCATGCTGACCTACTACCTCACCCTCGCGCTGCGCAGTTTCCGCCGCAACAAGGTGCTGACCGCGCTGATGGTGTTGGCAATCGCGCTGGGCATTGGCGCTTCGATGACGGCATTGACCGTCTTCCATGTACTTTCGGGCGATCCGATTCCCGGCAAGAGCGATCGTTTGTTCCACGTCCAGCTAGATCCACAGCTGGCCGCCGATTACCAGCCAGGCGAGGAACCAACCGATCTACTGACCCGCTACGACGCCCAGGAACTGTTGCGCGAGCACCGCGGCCTGCGCCAGACCCAGACCACGGGCGGCGTCGTGTCGGTGCAGCCCCAGCGCGAGGGCCTTTCGCCCTTCCGACAGCTTTCGCGCAACGTCACCGCCGATTTCTTCCCGATGTTCGAGGTGCCGTTCCAGTTCGGCCATGGCTGGAGTCAGGCCGACGATGAAGCGCGATCTCGCCTCGTGGTGATCGACAGCCGGCTCAACGACAAGCTGTTCGGCGGCGCCAACAGCGTGGGACGGACGTTGCGGCTGTCCGGTACCGACTTTCGTATCGTTGGCGTACTCGACCATTGGCAACCCACCCCGCATTTCTTCGACTTCGCAGGTGGCCGCTACGCCAGCGACGAGCAGGTATATGTCCCATTCGCCACGGCCCTGGAGCTGAAGCACACGCATAACGGATCGATGAACTGCTATAGGGTCGCTTCCCAGCAAACCAGCCTCGACGCGCCCTGCACCTGGATCCACTACTGGGTCGAGCTGAAACAGGCATCCGATGCCGACGCGTTCAAAGCCTACCTGGACAACTACTCCACGCTTCAGCATGAAGCCGGCCGCTTCGAGCGCCCGCCCAACACCCGTCTTCGCAATGTAGTGCAATGGCTGGACTACAAGCAGATCGTGCCCAGCGACGTGCGCCTGCAATTGGGATTCGCGCTGGGGTTGCTGGTGGTCTGCCTGCTGAACACCGTGGGCCTTCTGCTGGCAAAGTTCCTTCGCCGCAGCAGCGAGATCGGAGTACGGCGTGCGCTCGGTGCCAGCCGCAGCACGATCTTCCTGCAATGCCTGATCGAAGCCGGCGTGATCGGCCTGGCCGGCGGCATCGTGGGCCTGGGCCTGGCATACCTGGGCCTGTGGGCGGTTCGCAACCGGCCCAGCGAATACGCTGCCGTGGCCCATCTGGACCTGACGATGCTCGCCTCCACGTTCGTCCTCGCCTTGTTCGCCAGCCTGCTGGCCGGCCTGCTGCCGGCCTGGCGCGCCATGCAGGTCGCCCCGGCCCTGCAAATCAAAGCCCAGTAGGAGGCCATATGGATATCCGCCCCATCCTCGTCACCCTGCAACGCCATCGCGTTGCCGCCTTGTTGATCGTGCTCGAGATCGCGCTGAGCTGCGCGATCATCTGCAACGCCTTGTCGCTGGTAGCACAACGCCTGGACCACCTGCGCCAGCCCAGCGGCATCGACGAGGATCGGCTGCTGCGCATCAACGTGGCTGGCGCCGCGCCCGACAGCAATCCCGATGCCCGCACACAGGAAGACTTGGCCGCACTGCGCACCCTGCCAGGGGTGGAATCGGCCACCACCATCAATCAACTGCCGCTGTCGCAGAACGGCGAGTTCAATACCTCCCTGGACCCCAGCCCGGATCAACCCAACCCGATGCTCTCGGCGTCACTCTATATGGGCTGCGAAGATCTGCTTCCGACTTTGGGCGTGCGCCTGCTGGCAGGCCGCAACCTGCAAGCCACGGACTGCATCGACTACTCGCTGATCGAAAGCGGCAAGGCCGACTTCGATCACCTGCGATTGGCAGTCCTGCTCAACCACGACACCGCAGGCAAGCTGTTCCCCGGCGGCAATGCACTCGGCAAGAACATCTATTCCGGCGACCTGCCAATGACGGTGGTCGGCATCGTGTCCACCTTGGCCCGGACTTCCACCCTCCTTTCAGACAACTACACCATCGTCCTCCCGCTTAGTACCAACTATGCCAACGCCGGCTCCTATCTGGTCCGGGTCAAGCGCCCGGAGGACCGTGACAGCGTCATGCAAGCGGCCATCGCGAAGCTTGTCGGGCACGATCCCAACCGCATGCTGCTGGAACACGACAGCTACGCACAGATACGCCGGGACTTTTTCAGCCGCGACCGCGACATGATCGCGATGATGCTGATCGTCTGCGCGTTGTTACTGGTGGTAACCGCCCTGGGCATCGTCGGCCTGGCCAGTTTCTGGGTCCAGCAACGCACCCGCCAGATCGGCATCCGCCGAGCGCTTGGCGCCACCCGCCGGCAGATCCAGCAGTACTTCCAGCTGGAGAACTTCCTGATCACCAGTTCCGGCATCGTGCTCGGCATGTTGTTGGCGTATGCGCTGAATCTGCTGTTGATGGCGCATTACGAATTGCCTCGCCTGCCACTGGTCTGCCTGCCGATCGGGGCCATTCTGTTGTGGCTGCTGGGTCAGCTGTCGGTACTGGCACCTGCCCGCCGCGCCGCAGCGGTACCACCGGCAGTCGCCACCCGCAGCGCATGACCGGAGGACACATCATGCTCGGCTACTACCTCAACCTCGCCCTGCGCAGCTTCCGCCGCAACCGGATCATCACCTCGCTGATGGTGCTGGCGCTGGCACTGGGCATTGGCACCTCGATGACCACGCTGACGGTGTTCTACGTGCTGTCCGGCGACCCGGTGCCGGACAAGAGCGAGCGGCTGTTCTATGTGCAGCTCGATCCTGCGCCCAGCGCAGGCTTCCATCCCGGCGACGAGCCGCCCCTGCAGCTCACCCGCTACGATGCCGAGGCCCTGCTTCGCGAAAAGCGCGGCCAGCGCCAGGCGATGATGTCCGGCGGCAATCTCGCCATCGAGCCGGACGCCGGCGAGCAGACCCCGTTCCTGGCCGAAGCTCGCTTCACCTCCAGCGATTTCTTCCCGATGTTCGAAGTGCCGCTGCTGCATGGACAGGCCTGGAGCGCGGCCGACGACGCCCGCCATGCGCGGGTCGCGGTCATCAGTCGCGCACTCTCCCAGCGCCTGTACGGCCAGGCAGACCCGGTGGGACGCATGCTGCCAACCGGCCAGGGCGCGCTGCGCATCGTCGGCGTGCTCGGCGACTGGAATCCGAATCCGCGCTTCTACGACCTGACCAGCCAACAGTATGGTCAGGTCGAGGACGTCTTCGTGCCGTTCACCACCTCGCGCGACCTCAGGATGAATCCGCAGGGCAATCTGCATTGCTGGGGCGAGAAGGACACCGATGATAAGGAAGGCGATTTCGGCCTGAACGCCGACTGCAGCTGGATCCAGTACTGGGTCGAGCTGGCCTCGGCCACGCAAGCCGGCGGCTACCGCAACTATCTCTCCAACTATTCCGCGCAACAGCGCGCGGCGGGGCGCTACCAGCGCCCACCAAACGCGCGCCTGTACGAACTGAACGACTGGCTTGAATACCGCCACGCAATGCCGGCCGACGTGCGCCTGCAACTATGGCTGGCGCTGGGCTTCCTCGGTATCTGCGTGCTCAACACGATGGGCCTGATGCTGGCCAAGTTCCTGCGCCGCCATGGCGAGATCGGCGTGCGCCGGGCGCTCGGCGCGGCCCGCCGCGACATCCTGCTGCAATGTCTGGTCGAAGCCGGCGGCATCGGCCTTGTCGGTGGCGTGCTCGGGCTCGGCGTGGCCTTGTTGGGACTGTGGCTGGTCCGCCTGCAACCCACCGAATACGCCGCACTGGCACATATGGACCTGACCATGCTGTCGCTCAGCTTCGCGCTCGCCTTGCTCAGCAGCCTGGCGGCCGGCCTGCTGCCGGCCTTGCGCGCGACGCGCATCGCTCCCGCGTTACAGCTCAAGAACCTATAGCGAGGCCGCATGGACATCCGCCCGATCCTTTCCGCATTGGCCCGGCACAAGCTGGCGGCCCTGCTGATCATGCTGGAGATCGCCGCCAGTTGCGCGGTGATCAGCAACGCACTGTTCCTGATCGGCGACCGCATGCAGCACATGCGGCGCCCTTCCGGCGTCGATGAGTCCCACTTGGTCGTCGTCAAGGTCAATGCGATCAATCGCGACGGTGACGCGACGGCCCTGACAGCGGCCGATCTGCAGGCCCTGCGGGCACTGCCCGGAGTCCGGGCCGCAAGCCTGGCCAGCCAGGTTCCGTTCGGCAACACGATGTGGTTCAGCGGCATCAAGCTCGTTCCGGACCAGCAGGAGAGCAGCATCGTCGCCACCAATTACATGGTGGCCGAACAAGGCCTGCGCACGCTCGGACTGAAGCTGGTCGCCGGACGCGACTTCAATCCCGACGAATACATCGATATCGCCGGTGTCGACGATAGCAAGCTGACTTTCCCTTCGGTGATCCTGACCCAGACGCTGGCCGATCGGCTTTTCCCGGACGGCGCGGCAATCGGCAAATCGATCTACGTGTTCGGCGATGCCCCGCACAGGGTGATCGGCGTGGTCGCGCGACTGGTGCAGCCGCGCGACGGCGATGATCCGGCCAGCTACCAGAATGCGATGCTCTTTCCCGGTCGCTCCAGCTACGTCAGAGGCAGCTACCTGCTCAACGTGACCGACCCGGCCCAGCGCGAACAGGTACTGGTTGCCGCCCGGCAGGCCCTGGCCAGCCACGGGCCTCTGCGCATCCTGGACCAGAAGCGCAGCGACACCCTGCAGGCGTTACGCGAACGCTATTACCGCAGCGACCGTGCCATGGCCTGGCTGATGGGCGGGGTCAGCGTGCTGCTGTTGCTGATCACCGGCTTGGGCATCGTCGGCCTGGCCAGCTTCTGGGTGCAGCAACGCACCCGGCAGATCGGCATACGCCGGGCACTGGGTGCCACTCGCCTGCAGATCCTGCGCTACTTCCAGACCGAAAACTTCCTGCTGGCCAGTGCCGGCATCGCGGTCGGCATGGTCCTGGCGTACGCGTTGAACCTGTTGATGATGAGCCGCTACGAGCTGCCGCGCCTGCCGCTTTATTACCTGCCTATCGGCGCGGCACTGCTGTGGCTGCTCGGCCAGCTCGCCGTGCTCGGACCGGCATTGCGCGCCGCGGCAGTGCCACCAGCGGTCGCCACGCGCAGCGCATGACCCCCACCGCATTGCCAGGAGCGGCGATGAAATACGCGATGCAACTTGGATTGAAAGGCCTGCGCCGGCATCCGCGCACGATGCTGCTGGCGATCGTGACGATGGCGCTGGGCCTGGCCGCAACGATGACGATGCTGACCTTGCTGGCGATGCTCTCGATCGATCCATTGCCGGGATTGAGTCAGAACCTTTACCTGGGCTGGGTGGATTCGCGGCAAGCCGCCAAGGTAGGTGACACGCACTATGACGGAGCCAATGGCCCACCGCGCCTGCTGAAGCTGACCGATGTCGAGGCGCTCGCCGCGGCCGGCCCTCGGGCGCGGCAATCTGCGCTGGTGGCAACCTTGATGAATGTAGACAGCGAGGACCGCAGCCACCAGGATTCGGTGCGGGCGGTGCTCGCAACCGGGCCCATGCCCTCGATGTTCGGCGTGCCATTGCAGCACGGTCGCTACTGGACACCGCAGGAGGAGCGCGAGCACGCTCCGGTCGCGATCATCGATCGCGCCACCAGCCTGAAACTGCTGGGCACGGCCGACGGCACCGGCCAGCGCCTGCACATCGGCACGTCGCTGTTCCGGGTCGTCGGCATCAGTGGCGAATGGAATCCGCAGCCACATTTCTACGCGTTGCAGGAAGACGAAGCCGCCTGGGGCAAGAATTTCGCGGTACGCATGTTCCTGCCGCTGCAGAGTGCGCTGGATGCCGGCGTGGTGCCGTACAGCAGTCAGGATTGCGACCGTGGCGACCATGGCGGCTTCCACTTCAACGAGCTGGACCTCAAGGGCTGCCGCTTCCTGCAGCTATGGGCCGAGTTGCCTACCCCCGGCGCGATCTCCGACTTCCAGGACATGCTGGACCGGTATGCCCGGCAGCGCCATGCCGAAGGCGTGTTCGCGCGTCCTGCGCAAGCCAGCCTGTACAGCGTCCGCCAATGGCTGGCCGCCAATCGCACCGTCCCCGACAGCGTGCATCTGAACCTCTGGCTCGCCGTGGGCCTGCTCGCCCTGTGCATGGTCAACGTCGCCGGCTTGCTGGCCGCGCGTTTCCTGCGCCGCAGCGGCGAGCTCGGCATACGCCGAGTGCTGGGCGCCCCACGGCGCGCGATCATCGTGCAGTGCCTGACCGAGGCCAGCGTCGCCGGGCTGGTCGGCGGCCTGCTGGCGCTGCCGTTGACCTTGTTCGGCCTATGGGTAATACGCCTGCAGGACCATGGCTATACCGATCAGGCGCGGCTGAATCCGCTGCTGTTTCTGGCCTTGCTGGGCCTGGCCGTGCTGGTCGGATTGTTGGTCGGGCTGCTGCCGGCCTGGCGCGCAACCCGGATCGAGCCGGCCTTGCAAGTGAAGAGCCTTTGAGGAGCCCATTCCGATGAACCTGGCCATCGCCTTGCCGCCGCTCCGCTCGATCCTCTCGGTGCTGCTGCGCCATCGCCTGATGCCACTGCTGGTCATCGTGCAGATCGCACTGGCCTGCGCGATCCTGACCAATGCGCTGGCGCTGCTGCAGCGGCAACTGGCGCCGATGCTGGCGCCCGACGGCATCGCCCGCAGCCAGTTGCTGCTGGTGGACCAGTTGATCCTGGCACAGGGCCGCTGGCAAACGGCCGAGGTCCAGGCCACCCAGCAAGCACTTCGCGCCATCCCCGGCGTACGCGCGGTCGCACCGACAATGGGACTACCGATGCGCCAGTCGATGACCTTCGAAGTCACCGGGAAGAGCCCGACGGGCGTCTCGGTGACCGCAACCGGTTTCGCCGGCGATGGCCTGGTGGACACCCTCGGCCTGGAGCTGGTCGGTGGCCGCGACTTCACCGACGACGACTATGCCGATACCGGCCCCATATTCGGCGAAGACAACAGCAACAAGGTGGTCCCGGTGATCGTCACCGAGGCGCTGGCACGGCGCTGGTTCCCCAAGGGCGGCGCGCTGGGCGGTTACCTCCAAGGAGACGAAGGTCCGAAGGACGACAACGCCTATGTCGTGGTCGGCGTGGTCCGCCACCTGTTGCGCTACCAACTGAGCGAACTCGACGACGGCAAGGCCGAATACTCGCTGCTCTATCCGTCACGCAAGTTCACCGGCCTGCCGATCATGGCCTATGCGGTGCGGGTTGATCCCGAGCACCGCGTCGCGGTCAGCAGGGCGATCACCGCGCTGATCGAGCATCGCTACGCCGGCCGCTTGATGCGCGGTGTTCCGCCGGTGATCAACGACTACGAGAGCCTGCGCAATGAAGCCTTCAAGCCCCGCCGCGCCGCAGTCTGGCTGCTCGGCACGGTATGCGCGGTAGTCACCGTGATCACCCTGATCGGCATTGCCAGCCTGAGCGGCTACTGGATCGAACAACGTGTCCGCCAGATAGGCATCCGTCGCGCACTGGGCGCTACCCGAGCGCAGATCCTGGCCCATTTCCAGTTCGAGAACGTGCTGCTGACCCTGTTCGGCCTGACGTTGGGCCTGCCGCTGGCACTGGCCATCAACCAATTGCTGATGCGCTACTACGAGCTGCCGCGATTACCGCTGCATTGGTTGCCGATCGGTGCCGGCGCACTGCTGCTGATCGGTCAACTCGCGGTATTCGGCCCGGCCCGCCGCGCCGCGGCAGTGCCGCCGGCGGTGGCCACGCGCAGCGCATGACGGCACGGACGCATCCGTGCAAGCAGGTGTTGAAAGCCCTCATGCCAAGTAATACTCTTACTTTTCCCGCCACGGAGACTCCCATGCGCTTGACATCCAAAGGGCAGGTCACCATTCCCCAGGACATCCGCGAGGCGCTTGGCCTGGTGCCTTCCAGCGAAGTCGAGTTCGTCCGCGAGGGCGGCCGTGTCTGGCTGCGCAAGCGCGCACCCGGCGCCTCGCAAGCGCGCGGGTTGGTAGCACGCCTCCGCGGCCGAGCAACCGCCCGCCTGAGCACCGAGGAGATCATGGCCCTGACCCGGGGCGATGCGCCGTGAGCCAGGTGCTGGTGGACGCCAACGTCCTGCTCGACGTGCTGACCGAGGACCCGCATTGGTTCGACTGGTCCGGAAAGGCCCTGGAAGAACAGGCGGCGAAGGCGAGGCTGTGCATCAATCCGTTGATCTACGCGGAGGTATCGGTCGGTTTCGAACGCATCGAGGAACTGGACGAGGCGCTGCCGGCGTCCGATTTCACGCGGCTGCCGCTGCCCTGGGAAGCCGGCTTCCTGGCCGGCAAGGCATTCCTTCGCTATCGACGCGACGGCGGTCAGCGCCGCTCGCCGCTGCCGGACTTCATCATCGGCGCCCATGCCGCCGTCTCCGGGCTGCCGCTGATCACGCGCGACGTACGGCGCTACCGCACCTACTTCCCGAAACTGCTGCTCATCTGCCCCGGCCAGGCCTGAACCATGCCCCAGGTCCTGATCATCGACGACAACGCCGCCGTGGCCACGGCGCTGGAGGTGCTGTTCTCGCTGCACGACATCGAGAGCCAGTACGCGGACAGCCCGCAGGCCGGGCTGGCGCTGCTGGATGCGCAGGCGTTCGACCTGGTGATCCAGGACATGAACTTCAGCGCCGACACCACCTCCGGCGAGGAAGGCCGGGGGCTGTTCGCACAGATCCGCCAGCGCCACCCGGACCTGCCGGTGATCCTGCTCACCGCCTGGACCCATCTGGACAGCGCGGTCGAGCTGGTCAAGGCCGGTGCCGCCGACTACATCGCCAAGCCGTGGAACGACGCCAAGCTGCTGACCACGGTCAACAACCTGCTGGAGCTGTCCGAGGCGCGACGCGAGCTCGACCGCCGCCGCGAGCGCGAGCAGCGCAGCCGCCAGCAGCTGGCCGCGCGCTACGACCTGCGCGGGGCGGTGTTCGCCGATCCCGCCAGCGAGCGCGCGATCGCGCTGGCCTGCCAGGTCGCACGCTCGCAGCTGCCGGTGCTGATCACCGGCCCCAACGGCGCGGGCAAGGAGAAAATCGCCGAGATCATCCAGGCCAACTCGACGGTCAGGCACGGCGCGTTCGTCGCGCTGAACTGCGGCGCGATCCCGGCCGAGCTGATCGAGGCCGAGCTGTTCGGCGCCGAGGCCGGCGCCTACACCGGCGCCAACAAGACCCGCGAGGGCAAGTTCGAGGCGGCCGACGGCGGCACCCTGTTCCTCGACGAGATCGGCAACCTCTCGCTGGCCGGGCAGATGAAGCTGCTGCGGGTGCTGGAGACCGGGCGCTTCGAGCGACTGGGCTCCAACCGCGAGCGCCAGGTGAAGGTGCGCGTGGTCAGCGCCACCAACGCCGACCTCACCGCGATGATCCGCGAGGGCACGTTCCGCGAGGACCTCTACTACCGCCTCAACACCGTGGAGATCGCGATGCCGGCGCTGGCCGAGCGCCCCGGCGACATCCTGCCGCTGGCCGAGCACTTCCTCGGCGACGGCAAGCCACTGTCGCCGCAGGCGCGTGCCGCGCTGCAACGCCACGGCTGGCCCGGCAACGTGCGCGAGCTGCGCAACGTGATCCAGCGCGCCGAACTGCTCGCCACCGGCGAGCGCATCGAGGCGTCCGACCTCAACCTGCCGCGCACGGCGCCGGCACGCGTCGCCACCACGGCGGAGGAGCCCGACCGCGGGCGCATCGAGGCCGCGCTCGCGCGCGCGGGCGGGGTGATCGCCCAGGCTGCCGCCGAGCTGGGCTTGAGCCGGCAGGCCCTGTACCGGCGCATGGACCGGTACGGGATCAAGTCGCCGTAGCGGCGGTCAACCGCGATGCGCGTGCGCTCCTTCAGCATGTACCTGTTCCTGCGGCTGCTGCCGCTGCTGGCGCTGGCCGCGGCGATACCGTGGCTGCTGGCGTACTGGCTCGACCGCGGCTGGGAAGTGGTCCTGGTCTCCGCCGTGCTGCTGCTCGCGCTGATGTGGTGGGTGCTGCGCCGCGCGACCGCGCCGATGCGCTCGCTGTTCCGTGCGCTGGCCGGCACCACCAGCAGCTATCGCGACGGCGAGTACAACTTCGGCGTGCACTGGCACGGCGACGACGAGCTCGGCCAGCTGGTGCAGGCGCATGCCGAGCTTGGCGAGGTGCTGCGCCAGCAGCGCCAGAGCCTGGTGCAGCGCGAGCTGATGCTCGATGCGATGGTGCAGAACACCCCGGTGGCGATGCTGCTGGTCGCCGCCGGCGGCGACGGCGTGCGCCGCATCACCTTCTCCAACCTGGCCGCACGCAAGCTGCTGCACGGCGGGCGCCGGCTGGAAGGCCAGCACGTCGACCAATTTCTGCGGCAGATGCCGGAGGAGCTGCGCCAAGCCCTGGCGCGCGGCGGCGACAGCCTGTTCGCGGTGCGCGAGCCGGACCACGACGAGGACGACGAGCAGGTGTTCCACCTCGCCCGCCGCAGTTTCCACATCAACGGCCGCGAGCACGAACTGCTGCTGGTCCGTACCCTGACCGCCGAGCTGCGCCGGCAGGAAGTGCTGACCTGGAAGAAGGTGATCCGGGTGATCAGCCACGAGCTCAACAACTCGCTGGCGCCGATCGCCTCGCTGGCCCATTCCGGCGCCGAGCTGGTGAAGCGTGGCAGGACCGAGCGCCTCGGCGAGGTGCTCGGCACCATCGAGGAGCGCGCACGCCATCTGGAGGGCTTCATCCGCGGCTACGCACGCTTCGCCAAGCTGCCACAGCCGCAGTTGCAGGAGGTCGGCTGGGCCGGCTTCCTGGCCGGCCTGCACCAGCACATCCCGTTTCGCCTGCACGACGACGTCGCCGGCATCCACAGCCGCATCGACGTGGTGCAGATGGAGCAGGCGCTGCTCAACCTGCTCAAGAACGCCCACGAGGCCAGCGCCGAGGCGCTCCCGCCGAACGACGACGTCGAGCTGCGGCTGACGCGCCTGCCGCAGTGGCTGCGGGTCGAGGTACTCGATCGCGGCAACGGCATGAACGAGGCGGTGCTGCAGAACGCGCTGATGCCGTTCTATTCGACCAAGCGCAACGGCACCGGGCTCGGACTGGCGCTGACCCGCGAGATCGTCGAGGCCCACGGCGGTCGCATCGCCCTGCAGAACCGTCCCGACGGCGGCCTGTGCGTGACGCTGCTGCTGCCCCTGGGCTGAGCGCAGGTTGACGCCCCGATCCACTCGTCATAAATTTATGACAACCTCCATCAAGGGGTCGTCATGACGTCCGCCGACATCCGCATCAACGCCCGCCTGACCGGCCCGGACGCGATCCGGTTCCAGGAGCTGCTCGAACGCAGTGGTGGCTCGGCCTCCGACCTGCTGCGCGATGCGCTGCGCGAGTACCACGCCGCGCACGCACGCACGCGGCGCGACCCGCTCGACTTGCTGGCCGGCTACATCGGCGCCGGCGACGGTCCCGAGGACCTGTCGGCCAACTACAAGGACTACCTGACCGAGGCGCTGGAGCACAAGCTGCCGCTGCGCGTGCAGGAACCGCATGATCCTGACTGACAGCGGCTTCTGGATCGCGCTGGGCAACCGGCGCGACCGCCACCACGCCGCCGCGCGCGCGGCGGCCGAGCGTTGGGCCGGAGAAGGCCTCGCCAGCACCTGGCCGGTGCTGACCGAGGTGACTCACCTGCTGGTCGCGCGCGTCGGCGTGCACCAGGCGCTGGCGTTCATCGACGCGGTCGCCCAGGGCGCGTGCCACGTTCCGACACCTCCGGACGACGCGCTGGCCCGCGCTGCGAGCCTGATGCGCCGCTACCGCGACCTGCCGATGGACCTGGCCGACGCCTCGCTGGTGATCCTGGCCGAGCAGTTGCAGGAGGGCCGCATCCTGTCCACCGACCTGCGCGACTTCGCAGGCTACCGCTGGAAGAACACCCGTCCGTTCGAGAACCTGTTGCTACCGGACGGATGAGCTTCCCCCTGTAGCAGCGGTTCCGGTTGGCCTCGGGCCATCAGCCACGATGGGGCTCTACCGGGGCCAGCCCCATCGCGGCCGAAGCTGCTGCTACGAAGGACGCCCGCAGGCCCCCTCCACGATCCGCCTCAACGCGGCATTGGCGCGGCGCAATTCCCGCACCTCGCGTTCCAGCGCCTCCAGCCGCCGCTGGCCGGCCGGCGCTGCCGCGGGCGAGCGGGCGCGCCGCTCGGCCGCGCGCACCCAGTTGATCAGCGTCTGCCGGCGGCAGCCGATCCTGTCCACGACCATCGTGATCGCCTCGCGCCTGCTCACGCAGGCGCCGCGCAGCTCGGACACCAACCGCACCGCGTCCATGCGCAGCGAGAGCGGATAGCGCCTGGACGCCTTCGGCGCAGGCGAGGATGGAACGACGTGCATTCGAGACAGTCCGGCAGCGGAGAATGTCCCGATGCGAAGCAGACCGCGTGCCAACTCCCCGCCGGCGCGCTCCCCGCCGATTCAACGGGTTGCAGGCCCCCGACGGCGGCGGCGAACGTCCGCGGACAGTCCGCGTCCGCTTACGGACACCGGATTGGCGCCGACTGCCAGTGGTCCACAGCAAGATCGACCGCCTTCCCCCCAGTGCTACTTCTTCGACGGTCGCTGCCAGCCCTCCACCGTCGTCTGCCGCGCGCGCGCCACCGTGAGCCTGTCCTCCGGCGCATTGCGGGTAAGCACGGTCCCCGCACCGAGCGTCGCGCCCGCCCCCACTTCCACCGGCGCGACCAGCGACGAGTTCGAGCCCACGAAGGCGCCGTCCCCGATCGTGGTCTGCGACTTGTTCACCCCGTCGTAGTTGCAGGTGATCGTGCCGGCGCCGATGTTGACCTTGCTGCCGACCACCGCATCGCCGAGGTAGCTCAGGTGGTTGGCCTTGCTGCCCACGCCCATCGTGGTCTTCTTGGTCTCCACGAAGTTGCCGATGTGCACGCCGTCGGCCAGCACCGTGCCCGGGCGCAGCCGCGCGAACGGACCGACCTGCACCGCGCCCTCGGTTACCACGCCCTCCAGGTCGCAATGCGCGCGCACCTCGGTGCCCGGTCCGAGGCGCACGTCCTTCAGCCGCGTGAACGGCCCGATGCTGACGCCGTCGGCCAGTGCAACCTCGCCTTCGAGGATCACATCGACATCGAGGTACACGTCGCGCCCGACCGTCACCCGGCCGCGCTGCTCCACACGCGCCGGATCGGCCATGCGCGCGCCGGCCTGGCACAGCGTGCGCGCGGCGCGCAGTTGCCAGGCGCGTTCGAGCTGCGCCAGCTGCCAGGGATCGTTGGCGCCCTCGACCTCCTGCGGATCGTCCACGCGCACCATGTCGGCCGGGGTGAACTCGGTGGCGGCGCGGGCGAAGATATCGGTCAGGTAGTACTCGCCCTGCGCGTTGTCGTTGGACAGGCTCGACAGCCAGCGCGTCAGCGCGGTGGACTCGACCGCGACGATGCCTGTGTTGACGGTGCGAATGCGCCGCTGCTCCTCGTCGGCATCCTTCTGCTCGACGATCGCCGCGACCTTGCCCTCCGCATCGCGCACGATGCGACCATACCCGGTCGGATCGGCGAGGTCGGCCACCAGCACCGTGATCCGGCCCTGTGCCTGCAGCAGGCGCTGCAACGTTTCGGTGCGGATCAGCGGCACGTCGCCATACAGCACCAGCACCACGGCCGCGTCGGGCACCTGCGGCAATGCCTGCAGCACCGCGTGGCCGGTGCCCAGCTGCTGCGCCTGCTCGGCCCACGCCAGGTCCGGCTGGTCGGCGAAGGCCGCACGCACCTGCTCGCCGCCATGGCCGTGGACGACGTGGATGCCAGCCGGCTGCAGTTCGCGCGCGGTCTCGATCACGTGCGCCAGCATCGGCCGGCCGGCCAGCGGCTGCAGCACCTTCGGCAGCGCGGACTTCATGCGCTTGCCTTCGCCGGCGGCCAGGATGATGACGTGCAAGGGCAAGCTCATGGACGATTCTTCGTGGTGGAATGCAGCGAATTCTACGGACTCGCGGTTAGCATGGCGTCCCTTCGCCAGGAACCGGCCATGATGAAACTGCTTCGCCAGGGTGGCCAGTTCGTCCTCATCGGCCTGCTGCAGTTGCTGCTGGACTGGGCGGTCTTCGTCTCCGCCACCGCGCTTGGCGTATCGGTGGCCTCCGGCAACCTGCTCGGCCGGGTCAGCGGCGCCACGCTCGGTTTCTGGCTCAACGGCCGCTACACCTTCGCCGAGCGCGGCAACGCCAGGCTCGGTTGGCGGCGCTTGCTGCGTTTCGCACTGGTATGGATCGTGCTCACCGTGATCAGCACCTGGCTGATCGGCCAGCTCGCCACCGTGCTCGGCCTGCGCTACGCCTGGCTCGGCAAGCCGGTGGTGGAAGGCCTGCTGGCGATGGTGTCGTTCTTCATCTGGCGGCACCTGGTGTTTCGCTGAAGCCGCCGCAGCGGCAGGCCGGCGGGCACGGCGGGCCGCCCCTGCGACAGCCGCCGCGGACTGCACGCCGGCGGCGCCCGGCGCCCGAGCGTTGCGCACGATCGCTCCGG
>JASGDF010000052.1:0-47586 GCA_047607345.1 Pseudomonas sp. | reverse complement strand
GGCCCGGGGCCGGCGCGGCCCCGAGCACGCCGGCCGCGCGCGTGGCCGCCAGCGCGATGCGCTCGGCCAGCAGCGGGCTGGCGATGCGCTCGCCGTCGAAGTCGGCCGGCGTGGCATAGACGCCGATCGGCAGCGTCAACGCCTGCAGGAACCCGAACAGCGGCCGCAGCTGGTGTTCCAGCACCAGCGCATGGCGCTCGCTGCCGCCGGTGGCGGCCAGCAGCACTGGTACGTCGACCAGCGCGTCGATGTCGACCAGGTCGAACAGGTGCTTGAACAGGCCCGGATACGAACCGCGGAACACCGGTGTGGCAGCCAGCAGCAGATCGGCCGATTCGATCCCGCGCAGCTGCGCCTCGACCGCGGCCGGCAGCTCGCTGCGCGCCAGCGCGCCCCCGAGTTCGCGGGCGATACCGCTCAGCTCCACCACCTGCACGTTGAGCGGCAGGTGCCGGCCCAGCTCGTCCAGGACGGCGCGGGCCAGCACCAGGGTACGGGACGTGGACGAGGTGCTGCCGACGACGGCGACGGCGTTCAGGGGCGTGGACATGGCGGTTCCGGTCTGCAAGGAAATGAGGGGAGAACGTGGCTGTGCCCGCGATCCGGACACTGAAGCCGATCATTCCATTCAAGTTTCTCGCAGAATCGCCCGCCATCGGCCATCGCGCCAACCAGGCGCAACATTTCGCCAGGCATATAAAGCTTGGGAATGTGCAAAGAAGCGCGCGACCCACTCGAAAACAATTGGATGGCCAAGCACCCAGGTCCGTCCCTTCCCCCGTGAATGGGGGAAGGTGCCCGAAGAGCCTGCCCCGGACTCGATCCGGGGGCGGATGGGGGAAGGCCCACCGCGGCTGCGTGGCGAACGCCTCGCCCCCTACCCCCATTGCCGCGCGCGCCCGATCCGATCACGCATCAACCCGCCGGCGCCGGCCGGTCCAGCCATGCCCAGTAGTCCTCGGTGCCCGCGGCACCGGGGCCGGCGGCGAGCGGCGAACCGCCCAGCGCCTCGCGGCCATGCGGTTCGAGCCAGCGCGCCAGCGCGCGCTCGCCCTCGGCCGGCTCGACCCAGTGACTGCCAAAACCGCGCCGGTAGCGGCCATCCGAGTACGGCGCCAGGCCGACCGCGCGCCGCTCGGCGGTGTCGGTGAAATGCGGGTTCGCGAACAGGTCGCGGGCATAGCCCCACAGGTGCGGGAAATCGGCGATCGCCGCGCTCGGCCCGTGTTCGGCCGGCAGGATCGGCCGGTACACGGTGTCGAACGCCAGCAGGGTCTGGAACAGCCGCACGTCGGTATCGGTGAGCTGCGCGCCGAACAGGTAGCGGCGCGTGCTCAGGCGGTGGTCGTATTCGGCCAGGCGCGCCTCGAACACGCCCTTGGCGACCCGCGCGGCGGCGCCCGAGCGGGCGAACAGCACCTTGTACGGGCCGTTGTTGACGTCGTCGAAGATCTGCTGGTTGAGCAGGTCGATCGCCGCGCGCAACGGCTCGGGATACAGGTCCGGCGCGTCCGCGCCGTGCAGCGGCGCCCAGGCGGTCTCCAGGTCGTAGGGCAGCGTGTGGTAGTCGTTGGACACCACCCGGCCGGTGCCGAGATCGACCAGGGTCGGCACGGTGCCGCGCCCGCGATAGTCCGGGTCGGTCTGCCGGTAAAGATCGTTCAGGCGCGGCACGCCCAGTACCGCATCGACGCCGCCGGGCTGCTCGGCGAACAGCCAGCCGTCCTCGTCGCGATGCGAGGCATGGCCGACCGAGATCGCCTGCTCCAAGCCGAGCAACCTGAGCAGAACCAGCAGACGCCGCGACCATCCGCAGCTGGCGCTGACCAGCAACCGATAGCGGCCGGCCGCCACCGGCAGCCGCCCCGGCCCGTCGCCGAAGCGGGCGGTGAAGCGGTTGGGCTGACGGCGGAACGCGCCGTCATCGGTCTGCTCGACGCTCTTCTCTGGAAATACGGTACTCATCGTGGATGTCCTGGTATGCGCGCTCCGAAAGGCAGTGCGCGTAGGGAAGGAACCAGGCGTCCACAGCCGCGCGGACACCCGGCGCTGGCGGCCGTCACGGCGCGCCCCAGACCTCGTGCGCCACCGACGCCACCAGTTCGAGCTTGCGCCGCTGCTCGTCCTCGCTGATCAGGTTGCCCGGCGCGGTGGACGCGAAGCCGCATTGCGGGCTGAGCGCGAGCCGGTCCAGCGGGTGGTGGACCGCAGCCTCGTCGATGCGTCGCAGCAGATCGTCGCGCGACTCCAGCGCGCCGAACTTGGAAGTCACCAGCCCGAGCACCACGGTGACGTGCTTGGGCACGTGGGCCAGCGGCGCGAACGAGCCGGCGCGTTCGCTGTCGTATTCCAGCAGCAGCCGGTCCACGCGCAGTTCGGACAGCGCGCGGACCGCCACGTCGTAGGTGCCGGCCTTGGCGTTCCAGGCGCTGCGGCTGTTGCCCCGGCACATGTGCACCGAGGTCAACCCGCCGTGCGCCCGCACCGCATCCAGGATCAGGTTGTCGGCGGCGAGGATCGCGTCGATCGCCGCTTCGCGCGAGACCCCGAGCAGCGACAGCAGACGCGCGGTCTCACCCTCGTCGCCGAAACGCAGGATGTAGGACAGCGAGTCGAGTTGCAGGTAGGGCACGCCCTCCTGCACCAGGCTGGTCAGCTCGTCGCGCAGCAAGCTCGCCACGTCGGCGAGCAGATCCACGCCGCGCGGGTATTCGGCCGCCGCGCCGGGAACGAACCAGCTCTCGGTGTAGGCGGCCGGCGCCATCGAGGTCACCTTGAACAGCCGCCCGCCGGCGTGGGCGCGCAGGAAATCGGCCTCGTGCCGCACGATCCGCCGCGACGTGCTCACCCGCCGCACCGCGGTATGGCTGACCCCGCTGCCGACGATCTCCTTGCCGACCTGCTCGGCGGTGGCGCTGACCTGGTTGCCGGTGCCCACCCACTGGCGCCCGGTGGCACGGGCCGGACCGGCCTGCAGGCCGTCGATCGCCCGGTACAGGCTCTCGCCGAACCAGCCGCGCCGGTACTCGCCATCGGTCAGCACCTCCAGGCCGACCTCGCGTTGCAGGTCGAGCGCGGCGAGGATCGCCGCGTCCTCGGCCGCGGCGAGCGCGGCGTCGTCGATCAGCCCCTCGCGGTGACGGGCGCGGGCCTCCAGCAGCGCCGCGGGGCGCAACAGCGAGCCGACGTGTTCGGAGCGCGGGATCGGCCGTGCGGCGGGGACGGAGGCAACGCTGGCTGGATCGGGAGCAATGACAGACATGTGGATATCCGGAAGACAAAGGAAGCGCCGGCCCCGCCGCCTGGCGACGGGGCCGGTCTGGAGGAATTGCCGCGATCAGAAACGGTAGTTGATGCGGCCGTAGAAATAGCCACCGACCAGGCTGACACGGTCGGAACTGTCGTAGGCGTAGCCGTAGGTCGCCTTCTCGCTGCTGCTCAACGCCGCTTCGGGCACCTTGCTGGTCTTCTCGTTGAAGACGTTGTCCACGCCCAGATCGACACTCCAGCCTCTGCCGAAGTCATAGCTGCCGCCGATGTTGGTCAACAGGCGCGGTGGGATCTCGTACTTGTAGCCGTTGCGCAGGCGCTTGATCGGACCAAAGTGTTGCAGGCCCAGGTTCGCGCTCCACGGCCCCTGGCTCCAGGTGAGTCCGGTGACCTGGGTGTACCTGGGCGAGCCGTAGCGCAGGGTGTACTCGGTCGATTCGCTGAGCAGCTCGATGTTGGGCAGGCTCTGCAGCACCGTCGGTATCGCCGCGACCCGGGTCACATCGGTGGTACCCGCGTTCAACGCGTAGTTCCAGCGCAGCCGGCCCCAGCGGGTATCGCCACTGGCCTCCAGGGTCAACTCGACGCCACGTGTGCGCGTATCGCCGATGTTGGTGAAATAACTGGCGTAGTAGGCCTCGCCATCGGCGATGCTGATCCCGGCGCTGGCCAGCAGCGCGTCGATGGTGGCCTTCTGTGCGGTGGTCAGCGTGGTTCCGCTGGAATCCACCACCGCATCCGAATCGGTGGCGTCGTAGCCGACGTAGCTGGACAACCCGACCTGGTTGCGGACATCGATCTGGTAGAAGTCCAGTGCGGCGTGAAAGCTCGCGTTCGGATCGAAGGTAAAGCCGAGGCTGTAGTTGCGCGCCTTCTCCGCTTTCAGCGCGGTGGCGCCCAGCGCCTGGGCGACCGACGAGTCCACCGCCGCGGTGAGGTAGGTGCCGCACGGGCAATTGGCGGTGGACTGGTAGTACTGCGCGGCCAGGCTGGGCGCGTGGAAGCCATTGCTGACGGTGGCACGCACGCCGAAGGCATCGGTGAAATCGAAGCGGGTGGTCAACCGGCCGGTGGAGACGGCGCCGAAGTCGGAATGGTCCTCGTAGCGCGCGGCGGCGTCGAGGAACCAGCGTTCGGTGATATTGGCCGAGGCCCCCACATAGATCGCTTTGCCGTTGCGATCGGCCTTGACCGCATCGTCGAGCGCGTAACCGATGAAGGACGCCGCGCCGTAGCCGTAGTAGGACTCCCATTGGCCGGGGCTGCGCTGGTACTGCTCGTACTGGTATTCGACGCCGGCGCTGACCGCCAGCGGCGAGGCCAGGTGTGCCAACTCGAAGCCGCGGCGCAGGTCGAAGTTGACGATCGTCTGCTGGTAGTCGACCTTGCCGTCGTAGAAGTCGGTCGGGCTGCCGGGATAGGTGAGCGACCAGTTGGCCGAGTTGCGCGTGTAGGTACGGATCGTGTCGCGGTTCCAGGTCGCGCTGGCGTCGTAGTCCCACTCGCCGAGTCGGCCCTTGACCCCGGCCGTACCGTTGTACTGCTGCTCCTTGGTCTGGATGAACGGCGAGAAGCCTTCGGGCCAGACCGTCAGCACGCTGCTGTTGTTGCTGGCCACGGTACTGGCCAGGCGGTAGTTCTGGATCGCCTCGGCACTGCGATCGTTGGTGCTGAGCGTGGCGTAGAAATCGTGGTTCTCGCCAAGATCGTGGCCGGCGTTGATCACCAGCGATTTCAGCCGGTAGGAAGGCGTACTGACGATCGAGTTTCCCTCCACGCCGGCGGTCTCCACCGAATCCAGGTATTTCACCTCGCGATGGGCATGCAGCTGGTTGGTGTTCTCGGCCGAAATGTTGACGAAGCCGCGCTCGCCCCACGGCAGGCCGAGATTGGCGCGCACCGAAGTGCGGTTGCCGTCGCCGGCATAGCTCTGCCCGCTCTCCAGCGAGACGCTCCCCCCCTCGGCCTTGGACTTGAGGATCACATTGATGACCCCGGCGATCGCGTCCGAACCGTAGATCGCCGAGGCGCCATCGCGCAGCACCTCGATGTGGTCGATCGCCGAGATCGGGATCAGCGCCAGGTCGGTCCAGGCCTGACCGGCAAAGGTGCCGGCGCTGGCGTAGGCGCTGACGTTGCGGCGCTTGCCATTGATCAGCACCAGCGTGTAGCCCGGCGAGAGGTTGCGCAGCTGGTAGCCGCGGATCAGGTTCTCCTGGTCGCCCTGGTAGCCGCCGACCTGGCTCAGCGAGGGCAGCGAGTATTGCAGCGCCTCCAGCAGGCTGTTCTTGCCGGTGGCGGCCAGCTCCTGCGCCGAGACCACGTCGATCGGAGTGGAGCTGTTCTTGATCGTGCGCGTATTGGTGCGCGAGCCGGTCACCAGCACGGTGTCCAGGGTGGAGGCGGAGCTGTCACCGGCTTCGGCGGCAAGGGCGGGCACGGGCAGGGCCAGCGCGACCGCCAGCGGCAGCAGCGCCAGCGGCGCACGGGACGGAGGCGAAACGGAACGTCGGAGGGATCGGGTCATTGCGCGGCTCTTGATTCGGGGACGGGAAGGACTGCGAACGACGCGGCCAGGGCGCAGCGTCGGCCGGTCCGGGAGACAGCTGAAGGCGGGTTGGTCGGCAAGCGTTACGCACCTGTGAATCGGTGCATGTATTTACGGCGCTCGCACGGCCCTCGGGCCATCGCCGATCACGACAGCCACTAGCAAGATCACGCCAGCCACATAAGCTTTCGCAATATTCAAAGAGTTATAAGGCACTGTGATTCCCAGTACTGGAGCCTCGCAACACCCGTTCCACATCGACTTCCCGGAGCCTGCCGGATACCTTCGGCCGCGCGCAGGCCAGACCCTGGCTTGCCGCACAGCCAGGACCCGCGTCGTCGGGTCGGCGTCCGTGCGGGGGCGACGGCGCGCTGATGTCGATCAGATAAAGTCATGCGGATGGGGCGTTGCATAGCCATGTCTACGTCCGACACCGCAGACTTCTACGGCGACGTTAATATCTCGTCATGGACTCCGTCATCGCCCCCGCCTCCTCTGCCCCCCTGGTCGCGATCGTCGCCTACCAGCAGCTCGGCCTGTTCGAATTCGGCTGCGCGGTCGGGCTGTTCGCCCCGGTGCGGCCCGAGCTGGAGGTCGATTGGTACCGCAGCGCGGTATGCGCCTGCGAGCCCGGCCCGCTGCGCACGCTGGGCGGCCTGGACGTGCAGACACCGCATGGACTGGACATGCTCGACGAGGCCGACATCGTGGTGATCCCGGGCTGGCGCAATCCGGAGGAATGCCCACCGCAGGCACTGCTGGACAAGCTGCGCGGCGCGCACGCGCGCGGCGCGCGTCTGGCCTCGATCTGCTCGGGTGCATTCGCGCTGGCCTGGGCCGGCCTGCTCGATGGCAAGGACGCCACCACCCACTGGCGACTCACCGACCTGCTGGCCAGCCGCTTCCCGGCCGTGCATGTGCGCGAGAACGTGCTGTACGTGGACACCGGCCAGGTGATCACCTCGGCCGGCTCGGCCACTGGCATGGACATGCTGCTGCACATGGTGCGCAAGGACTACGGCATCCGCGTGGCCAACCTGGTCGCGCAGCGGCTGGTGCTGGCGCCGTGGCGCGACGGCGAGCGCAGCCAGCTGGTGAACCGCTCGATCCCGCATGGCGAACCGACCCGGCTGGCGGTGCTGACCGAATGGATCCGTGCCCATCTCGACCAGCCGCACACGCTGGCCTCGCTGGCCGAGCGCGCCGCGCTGAGCCAGCGCACGCTGCAACGGCAGTTCCTCGAAGCGACCGGGCTGTCACCGATCGACTGGGTGATCCGCGAGCGCGTCGCACTGGCGCGCGAGCTGCTGGAAACCACCGACCGGCCACTGCAATGGATCGCCGACCAGGCCGGCTTCGGTTCACTGGAGTCGTTCCGCCGCCACTTCCGCGTGCTGGCCGGCTGCAGCCCCAGCGGCTACCGCCAGCAACTGCTGATCGAGGCCGCTCAGTCCAGCACGCGGCAGAACACCGCCTTGAGGTAGCGCGATTCCTGCGCGTGCGCCATGAACGGATGGTCCGGACCGGCGCCAGCGACCTTGAGTATCTGGATCGTGCGCCCGGCATAGAACGCCGCGCGCCGCAGCATGTCGAGGAACTGATCCTCGCCGACCAGCCCGGTGCAGGAGAACGTGGCCAGCAGCCCGCCCGGCTTGACCACGCCCAGCGCCAACTTGTTCATGTCCAGGTATTTCTTCAGCGCGGTGATGACCTGGTCGCGGTCGCGGGTCATCTTGGCCGGGTCGAGGATCACCACGTCGTACTGGTCGCCGCGATTGGCCGCGTCGCGCAGGTACGGGAAGATGTCGGCCTGCACGAACTTCGGCCGCAGGTTGTTGAGCTTGGCATTGCCCTTGGCAATGGCGATCACGTCCTGGTCGATGTCCACGCCCAGCACCTCGGCCGCGCCGCGCGCGGCCGCGTACACCGCGAAGCCGCCGGTATTGCAGCACAGGTCCAGCACCGTCTTGCCCTCGACCTGCTGGCTCAGCCACTGCCGGTTCTCGCGCTGGTCGGCGAAGAAGCCGGTCTTGTGCGCGCCGGCCGGATCGGCGCGGAAGCGGATGCCGTGCTCGGTGATGATCGCCGGCTCGGTGCCGGTGGTGTTGTGGAAGTCGAAGCTCTCCTGCTTCTGCACATGCTCGTCGGCGAAGCTGTGGAAGCGGCAGCCGGGGAACTGCTGGCGCAGCGCGGCGTAGATCCATTCGCGATGGCGGAACATGCCGGCGGCGAAGAACTCGACCACCAGCAGGTCGCCGTAGCGGTCCACGACCAGCCCGGACAGGCCGTCGCCCTCGCTGTGGACCACGCGCCAGGCGTCGGCGACCGCGTCGAGCTTCAATACCTCGCGGCGCAGCCCGACCGCCTCGGCGATCTTGCGCGCGAACCAGGCCTCGTCCACCGGCACGTCCTGGCGGGTCTCGAGGATACGCACGGCGATGCGCGAGTGGCCGTTGTAGAAACCGCGGCCGATCCACTCCCCGTCCACGCCGACCACCTCGACGATGCTGCCCGGCTTGGGACGGACGGACGGCTTCTCCACCAGTTTCTGGAAGATCCACGGGTGGCTGGAGCGCCAGGCGTTCTTGAGGCGTACGACGGGGTTGGAAGTGTTCATCGGCCTATTCTAAAGGCAGCGGCCGTCAGCCCCAGGCTTCCTGTGGGAGGGACTTCAGTCCCGACGGGCCTTGCCGATGGATCCTGTCGGGACTGAAGTCCCTCCCACGGGGTTGCCCGCCAGCATTTGACTCGCCCTGCCCGCGCCCGCAGAATGCGGCCCAGAAGGGGAGTAGCTCCCAGACGTTGTCGCCGTCAATTCGAGCCCACGGGCTCCGGTGCAACGGCAACCGGCCCGGTCCAGCGGCGGTTGCGAGCAAGACCTTCGCCGCCCAGGCGAAGGCTCGTCACCCGGAATCCATATCTTCCGTGTAACAACGCCCCGGCCGGTCGGCTCCAAGGCGTTCTCGACTCTTACCCGGAAGAAAAACAATGGAAACGATAGGCAATGTCTGGTTGTGGGGCGGCTTCGCGGTCGTGGTGATCGCCGCGCTGCTGGTCGACCTGGTGCTGATGCGCCACGGCGGCCCGCACAAGGTGACGTTCAAGGAAGCGCTGTGGTGGTCGATCGGCTGGGTCGCCCTGGCATTGGCGTTCAACGCCGGGCTGTGGTGGTACCTGCGTGAGACCGTGGACGTGGCGCTGGGCAACCGCATCGGGCTGGAATTCCTGACCGGCTACCTGGTCGAGAAGTCGCTGGCGGTCGACAACATCTTCGTGTTCCTGATGCTGATGACCTATTTCGCGGTGCCCGAGGAGCAGCGCCAGCGCGTGCTGGTGATCGGCGTGCTCGGCGCGATCGTGCTGCGCGCGATCATGATCTTCGCCGGCGTGGCGCTGCTGGCGCGCTTCCACTGGCTGCTGTACGTGTTCGGCGCGTTCCTGCTGCTGACCGGCGTCAAGATGTGGTTCTCAGCCGGCCAGGAACCGGACCTGGAGGCCAATCCGGCGCTGCGTTTCATGCGCCGCCACCTGCGCATCAGCCCGGACTACCACGGCAACGCGCTGACCATCGTGCGCGAGCGCAAGCGCTGGTTCACGCCGATGTTCGTGGTGCTGGTGCTGATCGCGGTGACCGACGTGATCTTCGCGGTCGACAGCATCCCGGCGATCTTCGCGATCACCACCGACCCGTTCGTGGTGCTGACCTCTAACGTGTTCGCGGTGCTGGGCCTGCGCGCGATGTTCTTCCTGCTGGCCGGCATGGCCGACCGCTTCCACCTGCTGCCCTACGGCCTGGCGGTGGTGCTGGTGTTCATCGGCCTGAAGATGCTGCTGATCGACCTGGTCAAGCTGCCGGTGCTGGTCTCGCTGGGCGCGGTGGTGGTGATCATCGGCACGACCATGCTGCTGAGCCTGAAGCTGCCACCGAAGCAGGCGCAATAGGCGCGCCACGCGGGCGAACCAGCGTCGCTCCCGCGCAGGCGGGAGCCCAGGGACTTTCGTGCAGATCGCCACATAAGTCGCTGGGCTCCCGTTCCCAACCTCCCGCAGGCTGGTCCTGTGCGGAAACGCTGATGGCCGGCGTGCACGCTGGATTGTCCCGCTCCCGGCATGTCGTCGTCCCGACCGGGCGGCCTTGCAAACCCGTGCGCCGCCGCCATCCGTTCGACATGGACATCCGCGATTCCGAATCCCCCGCCCTGGATCCCGCCGCGCAGGGCCGCTTCGACCGCGCCCGCGTCCTGCGCGCGTTCAACGCCAGCCTCGGCGCGGTGCTGCTGCTGGTGGCGGTGTTCGCCAGTCAGGCGCTGTTCGACTGGCAGCCGTGGGCGGTGGCGCCGCACGAGGTCGCCGGCCTGCGCGGTCTGCTGACCGCGCCGCTGCTGCACGGCTCGCTGGAGCACCTGGCGGCCAACGGCTTCGCGCTGCTGATCCTCGGCACGCTCGCCGGCAGCGTCTACCCGCGCGCGACGGTGCTCGCGCTGCCGCTGCTATGGATCGGCTCGGGCCTGGGCGCCTGGCTGCTGGGCGAGTCCGGCAGCCGCCACCTCGGCGCCAGCGGCATCACGCACGGGCTGATGTTCCTGCTGTTCGTGCTCGGCCTGCTGCGCCGCGACCGCGCCGCGATCGCCACCGGCATGATCGCGTTCCTGTTCTACGGCGGCATGCTGATGACGATCCTGCCGCACGCGCCCGGCGTGTCCTGGCAATCGCACATGGGCGGCGCGATGGCCGGGGTGATCGCCGCGCTGCTGTTCCGCCGGCGCGACCCGCTGCGGCCGCGCCGGCGCTACAGCTGGGAGGACGAAGAGGACGGCGAGCGCACGGACGAAGCCGATGGCCTGGAGCTACCCTTCCCGCGCCAGGTACCGGTGCTGTGGCAGCGCGAGGATCCGCAACCCGGCGTAGTGCTGCGCTTTCCACTGCGAGACCGCGACAGCGTTCCATAACGGCACCGATCCCGATACCCACGCAGGCAAGTCACACAAGGCAGCGCTGTTGAGCTTGCTGTTGCTGTTGCTGTTGCTGTTGATCTTGCTTTTCAGCTCTTGATCTACCGGGGCCCCTCCGTAGCGGCGGAGCCGGCGGGAAAAACCCGAAGGGCAGCGCACAGGGATGTGCGCCGTTTTTGCCGCGACAAGGATGTCGCGTCGAAAAATCCCGCTGGCGGAGCGGACCGCCGAAGGCGGCGCGTAGGCGGGGGGTGTTTCTTTTGGTTACTTTTCTTTGCACAAGCAAAGAAAAGTGACTCGCCGCAAGGCGAAAGATTTTTGCTTTGAAACCACAATGGGAAAGCCCGTCGCGACTGAAGTCCCTCCTACAGAAGAGCAAAGCAAAAGAGCAAAGGCAAAAGCGGAAAGCCTGCGCGGGGATGACGAGCAGCCGGCCAAGAGCCAAAGCCGCGTCAGCGCCCATCCACCGCCTGGCGTCCCAGCGCCGGATCATCGGTGAAGAACCCATCGATGCCGGCCTTCAGGTAGGCGCGGATCTCCGCGATCGAGCCGGCCTCGTTGCGCTTGACCGGATCGCTGCCGTCACGAAAGTCGGCGGCCAGGAAATAGTTCTCCGGCCGGAACGTATACGGCTGCACCAGCAGCCCGGCCGCGTGCGCCTCGCGCACCAGCGCGGTCGGCACGCCGAGCCGCCTGTCGGCATCGAGCGGGATGATCGCGCGCAGCTCCGGGGCGAGGATATCGGCGTAGGCGGCGACCGCGCGCAAGCCATCCGGGGTCAGCATCTCGGCGTAGCGGGTATGGCCGCCCTGGGCGAGGACATCACCGGGCAACGCGTCGGGGCTGCTGATCAGCTGCATCAGGCGGATGTTGGAACTGCGCCCGATCCTGCCGCGCAGGTAGCGCAGGTTGTCGCGCTCGAACGACTGGATCACCACCGGCGCGCTGCGCGTGTAGGCATGTGCCTGCAGCGTTGCCAGCACCTTGTCCTCCATGCCCAGGCCCAGCGACTGGAAGTAGCTGGGATGCTTGATCTCCGGGACGATGCCGATCACCCGCCCACGCGCGGCCGACTCGGCGGCGACGAAGTCGATGATCTCGTCGAGCGTGACGATCTGGAACTGCCCGTCCCAGCGCGTGCCGCGCAGTTGCGGCAGGCGCTCGCGCGCGCGCAACGTCTTCAGCTCGGCCAGGGTGAAGTCCTCGGTGAACCAGCCTTCCAGACGCTGGCCGTCGATGGTCCTGGCGGTCTTGCGCGCGGCAAACTCCGGATGCGCGGCGACGTCGGTGGTGCCGCCGATCTCGTTCTCGTGGCGCGCCACCAGCACACCATCCTGGGTCGAGACCAGGTCCGGCTCGACGAAGTCGGCGCCGTCGGCGATCGCCTTGGCATACGAGGCGAGCGTGTGCTCGGGCCGCAGCGCGCTGGCACCGCGGTGGGCGTAGACCAGCGGCTTGCCCGCCGGCGAGGCTTGCGCCCACAGCGGCAACGCGAAGGCTGAAAGGATCATGCACACCAGGATTCGACGCATCGTCATCGCGGCACTCTACTCCGGTTCAACTCTCGGAAAGCACGCGCGGCGCCAAGCGTGCTCGGCACTATGCGGCCCCGGCCAGCGGATCGAGCCTTCAGAACCTCGCGTCCAGGGTCAGGAACACTTGCCGTGGCGCGCTGGCGTGGAACGCCATCACCCGCCCGTTCGGGTCGCTGTTGGTGAAGCCACTGAGGTCAGCCGCATAGCGCTTGTCGGTGAGGTTGGTGACGTTGACGCTGAGCTTGAGCGCCTGCAATGCCGCCACCTCGCCGAAGTCGTAGCCGGCGCCCGCGTCGAAAGTGGTCACGCCGCCGAAGCCCTGGTCGTTGGTGTAGGTGTAGTAGCGCCGGCCGAGGTACTTGGCGCGCAGGCTGGCGTTCCAGCCGGCGTACTGCCAGGCGATCTCGCTGGCGAACATGCGCTTGGGCGTGTCCACCGTGGTCTTGCCCGAGGTCGGCACCGTCACGCCGTTCTGCAGGTAGTCGTCGTCGTAGGTCGAGCGGTTGAACGAGGCCGAGTTGTACCACTGAAAGTGCTCGCTCGGCTTCCACAACACGGTCAGCTCGGCGCCGCGGCTGGTCACCGAGCCGACGTTGTAGAAGCGCGTGGTACAGGCTGACGAGGTGCCCTGCTGGATGCTCGGGCACGGGTTCAGCGAGAGCAGGCGGTTGTCGAACCTGACGTCGTAGCCGACCAGCGAGGCTTCCAGGGCACCGCGCACCACGCGGTAGCCGCCCTCGATCGTGCGCGACTGCTCCGGCTCCAGGTCGCCGAGGCTGGCGTCGAACGCGGCCTGGGTCACCAGCAGCGGACCACCCGCGCCACCGCCCTGGAACGCGGCGATGTTCCTGGCATAGGACAGGAACACCTCCTGCCCCTTGGCCAGTCGGTAGCTCACGCCCCCCTGCGGCAGCAGCGCCTTGCCGGCCTTCAGCCGGCCATCGGCGAGCGGCGATTCCACCACGATCCCGGGCGTCTCGCGTGCGGTCATCGTGGTGTGCGGGCTCTTGACGCCCACGTCCAGGCTCAGGCGTCCGTCGAGCAGCTTGAAGTTGCCCTGCACATAGGCCTGCCGGGTGGTGATCAGGTAGTCCTGCGAGAACAGCCGGCGATCCGGCCCGCCGAGGAAGGTGTCGTCGTCCACCGGCCCGTCGATCCAGTAGAAGTTGCGCTCCACGTGGTGGTGGTTGCGCTCGTACCAGACGCCGGCCTCCAGGTGATGCGGGCCCAGGTCCCAGCCCAGCGAGGCGATGCCGCCGGTGCGGTTGATCCTGTAGTTGGTGCTGCGGATCGAGATCGGCAGTGCCTGTTCGGTGCCGGGATTGGACGCCTGCCCCGGCGCCCACCAGTGGCCCTGGCCGGCGTTCTCGTGGTGGTAGGCCTGTGCGTGCAGCGTCACCGTCTCCGAAGGCTGGAAGTCGCCGGACAGGTAGTACAGGTCGTCGTCGCGCAGCGCGCGGCTCTGGTAGTAGGCGTCGTCGACGTTGTCCACGCCACCGCTGTAGGCGCAGCGGCTGGCATCGTAGGTGGCGCTGGCGCAGTAGGCCGCGGCCAGCGCGCGGTTCCAGTCCGGCGCGTACAGGTTCCAGTCCCAGCCGAGCCCGCGCAGCAGCCCGCTCTTGGACAGGTAGGCATAGTCGGCCTGGGAGGTGCGCGAGGTATCCACGAAGGCGGTGATCTTGCCGCGCTCGAACTGGTAGACCGCCTTGCCGTTGAACTGGCGCGTGGTGGTCGGCGAGTACGGGCGCGCCCACATGTCGGCCCCGGCATTGATGCCCGACAGGTACGCCGAGAAGCCGTCGTGCTCGCCGGTGTCCACACGCAGGTAGGTGCGGCGGTTGGCGTCCGAACCGACGGTCTGCGCGATGCGTCCGCCGAACACGCTGGATGGATCGTCCGAGTAGTACTGGACCGTGCCGCCGAGATTGCTGGTCGAGGCGGTGCCCAGGCTGCCGATGCCCGAGGCCAGCTCGACCCCGCCGAAGTTCTCGGCGATCAGCGCGCGCGAGACGTTCAGCCCGTTGTAGTTGCCGTAGGCGTTGTCGCCCAGCGGCAGGCCGTCGAGCGTATAGCCCAGGCGGGTACCGTTGAAGCCGCGCAGGCTGATCTTCTGCGACTCCTCGTTGGCGCCGAACGCATCGTTGGACTGCACGTTCACACCCGGAATGCGCCCGAGCAGCTTCTGGATGCTGGTGCCGGGCGGCAGCACCTCCACGTCCTGGCGGGTGATGCGCTGGACCTGGCGCGTCTCGCCCTGGCCGATCACCGAGATCGCATCGAGCTGGCGCACCTCGTCGGCCGCGGCCGGCGCGGGAGCGGGAGCGGGCACATCGGCGGCACGGGCGCAGAAAGCGGGCATCAGGGCGACGGCGATCGCCGCCTGCAGCGGGGAGAGTCGGGGCATGTCGAGGAGGCAGATGAAGGTCGAGTGGCAAGCTTGCGACCACGATCTTTCCGCCCTGCGACATAGTGGTTACCACTAGAAAACAATGTTATTCAATGCCATGTAAAGACCGTGCTCGGCAATGCTCCACGCATTGCCCGGCTACGGGGCGGCATACTGCTTGGTTACCTCCGATCAGGCGGTGGTCGTCATCTGGCAGCACAGCGACCCGCGATCCCCGCGAAAGCACCCCGGCGCTGGGTGTCTGGCGGTCTTGCCGGGGAAGCGCCGGCCTGGCCATCGGACACCGGCCGTGCAACACCGCATGCTCAGCGCCGCTGCCCCAGCGCCGTGGCCAGGCCGGCCAGCACCTCGGCGATGCGGCCGAGGGTGTCCGGCTCGGGCAGCGGCAGCTTCAGGTGTGCCTGGCCACGGCTGTCGCGTTCGACCCAGGGGTGTTCCGGCGCGGCACCGGCCGGCTGGCTGGCCGCCGTCAATGCCTGCACCAGCTGCGTGCCGGCGCCGAGCAGCGCGGCCCACGGGTCGGCGGCCGGCGCGGCAATCACGTTGCCGGCATCGGCGTTCCGGGCAACCGCTGCGCCCGGCACGCCCGGGACAGCGGCATCCTGAGGTTCGGGCGGATCGCTGGCGTCGTCGGGCTCGGCCACGGCCACGGCCATTTCCTCCGCAGGCGCGATCGGCGCCCCGGGCGCGACCGCGCCGGTCACCGATTCGACCTCCCTCATGAAACGGGTCAGGCGGCTGCCGCCCAGCGCGATCTCGCCGTCGCCGCCGTCGAGGATGCCCGCCGCCAGCGAGCGCTTGAACGCCAGCACCGACAGCATGCCTTCCTCGATGCTGCCACGGGCGACGAAGTTGACCACCTGGATCGGCCGCTGCTGGCCCAGGCGGTGGATGCGCGCGACCCGCTGTTCCAGCACCGCCGGGTTCCACGGCAGGTCGATGTTCACCAGGGTGGCGGCGTGTTGCAGGTTGAGCCCGGTGCTGCCGGCATCGGTGGCCAGGAACAGCCGGCAGCGCGGATCGTCGCGGAACTGGTCGACCAATGCCTGGCGCTTGTTCGACGGCACCCCGCCGTGGAACAGCACATGGCCCCAGCCGCGTGCCTGGAAGCGGCGGATCAGCACTTCGTGCATGCGCAGCCACTGGCTGAACACCACCACTTTCTCGTCGGGATCGGCCAGCAGCTCGTCGAGCAGCGCGACCAGTTCGTCGGCCTTGACGCCATGGTCGGTCTCCGGGTCGAGCAGGTAGCTGCTGTCGCAGACCATGCGCATGTTCTGCAGCGCACAGGTCAGTCGCCGCTGGTCGGCGTCGGACAGGAAGCCGCTGTTGCGCCAGCGCTGGACGATGCGCGCGGCGACCTGCGCATTGTCCTCGTGCAGCGTGGCCTGCAATTCGGTCATCGGCACCAGCACCTGCTGGTCGGTGCGCGGCGGCAGCTGGGTCAGCACCTGCGCCTTGCGCCGGCGGATCAGGATCGGCGCCAGCGTCTGCCCGATCCGCTCCAGCCCGGTGTAGCCGGTGACGCGCCCGGTGTCGTCGCGCACGGTGTGCTCGTGCATCAGCTTCCAGGTCGGGCCAAGCCGGTGCTGGTCGACGAACTGCACGATCGAGATCAGTTCCTCCAGCTTGTTTTCCAGCGGCGTGCCGGTCAGCACGATCGCGTACGGGCTGTCGATGCGCTTGATCGCGCGCGCGGCCAGGGTGTTCCAGTTCTTGACCCGCTGCGCCTCGTCGACGATCACCAATTCCGGTGCCCATCAGGTCCAGGTCGCCGCGCAACTTCTCGTAGTTGGTGACCAGGCAGAACGCATCGCTTTCCAGCAACGCGCGCCGCGCCTGGCGGCCGCCCTCGACCACCTGCGCCTGGCGCCCGGAGAAACGCGCGATCTCGCGCTGCCACTGATACTTGAGCGAGGTCGGGCAGACCACCAGCACCCGGCGCACGCCGAAATGGCGGGCCAGGATCTCGGCCGCGGTGATCGCCTGGATGGTCTTGCCCAGGCCCATGTCGTCGCCGATCAGCGCGCGCCCGGCAGCCACCGCGAACAGCGCGCCCTCGGCCTGGTAGGGGTAGAGCGGCACTTTGACCAGCCTGGCCAGCGCCGGGCTGGCCGCGCCCTGCGGGAACGCCTTGGCCAGCACGGCGCGGCGGCGTTCGGCATCGTGCACGCCGGCCAGGTGATCGCGCGCCGCGTCGTCGATGCGCAATGCATGGCCGTGCCTGCGGCAGACGTCGGCGAAACGTTGCAGCGCCGGAGCGTGCCCGGCATCGAACAGCCAACGATCGGCAGCGTCATCGGACGCCGCCGGGAACAGCCTGCGCGCCTGCGCCAGCACCGGGTCCGGCGCCTCGCTGCCCAATTGCAGGCGCAAGCGGCGCGGATGCCCCGGCTGCACCCGCACTTCGCTATAGGGCGGCCGGAATCCCTGCCCGAGCGCCGCCTTGGCGCCGCGCTTGCGTTCCAGCCGCGCCAGCACGAATTCCACGTGCTTGCAGGTGCCCAACTCGTTGGTGCGGAAGTCCGGGCAGTCGCACTGGTTCTCGCCCGGCGCCAGGCCGCGGATCAGCACGCGGTAGGCGCCGCCGGTGTGCGGGTTGCGCACGCGGAACTCGGAGAACAGTGGCTCGGGCGTGAGATTGTCCAGCACGAACGCCTGCTCGCGCCCGAACTGGCGCCGCAGCGCGCGCTGCCAGTCCTGCGGCGTCATGTCCACGGGCGGCGTGTGCGGCGACAGGCGCGGCTGGATCTTATTGCCGGCCTTGCTGCCGGTCTTGGACTTGCCGCGCGGCTTGCCGGCGGCGCTGCCGCTGGCGGGCTTGGGAGCGAGGTGGCTGCGGCGATGCGGCATGTGATGCAGGACAGTGTGTGATGCAGGACAGTGAAGGAGACGTCGCACAGTCTAAGGCGTGTCACGCTGGAAGCAGGTTCGCTTGCTGGATGGCAGTCCCCCTCAATCAAGGATCGCAACACCCGCGGTTGCGAAGAGGCTCAGGCGACCGGACCTGTGCAACTTCGCCACCAAGTGGAGTGGCCCATGGCCCGTGGCCACCTGAGGTTGACTACCCAAATGGGTGTAAACGGGTTTGGAAATGGCGCCCGATGATTGGGTGTAAATGGGTGTATTCTTGGTTGCATGATCCGCACCGACTCCCTCCAGATCACCCCGGAAATCCTTGGCCTGGTTGCCGGCATCGACGAGTTCAAGGGCGCCTGGCGCGCGCTGGGCACGCTGGCGCCCGATCGGCTGTCGGCGTTGCGGCGGGTGGCCACCATCGAGAGCATTGGCTCCTCGACACGGATCGAGGGCAGCAGGCTGTCGGACCGCGAGGTCGAACGCCTGCTTTCCAATCTGCAGATCAGGTCGTTCGAAACCCGCGACGAACAGGAAGTGGCCGGCTATGCCGAAGTCATGGAGCTGGTGTTCTCGTCCTGGCAGGACATCGCACTGACCGAGAACCACATCTGGCAACTGCATCGCGACCTGCTGACCCACAGCGACAAGGATGCCTGGCATCGCGGCAACTACAAGACCACCACCAACAGCGTCGCGGCATTCGATGAAGATGGCAAGCCGCTGGGTGTGGTGTTCGAAACCGCAACGCCTTTCGATACACCACGCCTGATGACCGAATTGGTGGGCTGGTTCAACGGGGAACGCAGCGGCGGACACCTGCATCCATTGCTGCTGATCGGCATCTGGGTGGTGGTGTTCCTGGAGATCCACCCCTTCCAGGATGGCAACGGCCGCCTGAGCCGGGTACTGACCACACTCCTGCTGTTGCAGGCCGGCTATGCCTACGTGCCCTACAGTTCACTCGAAAGCGTGATCGAGCAGAACAAGGAGGCCTACTACCTGGCGCTGCGCCAGACCCAGGGCAGCATTCGTACCGATGCCCCGGACTGGCAGCCTTGGCTGGTGTTCTTCCTGCGTGCCCTGTCGCAGCAGGTACGCCGCCTCGAACGCAAGATCGAACGCGAAAAGCTGGTACTGGCCAAGCTGCCGGACCTTGCGCTGCAGATCGTCGAGTTCACGCGCGAGCATGGGCGGATCACCATGGCCGAGGCGATCCGCCTGACCGGCGCCAGCCGCAACACGCTCAAACAGCACTTCAGAACGCTGGTGGAGCAGGGACATCTGGCCCAGCATGGGGGGGGCCGCGGAACCTGGTATGAGCTGCGCTGAAATACCTGCCGACCGAACAAGACACCAGCACCATGAGCGAATACCAATACTACGAATTCGCGGCCATCGACCGGCCGTTGACCCGCACCGAGATGGCCGAGCTGCGCGCCGTCTCCACCCGTGCTGTCATCACATCCGGTGGCTTCACCAACCACTACGAATGGGGCGACCTCAAGGCCAACCCTGCCGACTGGATGCGGTGCTATTTCGACGCTTTCGTCTATTCGGCCAACTGGTGCAGTTGCCATCTGTCGTTGCGGCTGCCCAAGGCTGCTTTCCGCCAGGCCGAGCTACGCCCCTTCATCACCCCGGACACACTTTCGGTCGGGTCCAGCGATACGCACTGGATCCTCGACTGGACTCTGGACGAAAGCGAGGACTACGACCGCTTTGCACAGGACGACGGCAGCGGCTGGATGCGCCGGCTTGTTCCGCTGCGCGATGAACTGTTGCGTGGCGACGTGCGGCCACTGTACCTGGGCTGGCTGGCTGCCGGCGATGCGTTGGACGACGATGCCCAGGAGCCGGACGTTCCACCGGGCTTGGCAGAACTGTCGCCTGCACAACAGGCCCTGGTCGAATTCCTGGAGATCGACCCGGACCTGCTCGCAGCTGCCAGCACCGGGAGTACCGCACCCATGCCAGCGGACGATGACGAAGCGCAGCTCATCACCTCATGGCTGGACACCTGGCAGATCGCCGACATGAAGGACGTGCTCAGGCGGCTCGCGCTGGGGCATGGCCAGGAAGCGGAACGCCAGGTGAAATCCCACTACGCCGCATGGCTGAAAGCGCAGCGCCCGGCGGCTCCGGATTCTCCTCGGCGCCGGGTGGCGGAGCTGCGCAAGCTGGCCCGATCGGCCGCCACGAACCGGCGGGTACGCGAAGCCAAGGCGCATGCAAAACGCGAAGCCGAGCGCCGTCGACAACACGAAGCCAGACTGCGCCAATTGATGGCCGCTCCGGACGCATCGTGGAAGGCCGCCGATACCCATGCCGCACGCGGCGTCGCATCCGGCTACGACCAGGCCATGCGCATACTGGTCGAGCTTGCCGAAGGCTACGCACTGGTTTCCAGCCGTGAAGCCTTCGACCGCGCGCTGCGGCGCTTCCTCGTACCCCATGCAAAACGTGCGGCTCTTTTGCGCCGCCTGACCGACGCCGGCCTGTGGTCGGGGTGAGTGCTGCCGATGACATGGCGTCGGCCTTTACCCTTTGCTGGCTGACGACCATTGCCACCTGCTTGCCGTGGATTTCGACGAATCGGACTGGCGGGAAGATGCCCTGGCGTTCGTTCAATCATGCCGCGAACGGGATGTTCCCGTCGCCCTGGAAATCTCGCGCTCGGGCAAGGGCGCCGCGGCAGGATGTCCTGTTCCAGAGGCATCCCTGGATATCCTTGGACCTTACCTCACTTCCCGATGCAGAAGCTGGAAAAGATCCGCCCCAGCAGCTCGTCCGCGCTCATGCGCCCGGTAATCTCGCCCAGCGCCTCGTGCGCCAGGCGCAGTTCTTCGGCAGCCAGTTCGAGCCGCTCGTGGTCCAGCTCCGCGCCGGCCGTCGCAAGGTGCTCCGAGGCCCGTGCGAGCGCCTCGACATGCCTTGCTCGCGCGCTGAATTCGCCATCGACGCCCTCGCCGGCATCACCTTCGGCCAACGCGCGCAGGCGCGCATGCAACGCGTCGAGCCCGGCGCCGGTGACGGCCGATACTTCGACCTCGTCTTCGGCCAGGTCCCCCGGCGCCGCCAGCAGGTCGCGCTTGTTGTGGATCCACAGGCGGCGTGGCACGCCTTCGATCGCATCGGCGACCGCCGCGCGGCCGGCATGCGGATCGCGCGCGTCGATCACGACCAGCGCCAGGTCCGCACGCCGCAACTCGTCGCGCGCGCGGCGCATGCCTTCGCGCTCGATCGCGTCGCCACCCTCACGCAATCCGGCGGTGTCCACCAGCGTCAGCTCGAGCCCGTCGATGCGGATCGTCTCGCGCAAGGTGTCGCGGGTGGTGCCGGCCACGTCGGTGACGATCGCGCGATCGCTGCCGGCCAGTGCATTGAGCAGCGAACTCTTGCCCGCGTTCGGCGGGCCGACCAGCACCGCGTGCAGGCCGTCGCGCAGCTTGCGACCGCGTTCGGCGTCGCGTTGTAGCCGGGCCAGCGTCGTGGTTGCCTGTTCCAGGCCGGCACGTACTTGCTCGCCGCCCAACGTGTCGATCGGCTCGTCGGCAAAGTCGATCGCCGCCTCGACGTGGATGCGCAACCGGGTGAGCTGCCCGGCCACCTCCTCGACCCGCCGCGAGAACACGCCATCCAGCGAACGGCGCGCGGCGCGCGCGGCGCGCTCGTCGCCGGCCGCGATCAGGTCGGCGATCGCCTCGGCCTGGGCCAGGTCGAACTTGCCGTTGAGAAACGCCCGCTCGCTGAACTCGCCGGGCCGCGCCTGGCGCGCGCCCAGCTCGATGCAGCGCGCCAGCAGGCGCCGCAGCACCACCGGGCTGCCATGGCCCTGCAGCTCCAGCACCGCCTCGCCGGTGAAGCTGCGCGGCGCCGGGAACCACAGCGCGATGCCGTCGTCGATGGTCTCGCCATCTGCATCGGCAAAGCGCGCGTAGTGCGCCTGGCGCGGCAGCAGAGCGGGGATGCCGAGCCCGATGGCGATCGCCTGCGCACGCGGTCCGGAAACGCGCAGCACACCGATCCCGCCCGCACCGGCGGCGGTCGCGATGGCGACGATGGTGTCGTTGTCGGACATGCGGGAGAACCTCGCGGCAACGTGGAATTCTAGAACGCCGAAATGAAAGACCCGCCGTGCGGCGGGTCTTCATCGATCACTTGGCGGCGCTGTCGTGGATGATCTTGCTCGGCGACTCGCCGTGCTGCTTGATCATCCACCACTGGATCAACAGGCCCAGCCCGCCGTTGACCACCCAGTAAAGCGCCAGGCCGGACGGCACGAACGCCATCATCACGCCGAACACCAGCGGCATGAACTGCATCATCTTGGCCTGCATCGGGTCCATGCCCGGCGTCGGCGTCAGCCTCTGCGTCGTCCACATGATCGCGATGTTGATCAGCGGCAGGATGAAGTACGGGTCGCGCGCGGTGAGGTCCTGGATCCACCCCAGCCACGGCGCCTGGCGCAACTCGACCGACTCCACCAGCACCCAATACAACGCGAAGAAGATCGGCATCTGGATCAGCACCGGCAGGCAGCCGCCCATCGGGTTGATCTTCTCCTTCTTGTACAGCTCCATCATCGCCTGGTTGAGCTTGGCGCGATCGTCGCCGTAACGCTCCTTGAGCTGCTGCAGACGCGGCTGGAACTTGCGCATCTTGGCCGCGGACTTGTACTGCGCGGCCGCCAGCGGGTACAGCGCCAGACGCAGCATCACCACCAGCCCCACGATCGCCCAACCCCAGTTGCCGATCAGGTTGTGCAGGTGGCTAAGCACCCAGAACAGGCCCTGGCCGATGACCGCCATCAGCGAAAAGCGGCTGTAGTCGACCACGCGGTCCAGGCCCTTCACGTCCTCCTTGGCGATCGCGGCGACCAGCTTGGGGCCAACCCACAGCCGCGCCTCGGTGGTGGCGCTCTGGCCGGGGGCCACGGTGAAGGCGGGCCCACGCAGCTCGGCGACGTCGCGCGGGCCGTCCTGCGCCAGCACGTACAGCGAGGTCTGGTCCTTCTGCGGGATCCAGGCGGTGAAGAAATGATGCTGGAGCAACGCGATCCAGCCGCCGGTGATCTGCCGGTTCAGCCCGCCGTCGTCGGCATAGTCCTTGAACGCGCGGCGCTCGTAGCCTTCCTGCGGGCTGTACCAGGTCGCGCCGTTGAAGCTGAAGGAATCCGGGTTGGTCATGTTGCGGGTGAGGATCGCCGGCACCCGGCTCAGCTTGCGGAACACGTAGCCGGTCCACGGCGTGGCGCTCTTGTTGACCACCTCATCCTTGACGCTGACCGCATAGCGGCCACGCTCCAGGGTGAAAGTCCGACGGATGCTGACGCCATCCGGACCGTTCCAGACGAACGGAATCACAAGACTGTCCTGGCCTTCGGCCAGCGCGAACGCGGTGACGCCGGCCTGCTCCAGACGGAAACCGCCGACACCGGGTACCGGCGAGCTGCCCTGGCTGGCCCAGCCGCTGGTCGCGCTGTACGGATGCGCGGGCTCGTCGGTCAACAGGTCGACCGGCGACGCGCCGGCATCCTTGCTCTGGGGGAACTTCAACAGCTGCGCATCGAGCACGCTGCGACCGTCGAGCTTGAGCTGAAGTACGTCGGTGGTGACGGTCACGACCGGCGCCGCCGGGGCGTTCACCGCCGGGGCAGCGGCCACGGTCGGACTGCCCGCCTGCGGCAACGCCTGCGCCGGTGCACCTGGCACGTCGGCATCGCGTGCAGCGGGTACCGCCTGCGTGGCGACCGCCGGAGTGGCCGGCACGGTCTTCTCCTTGTTCCATTCCATCCACAGCAACGCTGCGACCATCAGCCAGGCGAAGATCAGGAAAACGCGGGTCTGGTTCATCAGGCAGCAACTCGGCTCAGTCGGAACGGCGTTCCGGCATGTTCGGTGAAGGGGAGGCAGTGACCTCGGCGGGCGGCATTGTGACGCCGGCGGCGGGCACGGGCAATGCGCCGGCACGGCGCAGCACACGCAACAAGGCCTGGCGGATCTGTTCGTTGCTGGCCTGTGCGGCGGCCTGGCGCGCGACCACGACGTAGTCGCCCCCGGCGAGCGCAGGCAGGATGTGTCGGACCGTATCGCGCAACACGCGCTTGATTCGGTTGCGCCCGACCGCGCGCGGATCGACCTTGCGCGACACCGCCATGCCCAGGCGCGGCGGCGTGTCGCCGGATCGCCAGTGCAGGCTCATCAGCGGATCGGAGCAGCGTCGCGCCTGGTCGAAAACGACCGCGTATTCCGCGCGCGTGCGAACCCGCGCAGAGCGAGGAAATCGCTTGCGCGGGTGGAATTCGATCACGGTAGGAATTGCCTTGGCCGCGTTCAGCGGCAGGGCAATCAAGCGCTCAGGCGCTTACGGCCCTTGGCACGGCGACGAGCCAGGACCTTGCGGCCGTCGGCAGTCTTCATACGGGCGCGGAAGCCGTGGTCGCGCTTGCGCTTGAGGTTGCTGGGTTGGTAGGTGCGCTTGGTGGCCATGGGGGCCTCTGCATGAAGGGATACGAAAGAACCGGAAATTCTATAGAGGTCCTGGCCTCCGAGTCAAGCCGTCGATGGCCGGTATTTCCTGGAGCAGGTCGCGATCTGTGGATGTCCCTGTGAATAAGTATGGGAAAAAGCGGGTCCCGATGGTAGTCTGGCCCATCCGCTTTTGACTCCCGGGCGACCTGCACGGCGCATTTCTGCGCGCAATCGCCCGGCTTTGGATGAATACACGTTGATGGATGCTTGGCCCCGCTGCCTGGAACGTCTGGAAGCCGAATTCCCCCCGGAAGACGTCCATACCTGGTTGAAACCGCTGCAAGCCGATGAGCGCATTGACAGCGTCGTGCTGTACGCCCCGAATGCCTTTATCGTCGAGCAGGTCCGCGAACGCTACCTGGCCCGGATCCGCGAGCTGCTGGCGCACTATGCCGGCAACGGCGAGGTCGCGCTGGCGGTAGGTTCACGTCCCAAGCCCGTGGAAGCGGCCCCCGCGCCGGCCACCTCGGCGCTCGTGCCAGCCGCCGTGCCGACGGCCGCGCCGTTTGTCAGCAACCTGGACCCGCACTACACCTTCGCGAACTTCGTCGAGGGCCGCAGCAACCAGCTAGGCCTGGCCGCCGCGTTCCAGGCCGCGCAGAAGCCCGGCGACCGCGCGCACAATCCGCTGCTTCTCTACGGAAGTACCGGCCTGGGCAAGACCCACCTGATGTTCGCCGCGGGCAACGCGCTGCGCCAGGTCAATCCGAACGCGAAGATCATGTACCTGCGTTCGGAACAGTTCTTCAGCGCGATGATCCGTTCGCTGCAGGACAAGACGATGGATCAGTTCAAGCGCCAGTTCCAGCAGATCGACGCGCTGCTGATCGACGACATCCAGTTCTTCGCCGGCAAGGACCGCACTCAGGAGGAGTTCTTCCACACCTTCAACGCGCTGTTCGACAGCCGCCAGCAGATCATCCTGACCTGCGACCGCTACCCGCGCGAGGTCGAGGGCCTGGAGCCGCGGCTGAAGTCGCGCCTGGCCTGGGGCCTGTCGGTGGCGATCGACCCGCCCGACTTCGAGACCCGCGCGGCGATCGTGCTGGCCAAGGCACGCGAGCGTGGCGCGGAGATCCCCGACGACGTCGCGTTCCTGATCGCCAAGAAGATGCGCAGCAACGTGCGCGACCTGGAAGGCGCGCTCAACACGCTGGTGGCGCGCGCCAACTTCACCGGCCGCGCGATCACCGTCGAGTTCGCCCAGGAGACGCTGCGCGACCTGCTGCGCGCGCAGCAACAGGCGATCGGCATCCCCAACATCCAGAAGACCGTCGCCGACTACTACGGGCTGCAGATCAAGGATCTGTTGTCCAAGCGCCGCACCCGCTCGCTGGCGCGTCCGCGCCAGGTCGCGATGGCGCTGGCCAAGGAACTGACCGAGCACAGCCTGCCGGAGATCGGCGATGCCTTCGCCGGGCGCGATCACACCACCGTCTTGCACGCCTGCCGCCAGATCAAGCACCTGATGGAGACCGACGGCAAGCTGCGCGAGGACTGGGACAAGCTGATCCGCAAGCTGAGCGAGTGAGTATTTGGGGCCGCCGCGCACCTCGGGGACAATTCGGTGCATGATCGGCGGGCAAATCGGGGAGAATCTGTGGATAAACTTGCGGATGGGAGCACGGCAAAAACTATCCACAGCTTTTCCCGGCACTCCACGGCCAGTAATCCAACGGGTTTCGCGCGATAAAACTTCTTTCAGAACAACACCTTAAGGTAGTTTTCCGCGAAATCTGCGCCTACCATCACCACCAAGCTTTTGATTTATTCCACATCTTTTAAAGCATAGGGGCACGGAACCACATGCGTTTCACACTGCAGCGCGAAGCCTTTCTCAAGCCGTTGGCCCAGGTCGTCAACGTGGTCGAACGCCGTCAGACCCTGCCGGTCCTCGCCAACTTTCTGGTGCAGGTGCAGAACGGTCAGTTGTCATTGACCGGTACCGATCTGGAAGTGGAAATGATCTCGCGCACGTCGGTGGAAGATGCGCAGGATGGTGAGACCACGATTCCAGCCCGCAAACTGTTCGATATCGTGCGCGCCCTGCCCGACGGCAGCCGCGTGACCGTATCGCAGGCTGGCGACAAGGTCACCGTGCAAGCCGGACGTTCGCGTTTCACGTTGGCGACGCTGCCTGCCAACGACTTCCCGTCGGTCGACGAGGTCGAGGCGACTGAGCGCGTCGCTGTCCCGGAAGCGGCGTTGAAGGAACTGATCGAGCGCACCGCGTTCGCGATGGCACAGCAGGACGTGCGCTACTACCTCAATGGTCTGTTGTTCGACCTGCGCGACAGCCTGCTGCGCTGCGTGGCGACCGACGGCCACCGTCTGGCGCTGTGCGAGACCGGGCTGGAGGGAGGCAGCGCCACCAAGCGCCAGATCATCGTGCCGCGCAAGGGCGTGACCGAATTGCAGCGCCTGCTGGAAGGCGGAGATCGGGAGCTGGAACTGGAAGTCGGCCGCAGCCACGTACGGGTCAAGCGCGGCGATGTCACCTTCACCTCGAAACTGATCGACGGCCGCTTCCCCGACTATGAGGCGGTGGTGCCGATCGGCGCTGATCGTGAGGTCAAGATCGATCGCGAGTCGTTGCGCGCGGCGCTGCAGCGTGCGGCGATCCTGTCAAACGAGAAGTATCGCGGCGTGCGCGTGGAAGTCTCGCCGGGCCAGCTGAAGATCAGCGCGCATAACCCGGAGCAGGAAGAAGCGCAGGAAGAAGTCGAGGCCGACACCAAGGTCAGCGACCTGGCGATCGGCTTCAACGTGAATTACCTGCTGGATGCATTGTCGGCGTTGCGCGAGGAATTCGTGGTGATCCAGCTGCGCGATGCCAACTCGTCGGCGCTGGTGCGCGAGTCGAGCAGCGAGAAGTCGCGGCACGTGGTGATGCCGTTGCGGCTCTGACCACGATCAATTCGGTTCCACGTGGAACATGCTTCACAGACGCCCGGCCCTGCCGGGCGTTTTATTTAGGGCACCGGTGCTTGTTCATCGTTCTGAAGACTGCAATGGGGCTGGTCGAGATCGCCTGTAACTCGCGAGGCGTCGTGGTCCCGTGACTCGGCTTTCCATGCTTCAAAAGCTTTAAATATCTTGGATATCTGTAGTGGTGGTGTGGCTGGATCTCGTGGAAAAACACCTTATCTATATGATTTAAAAGGGGTTTATTGCATCGAAACCCGGTCGATTTCTGGCCTTGAGGCTGGGGACAGCATGTGGATAAGCTCGGTTTGCCGGCGATGTCCCTCGTTCCAGGCCGATTTGCCCACAGAGGATCCACAGGGCAGTCCGCGCGAAGCCTGGTGCGCATATCAGCGGCCCATCGGGCAGCCGGCGCGGTTTCACGTATGCTTTCCGGCCACGCGCGGTTCGCCTGGCGCGAGCCCGTGACCCGACCTGCATGCGCATCCACCGAATCGCTCTCCACCACATGCGCCGCTTCGAGGCGGTCGAATTGCAGCCTGCAGCCGGGCTCAACCTGATCGTCGGCGACAACGGCGCAGGCAAGACTACGCTGCTGGAAGCGCTGCACCTGATGGCGTACGGGCGCAGTTTCCGCGGGCGGGTCCGCGACGGGCTGATTCGCCAGGGCGCTCCGGCACTGGACGTGTACGTGGAATGGCAGGAATCCGTCGACGATGCAGAGCCGGGGCTGCGGCGGCGGGTCGGCATGAGCCATACCGGCCAGGACTGGAAGGGACGGCTCGACGGGCAGGATGTCAGCCAGATGAGCAGTCTCTGCGCGGCGCTGGCGGTGGTGACCTTCGAGCCGGGTAGCCACGCCCTGATCAGCGGCGGCGGCGAGACCCGGCGTCGCTTCCTGGACTGGGGGTTGTTCCACGTGGAACCGGACTTCATGCCACTGTGGCGTCGTTACGCCCGCGCGCTCAAGCAGCGCAACGCCCTGCTCAAGCAGGGCGGGTATGTGAATGAGGCCCTGGATGCCTGGGACAGGGAGCTTTCCGAGGCCGGGGAGGCGCTGACCTCGCGCCGGCTGCGCTACCTGGAGCGCCTGCAGGAGCGGGTCGTGCCGCTGGCGCGGCGGATCGCGCCCGGCCTCGAGGCGATCGGCCTGGAATTCTCGCCGGGCTGGCGCCGCCACGAGGTGTCGCTGGCGGACGCGCTGCTGCTGGCGCGCAATCGTGACCGCCAATATGGCTACACCACGGTCGGTCCGCATCGGGCCGACTGGCGCACCGACTACGCCACGATCCCGGGCCGTGAGGCGCTCTCGCGTGGCCAGGGCAAGCTCACCGCCCTGGCCTGCCTGATGGCGCAAGCCGAGGATTTCGCCGACCTGCGCGGGCACTGGCCGGTGGTGGCTCTGGACGACCTGGGCTCGGAGCTCGATCGCCACCATCAGCGGCGCGTCCTTGAACACCTCGCGGCCGCGCCGGCGCAGGTGATGATCACCGCGACCGAAGTGCCGTCCGCGCTGGTCGAACTGGCCGCGCCCTACACTTTGTTCCACGTGGAACATGGGATGGTCAGCGCCGGTGCCCCTGCGTAGCAGCCTGCCCGGCCGGGGACCGGCGGAACGCGCCCGGCTGTTATAATTCGAGCGCTATCCCATTCTTCTTCGGCGTGGCGCGGCAGGAGCCGCGCGGCGTCGATGCAGCGGAGCCAACGGCAAGCGAATGACCGAAGAACACAACACGCCCCCGACCCCCGGCAACTACGACGCCAACAGCATCACCGCGCTGGAAGGTCTGGAGGCCGTCCGCAAGCGCCCTGGCATGTACATCGGTGATGTCCACGATGGCACCGGCCTGCATCACATGGTGTTCGAGGTCGTCGACAACTCGATCGACGAGGCCCTGGCCGGCCACGCCGACAGCGTGATCGTGACCATCCATGCCGACAACTCGGTCTCGGTCGCGGACAATGGCCGCGGCATCCCGGTCGGCAAGCACGAGCAGATGAGCAAGAAGCTCGACCGCGAGGTGTCCGCCGCCGAGGTCGTAATGACCGTGCTGCACGCCGGCGGCAAGTTCGACGACAACAGCTACAAGGTCTCCGGCGGCCTGCATGGCGTCGGCGTCAGTGTGGTCAACGCGCTGTCGGAAAAGCTGTTACTGGACATCTACCAGGGTGGCTCCCACTACCAACAGGAATTCAGCAACGGCGCCGCGGTCGGCCCGTTGAACAAGCTCGAAGCCAGCAGCAAGCGCGGCACCACCGTGCGCTTCTGGCCGTCGGTGGTGGCGTTCCACGGCAATGTCGAATTCCACTACGACATCCTGGCCCGGCGCCTGCGCGAGCTGTCGTTCCTGAACTCCGGCGTCAAGATCGTCCTGGCCGACGAGCGTGGCGAGGGCCGCCGCGACGATTTCCACTACGAAGGCGGCATCCGCAGCTTCGTCGAGCACCTGGCCCAGCTGAAGAACCCGCTGCACCCGAATGTGATCTCGGTGACCGGCGAGCACAACGGCATCGTCGTGGACGTCGCGCTGCAGTGGACCGACGCCTACCAGGAGACGATGTACTGTTTCACCAATAACATCCCGCAGAAGGATGGCGGCACCCACCTGGCCGGCTTCCGCGGCGCGCTGACCCGCGTGCTGAACAACTACATCGAGCAGAACGGCATCGCCAAGCAGGCCAAGATCACCCTGACCGGCGACGACATGCGCGAAGGCATGATCGCGGTGCTGTCGGTGAAGGTGCCTGACCCGAGCTTCTCCTCGCAGACCAAGGAAAAGTTGGTCAGCTCGGACGTCCGCCCGGCGGTGGAGAACGCCTTCGGTGCGCGCCTGGAGGAGTTCCTGCAGGAACACCCCAACGAGGCCCGCGCGATCGCCGGCAAGATCGTCGACGCCGCGCGCGCGCGCGAGGCCGCGCGCAAGGCCAGGGACCTGACCCGCCGCAAGGGCGCGCTCGACATCGCCGGCCTGCCCGGCAAGCTGGCCGACTGCCAGGAGAAGGACCCGGCGCTGTCGGAGCTGTTCATCGTCGAGGGCGACTCGGCGGGCGGCTCGGCCAAGCAGGGCCGCAACCGCAAGAACCAGGCGGTGCTGCCGCTGCGCGGCAAGATCCTCAACGTCGAGCGCGCGCGCTTCGACCGCATGCTCGCCAGCGCCGAGGTCGGCACCCTGATCACCGCGCTCGGCACCGGCATCGGCAAGGACGAGTACAACCCGGACAAGCTGCGCTACCACCGCATCATCATCATGACCGACGCCGACGTCGACGGCTCGCACATTCGCACCCTGCTGCTGACGTTCTTCTACCGGCAGATGCCCGAGCTGATCGAGCGCGGCCACGTCTATATCGGCCTGCCGCCGCTGTACAAGCTCAAGCAGGGCAAGAGCGAGCTGTACCTGAAGGACGATGCGGCGCTGAACGTGTACCTGGCCAACAGCGCGGTCGAGGGGGCCTCGTTGATCCCGGCCGCCGGCGAGCCGCCGATCGAGGGAGTGGCGCTGGAGAAGCTGCTGCTCGCCTACGCGTCCGCGCAGGAGGCGATCGCCCGCAATGCGCACCGCTACGATGCGCGCCTGCTCGAGGCGCTGATCGATTTCACCCCGCTCGACCTGGAGCACCTGCGCGCCGCCGGCGCCGGCGAGGGCCTGGCCGCACTGGCCGCGCGCCTGAACCAGGCCAGCCTGGGCACGCCGCGTTACAGCATCGAGCTGCAGGAGCCCAACGAGCAGCGCCCGGCCGCGCTGTTGGTGACCCGCCGCCACATGGGCGAGGAGCTGATCCAGGTGCTGCCGCTGGCGGCGTTCGAAAGCGGCGAGCTGCGCACGCTGCACGAGGCCGCCAAGCTGCTGCACGGCCTGGTGCGCGACGGTGCGCAGATCGTGCGCGGCAGCAAGGCCCAGCCGATCACCCGCTTCGGCCAGGCCCAGGCTTGGCTGCTGGAGGAAGCCAAGAAGGGCCGCCAGGTCCAGCGCTTCAAGGGCCTGGGCGAAATGAATCCGGAACAGCTGTGGGACACCACGGTGAACCCGGATACCCGCCGCCTGTTGCAGGTCCGCATCGAGGACGCGGTTGCCGCCGACCAGATCTTCAGCACCCTTATGGGTGATGTGGTTGAACCGCGCCGTGACTTCATCGAGGACAATGCGCTGAAGGTCGCCAACCTGGATATCTGACACAATCGCAAGCCCGTCGCCGTGGCGCGCAGTCGCGTCGCGGCGATGACTTCCCCGTCCTCCAGGATCGCGATGACCGAACCGCTGGCGCCCTCCCCGCCCTTTGCCGCGCCGGCCCAGCCGGCTCCGGCGACCGCGCCCGTGCTGGGATTCTTCATCGACCTGGTGATCGGGCTGGGTGTGTTGTTGCTGGTCAGTCTCGGTGCCGGCGTGGTCTGGGGCGTCTATCGCGGCATCGAACTGGCGCAGCAGGCTCGCCAACAAGGCGGCACACCGGGGCCGGAACAGATCGCGCAGGCGATAGGCCAACCAGGTGCGATGGCGCAGATGTTGATGGCGCTGACCAGCACCGCATCGGCGGCGCTGTTGCTGTACTTCTGGCGGCGTCGTGCCAGTGCGCAGGAAAGACAGGCCTCTCGCGCGGCGATCGGGCACCGCTCGACCTGGGCCTTGATCGCGTTGGTGGCGTTAGGCGTATTCATTTTCAGTACGGCGATCGGCGCGTTGGCCCAGTACCTGGGCATCCACCCGGTGCCGACCAATCTTGCGTTGATGGAACAAGCCATGGACCAGTGGCCGCTGTTCCTGATCGTGTTCGCGGTAGCGCTTGCGCCCGCCTACGAGGAACTTCTGTTCCGGCGCGTGCTGTTCGGACGTCTGCTGGTGGCCGGCCGGCCCTGGCTGGGCATGCTGTTGAGCAGCCTGGCCTTCGCACTGCTTCACGAAGTGCCGGGCCTCAGCGGGAACGGCCTCTGGGCGATCCTCCAGCTCTGGCTGGTCTATGGCGCGATGGGGGCCGCCTTCGCTTGGTTGTATTGGCGTGCCGGCACGTTGTGGGCGCCGATCGCCGCGCATGGCGTGAACAACGCGCTCGCGCTGGCCGCGTTGCACTGGTTTGGCATCTCCTGACACTTGACGCAAAGTTAAGCTGCCGGCGACGACAATGAAGCCGGTTACATGGGGATATCCAATGAAGACAGTCCTGCTGGGCGCGTTGTTGATCCTGGCAGTGGCCGGGTGCGCCACGACAACTTCGCCGACCGGCCGCCGCCAAGTGATCGGCGGCGTATCGCAGCAGCAGCTCGACCAGCTCGGTGCCCAGGCCTTCGCCCAGACCAAGGCCAAGGAAAGGCTCAGCAGCAACGGCCAGCAGAACGCATACGTGAAGTGCGTGGTCAACGCGCTGGTGGCGCAGCTGCCGCCGCAGTGGCGCGGCACGCCGTGGGAAGTCGCGGTATTCGTCGACAGTGAGCCCAATGCCTTCGCGCTGCCGGGGGGCAAGGTCGGGGTGAACAGCGGTATCTTCAGCGTCGCCAAGAACCAGGACCAGCTGGCGGCGGTGCTCGGCCATGAGATCGGGCATGTGATCTCGCGCCACCACGAGGAACGCATCACCCGCCAGATGGGCGCGCAGACCGGCCTGGGCCTGCTCGGCGCGCTGGCCGGCGCGGCCTATGGCAGCAGCGCGGCCAGTGCCGTCACCCAGGTCGGTGGGATGACCGCGCAGACGGCGTTCCTGTTGCCGGGCTCGCGCACGCAGGAGAGCGAGGCCGACGTGGTCGGCCAGCGATTGATGGCCCAGGCCGGCTTCGATCCCGCCCAGGCGGTGAACCTGTGGCAGAACATGATCGCCGCAGGTGGCGCGCGCCAGCCGCAATGGTTGTCTACCCACCCCGATCCGACCAACCGTATCCGTGAACTCCAGCGCGATACCCCCTCTTTGCAGCCGGTCTACCAGCAGGCCCGGCACGCGGGCCGCACGCCGCGCTGCGGCTGAGCCGGCGATTTTGCGCACGACAGCATGGAAACCGTTTTCTTGCCGCAAACGTTTCTGCTAAGTTTCCTGGCTCGCTTCTCATAAAGCCCGCGTTTTACTTCCGCACCGCTGCGTGCGGTCCAGCCGAGGTCATCATGAAACTGCCCATCCGCAAGCAAGCCCTGTTGTCCCTGTTCATCGCCGCATCGCTGGGTGGGGCTGTCGTCGCCGATGCGCTTGCTCAGTCCGATAGCGGTTCTTCCGAGCGTCATGGGCGCAAGTCGAAGGACGACGGCAAGGCCAAGGAGCTTTATCCGCAGGCCACCCGCGAGGCGCCGAAGGTCAAGATCTCGGCGAAGCTTGGCAGCAAGCTGCAGAAGCTGATCGACACCTTCAACAAGGGCGAGGACTATCCGGGCGTGCGCAGCCAGGCCGACGAGATCATCGCCAACCCCGCGGCCAACGAGGCCGACAAGGCGCTGGCCGCGCAGCTGGCCGCACAGGCCGCCTACAACCTCGATGACGCCGCCGCCGCCAAGGCCTACCTGAAGCAGGCGGTCGACCTGAACGCGCTGGACAACAATGGCCACTACCAGTCGATGCTGATGCTGGCCCAGCTGCAACTGCAGGACAACGAATACGACGCCGGCCTGGCCACGCTCGACAAGTACCTCGCCGAGACCAAGTCGCAGCGCCCGGAAGACCTGATCGTCAAGGGCCAGGCGCTGTACCAGACAGAGAAGTACGCCGAGGCGATCCCGGTACTGAAGCAGGCGATCGCCGCATCGCCGGAGCCGAAGGACAGCTGGAACCAGCTGTTGATGGCGGCCTACGCCGAGGCCGGCCAGACCGGCGAGGCGGTCGCCGCCGCCGAGCAGTTGGCCGCCAAGAACCCCGGTGACAAGAAGGCCCAGCTCAACCTGGCCAGCATGTACCTGCAGGCCGAGCAGACCGACAAGGCCGCTGCGGTGATGGACAAGCTGCGCGCCAGCGGCCAGCTCACGGAGGAAAAGGAGTACAAGCAGCTGTACTCGATCTACGCCAACGCCGACAACCACGAGAAGGATGTCATCGCGGTGATCAACGAGGGCCTGCAGAAGGGCATCCTCAAGCCTGACTATCAGGTCTACCTGGCGCTGGCGCAGTCGTACTACTACAGCGACCAGATCCCGCAGGCGATCGAGAACTGGCAGAAGGCCGCACCGCTGTCCAAGGATGGCGAGACCTACCTCAACCTGGCCAAGGTGCTGCATTCGGAAGGCCGCATCCCCGAAGCCAAGGAAGCGGCCAAACAGGCTCTGGCCAAGGGCGTAAAGAAGCCGGATGACGCGAAGAAGATCATCAACTTGAAGTAAGCTAAAAAAAAGCCCCGAAAGCCTGTGTATAAGTGGTTACAGGTCGCGGGATTGGTATAAGCTTGGAGGTTCCTGCGGCATGAACGCTGCCCTAATCGGGATCGATGGAACGGGATCCAGGACCCCCACTGAAAGAGCCATTGGCGCATGACGGAACAATTTGTTGTCCATGGGTACAACCGGGATGAAGGGAACCAGGGATTGAGCTGGCCCCGCATCGTGGGTATTGCCTTCGTAATCGCTCTGCATCTTGCCGCCCTGATGCTGCTCCTGATCCCGGCCGTGGCACCCAAGGCCCCGCCGGAGAAGGAACGCAACGTCATGGTGACGATTGTCGACGCGCCGCCGCCCCCACCGCCGCCACCGCCGCCGCCGCCGCCGCAGGACAAGCCACCGCCGCCGGTGAAGAACCTGGCGCCGCCGAAGCCGTCGCCGGTGCCACCGCCGCCGGAAGCGCCGGTGGTGGACGTGCCGGAGCCGCGTCCGGCCGACATCGTCACCCCGCCGTCGCCGCCTGCCCCGCCGCAGCCTTCGCAGGACATCGGCGCCAGCGTGGACATCTCGTCGAAGAACATGAACCCGCCCAAGTACCCGCCGGCCGCGTTCCGGGCAGGCGTGCAGGGTGAGGTCATCCTGATCGTCGACGTCGATGCCAACGGCAACGTGACCAACGTTTCGGTCGAGAAGTCCAGTCGCAACCGCGATCTTGACCGAGCCGCGATGGAAGCCGCCCGCAAGTGGAAGTTCAATGCTTCGGTGGTCAATGGGCAGAAGGCAGCGGGCCGCGTGCGCGTCCCGGTCAACTTCGCGCTCAACTGATTGCACGGGACCGGCGACGGCCGGTCCCCCGCTCTGTCGTATCTTTAGCAATACCCTTCATCACCACACACAACAAAGGTAAGCGTCATGCTGCAGGATCTCTTTATTGCCGCTGCTGCCGGGGGCTCCAACCCGTCGGCTGCCCTCTCGCAGATGGGCTTCGAGCACCTGATCGGGGAAATGACCTCCAACCCGGGTGACTTCGCCGTTTCCTGGGTCGTCCTGATCGCTCTGATCACCATGTCGGCCGCCTCGTGGTACTGGACCGTCATCAACATCTTCCGCGCCGCCCGCCTGAAGGCCGCTTCCGACCGCGTGGTCAGCGCCTTCTGGGAAGCCCCGAACGCGCAGGAAGCCATCCGCGTGATGGAAGAGCAGCCGGCTTCCGAGCCGTTCTCGAAGATCGCCCTGGACGCCGCCCAGGCGGCCGCCCACCACCAGCGCGCCGAAACCAGCGGCACCGGTCTGGGCGAGAACCTGAGCCGTTCGGAGTTCGTCGACCGTGCCCTGCGCCAGGCCGTGACCCGCGAGAGCGGCAAGCTGCAGTCGGGCATGGTGCTGCTGGCGACCGTCGGCGCGACCTCGCCGTTCGTCGGCCTGCTGGGTACCGTGTGGGGCATCTACGGCGCCCTGATCAAGATCGGCGCCAGCGGCAACGCCGGCATCGAGGCGGTGGCCGGCCCGGTCGGCGAGGCGCTGATCATGACCGCGATCGGTCTGTTCGTCGCCATCCCGGCGGTGTTCGCGTTCAACTTCTTCTCCAAGATCAACAGCTCCACGATCGCGAAGTTCGACACGTTCGCCCACGACCTGCACGACTTCTTCGCCACCGGTTCGCGCGTCAAGTAAGACGCGCCTCCGGCCAAGACGTCATTGCATCTCGATTTAGACGGAGCCCGTTATGGCCTTCAGTAGTGGAAACAGCAGCGGCCCGATGGCCGATATCAACGTCACGCCCCTCGTGGACGTGATGTTGGTGCTGCTGATCATCTTCATCATCACCACCCCGTTGATGACCCAGAAGGTCAAGGTTGAATTGCCGAAGGCCAACCTGGTCAAGCAGGATGACGATGACAAGCGGCCAAGCCCGATCACGATCGCGGTGAAGGAGAATGGCGACCTGTTCTTCAACGACGAGCCGGTCAGCAAGGAGGCGCTGGAGTCGCGCCTCTCCACCGCCGCGCAGCAGACCCCGCAGCCGCCGCTCAACCTGCGTGGTGATCGCACCACCAAGATGAGCACGATCAACGACGTGATGAAGATCGCGCAGGGTCAGGGCATGCTGGACATCGGCTTCGTCACGACCAAAGACAGAGGGCAGTAAGCATGGCTTTCAGTAGTGGGACCAGCGGAAAGCCGATGGCCGACATCAACGTCACGCCGCTGATCGACGTGATGCTGGTGTTGCTGATCATCTTCATCGTGACCGCGCCGATCATGACCTATCCGATCGCCGTCGACCTGCCGCAGCGAGTGCTCAACCCGCCGCCGCAGACGGTCGAGCCGCCGCCGCCGATCGAGCTGCGCATCGACGCCGGCAACCAGGTCTATTGGAACAACAGCCCGGTGCCGGTGGCCGAGCTGCAGCAGCGGATGGAGGAAGTGGTCCAGTCGGACCCGACCAACCAGCCGCAGCTGAAGATCGACGCGAACGCGGACGCGGAGTACGAAGTGGCGGCCAGGGTGCTGGCAGCTGCCAAGAACGCGAACATGCAGAAGATCGGCTTCGTCCAGTAATACGCAGTAGCCGTTCCAAACAGTCATGACGCGACTGCAAACGCCACCGGCAACGGTGGCGTTTTTTTGTTTGTGTCGGAAATCCTGGCGGAATCGTGCAGGAGGGACTTCAGTCCCGGCGAGTTTTACCGGGACAGCCTGTCGGGACTGAAGTCCCTCCTACAGGTGGAGCAGCCCACCTCAATGTTGTCGGAGGATTTCCAGGTAGGCGCGGATCGTTGCGTCGAGCCCATCGTAGAGCGCCTCGCCGATCAGGGCATGGCCGATCGATACTTCCAGTACGCCGGGCACGGCGCGCAGGAACTCGCCGAGGTTGGCCTGGGAGAGGTCATGGCCGGCATTGATCCCCAGGCCTGCCTGCCGGGCAACGCTGGCCGAGGCGGCGAACGTGGCCAGACTGGCCTGTGGCTGGCCACCGGCATGTGCCTCGGCGTAGGGACCGGTGTAGAACTCGATCCGGTCGGCACCGAACGCAGCCGCCTGTGGGATGTCGGCATTGCCCGCATCCACGAACAGGCTGACGCGGCAACCGAGCTGCCTGAACGCCGCGATCAGCGGCGGCAGGCGCGCGCCTTCCTGGCGGAAGTCGAAGCCATGGTCGGAGGTCAACTGGCCGTCGCCATCGGGCACCAGCGTGACCTGCTCCGGGCGGGTCTGTCGGCACAGTTCCAACAGGCCGGGATAACCGGCGCGCGGCGGCGCGAACGGGTTGCCCTCGATGTTGAATTCCACGCCGGATTCGCGGGTCAGCGCCGACAGTGCGAAGACGTCGGCGGCGCGGATGTGGCGCTGGTCGGGCCGGGGATGCACAGTGATGCCGTGCGCGCCAGCGGCGATGCAGCTGCGTGCGGCCTGGACCACGTCCGGATCGGAGCCACCGCGCGAGTTGCGCAGGACCGCGACCTTGTTGACGTTGACGCTGAGTCGGGTACTCATCGTGCTGCCTCGCCGGCCTGCGTGGCGCCGCGTGAGCTGGCCTTGCCGATCTCGGCCAGCTCACGCAGGCGGCGTAGCTCGACCGCGTCGAGCATCGTGCCCGGATCGCGCCGCGCCGCGCCGACCCGCGCGGCATATCCGCCGCGCACCCATGCGAGCAGCAATGCCAGCGCGGCCAGCAGTGAAAGTACCAGCAGCCACATGTGCGGCGTGCTGAAAGCCAGGATCAGCGCGCCCAGCGCCAGGAACAAAAACAGCCAGTGCATGCCAACTTCCCCTTCGAGTGGCCGCAGTGTAGCGCCGCCGTCCGTGGCTGTTCCACGTGCCGCCCCGTACACAACCAGATGCGCGCGAGCAGGCCGCAGACCGCGGTCTACAGCAGCGGCGAGGTCAGCCGCGCGAACGCTTCCGGCAGGCGTGAGCGCAGCAGCGGGCGATGTTGCTCGAAGCGGACTTCGCGTGCTTGCTCCATGTCGTGTGCAAGCAGCTTGGACAGGGCGCCAGCCATCGAGCCGTCGCGCAACAGCATCGAAACCTCGAAGTTGAGGCGGAAGCTGCGGTTGTCGAAATTGGCGCTGCCAACGATGCAGACTTCGTCGTCGGCGAGCAGCGCCTTGGTGTGCAGCATGCGCGGGCCGTACTCGAAGATCCGCACGCCAGCCTGCAGCAGCTCGTCGAAATACGAGCGTGCCGCATAGGTGACCAGCCGCGAGTCGCTGACCTGCGGTACCAGCAGGCGGGTGTCCAGCCCGCCCAGGGCCGCGGAGGTCAGCGCCATCCGGGCCGCCTCGCCGGGCACGAAGTAAGGCGTGGCCAGCCACACCCGTTTGCGTGCTTCGTGGATCGCGGCCACGTACAGCCGGTGGATACTCTCCCATGATGAATCCGGCCCGGAGACCAGCACCTGCGCCTCGATCCCGCCCTCGTGCCGGCGCGGCATGTGTTCGGGCCACAGGTCCTGTCCGACGAACGGGTCGCGGCCCTGTCCGGTCGCGTAGATCCAGTCCTCCAGAAACACCAGTTGTAGACTGCGCACGACATGGCCCTCCACCCGCACATGCAGGTCGCGGTAGGCATCGGCGCGCAGCGCCTCGTCTTCCTCGTCGGTGACGTTGATGCCGCCGGTGAAGCCTACCCGGCCGTCGATCACCACGATCTTGCGGTGGGTACGCATGTTCACCCAAGGCCGCTTGAACGGTTTGAGCAGTTGCGTGGGGTGGAACCAGGCCGCCTCGCCACCGGCCTCGATCAGCGGTTGCAGGAACCGCTGTCGCACACGTGACGAGCCAACCGCGTCGAGCAGCAGGCGCACCTTGACGCCGGCACGGGCGCGCTCGATCAGGGCGTCGCGGATCCGGGTGCCGGTGTGGTCGGGATTGAAGATGTAGTACTCGAGGTGGACGTGGTCGCGCGCCTGCGCGATCGCCTCGACGATCGCCGCGTAGGTCGCCGCTCCGTCCACCAGCCAGTCGGCGCGGGTGGCGCTGCTCGGGGCCAGCCCGGTCGTGGACTGCGCGATCTTGGCCAGCTCGGTGCAGTCCGCGTCCGGCGGGCACACGCTGCTGTAGTGCTCCATGCCCGAGCGTGCGCGTCCGCGGCGCAGGCGTTGCCGCTTCACCTTCTGCGGGCCCAGCAGGTAGTAGATCAGCAGCCCGAGGTACGGCAGCGCCGCCAACGACAGCACCCAGCTCAGCGTGGCGACCGGCTCGCGCTTCTGCAGGATGATCCAGCCGAGGATCCACAGCAGATACATCACGTAGGCGGCGGTGAGGTAGGCGCCGAGATGGGGAATGGCCGCCAACCATTCCCAGGCGCCCTGCAGGGTTGCGAGCATATGGCGATTCTATGCCGTGACCGGCGACCGGGACGATGAACCGCTCATCGCGGCCGCGCGCCGGTCGCGGCGGCTGCGACGGTATCGGCGTAGCCTGACCCAATGGCACAGGCGATCAAGGGACGCGGTTCCACCGGCTACCTGCCCGGGCGTTTCGAAGCCACGGTCAGCCAGGCCGTGGATGACGACTGGTGGCAGCAGGAAGACGAGGCGTTCGCCGGCCCGGCGTTGCGTACCCGGGTGACCGAGGAGATCGCGCGCAGCATCATCAGCCGCAACCGTTCGCCCGATATCCCGTTTGCACAGTCGGTGAATCCGTACCGGGGTTGCGAACATGGCTGCAGCTACTGCTTCGCCCGTCCCAGCCATGCCTACCTCAACCTCTCGCCGGGCCTGGACTTCGAGACCCGGCTGTTCGCCAAGACCAACGCGGCGGAGCTGTTGCGCCGCGAACTGGCCCGGCCCGGCTACCAGCCTGGCCCGATCGCGCTCGGCATCAACACCGACGCCTACCAGCCGATCGAGCGCAAGCTGCGGCTGACGCGACGGTTGATCGAGGTGCTGTGGGAAACCCGGCATCCGTTCACGCTGATCACCAAGAATGCGCTGGTGCTGCGTGACCTGGACCTACTGGTGCCGCTGGCGCGCGAAGGACTGGTCAGCGTGCACTTCTCGGTGACCACGCTCGATCCGCACCTGTCCGCGCGGCTGGAGCCGCGCGCCTCGGCGCCGCATGCGCGGCTGCGGGCGATGCGCGCGCTGCACGAGGCGGGGGTGCCGGTCGGGGCGATGGTCGCGCCGGTGATTCCCTGGATCAACGACCACGAGCTGGAAGCCGTGTTGCAGGCGGTCGCCGAGGCCGGTGCCTGCGCCGCCGGCTACGTGCTGCTGCGGCTACCGCACGAGGTCGCGCCGCTGTTCCGCGACTGGCTGCAGGCGCACCATCCGCTGCGGGCCGCGCATGTGATGAGCACGATCCAGCAGCTACGCGGCGGCAAGGACTACGACAGCCGCTTCGGCACGCGCTTCAGCGGCGAGGGCGTGTACGCCGAACTGCTGGCGCGACGGTTCGCGCTGGCGCTGAAGCGTACCGGCTTGCAGGGCCGGCGCTATCCATCGCTGGATACGCGGCGCTTTCGGCGACCGGCGCCTCCGCCCAGGATGGACGCGCCGCAGGGCGAGCTGTTCTGAGTCCAGGCAATTCCTCGCGGGGGCGGCTCCAGTGGCTCCTACAAGGAAGGCGGCTCAGTTGCCGTAGAGCTTCTGCGCCGGCTGGAACAGGATCCAGCTGGTGGCGATGAACTTGTCGCCACCGACCGGGCGGTTACCGCGGTGGGTGTGGGTGAAGGCGGTCGGCGCGATCAGCAGGCTGCCGGTGCGTGGCCTGGCCTTGCGCTGCTGGAACAGGAACTCGGTCTCGCCCTGCTCGAATTCCTCGTTGAGATAGAGCGTCCACAGCAGGTGCCGGTGCAGCGTCTCGGCGGTGGGATCGCGCGGATACAGCTCGCAGTGCCAATACGGGTAGCCGCCCTCGCCGTCCGCATACCATTGTAGGTTGACCGCGCCCGGGCGCAGGCAGGTGCGCGCCAGTCCCGCCAGCGCCGCATCGTCCATGCCCGGGAAGTGCTCGGCGGCCAGCCGCTGCGCCTGCCCGTCCGAGTCGGTGACCTGCAGCATCAGCGGCGAGATCAGTGCCTGTGGATAGCGGCGCAGGTAGTGCAGCAGGCCGGCGAACACCGCCTGCTGCAGGCGCTGCTCGACGTCCTGCCAGCCGGCCTGGCCGCTGATGCGCAGGTCGCGGCTGCGCTTGAGCTCGGGGAACACGCCGCCGCCTACCTGACCGGGCTGCAGTTGATCGCTGTCGCGCAGGCGCTGCACGATCGCCGCGCAGTCCGCGCGTGGCAGCGCGTCGTCGATGATCTCGATGAAGTCGGACGGATTCATGACCGCCGACCTTAGCAAACCGATGCTGCCTGGCGCATGCGGTAGCCACGCGTGTTGCCAGGATGCTCGGCTGCCGAAAACAGAAGGGCCTGCGCCGGTTGGCGCAGGCCCTTCGGGTACCACCGAATGCTGCGAACTTAGAACTTGTAGTTGAACGAAGCCGCCAGCACGTCGCCAGTGACCTCGTAGCTGCCGACGATGGTGTTGTAGGTGGAGGTGGTCGAGTCGATGCTCGGATCGCTGGTGAACAGGTGGGTGTAGCCCAGGTTGTACTCGGTCTTCGGCGACGGAGCCCAGGACACGCCGAGCGAGAGCCACTTGCGGGTAGCATCGGGCACGCGCACGTCGCGGTTCTCGCTGGTGGTCGGGGTCTGGTCGTAGGCCAGGCCACCGCGCAGCGTCACCGTCTCGTTGAGGCGGTAGTCGGCGCCGATCGAGGCGAAGGTGGTGTCTCGGTAGTTGAACTCCAGCGGCAGCACCAGGCCGTTCTTCAGCACGACGTTGACCTCGTCGAACTTGCTCCAGGCGGTGCGGCTGACGTCGGCCATGACCGACCAGCGCTCGTCGATGCGATGGAAGAAGCTGGCGGTGGCGACCGCCGGCAAGGTCAGGTTGGCGTTGCCGGTGGTCTGGCTCGGGTAGGTCGTCGAGAGCAGCGCCGCATAGGCGGTGGGAAGCGTGAAGTAGGCATCCCCGCCGGTGATCTTGTGCTTGACCGCCGAGCGGTAGCTGAAGCCGATGTTGGTGTTCTCATCGATGCTGAACAGGCCGCCGAGGGTGTAACCCAGCTCGGTGTTGTCGGCCTTGATGCGCAAGCTGCCGTCGGCAGCGCCGGGGGCGCTGACGCCGTAGCCGGAATACAGCGCGGTGCCGAAGTCGATCGCGTTGCTCAGGTCGATGTCCAGGCGCTCGGCGAACACCGAGGCGCCGAACGAGACGTACGGGTTCACGTCGTAGGAGAACGCCAGGCTCAGGTCGATCGCCTGCAGCTTGGTCTTGATGCCGCTGTAGCGGCCCGCCCAGTTGCTGTCGTACTTGGTCTCGAAGCCGTACGGCACGGTCAGCGAGGTACCGAAGTGCAGGTTGTTGTTCTCGCCGAACGGCTGGTGGAAGTACGCCGCCGGCACCACGGCGATCTTGCCGGCGTCGCCGCCGTTGCCGCCGCCGATGGCGCCGCCGGTGGCATAGCTCGCGTCACCGCTGAACTTGGCGCCGAAGCTGATCGTGCTGGCGTCGATCTGGAACTGGCGGCCGTCCAGCAGGCGCATGCCGGCCGGGTTGTTGGCGATGATCGCTGCGTCGTCCGGGGCGCTGCCCGAACCGGCGAAGGCGCGGCCCTGGGCCTTGGCGCTGTTCTCCTTGAGCTGGAACGCGGCGGCGTGGGCCTGGCTGAAGGCCAGGGCCCCTGCGATGCCGACGGCCAATACGGTGATGCGGCTGACTGCGGAAATGTTGGACATGTGTTTTTCTCCGGAAAACGCTGGAATTACTCTTCGTGCGCGTCTGCAACGGCCAGGCCCGAAAGCCCTGCCCTTGCGCCGGAGACCCCTCCCGACATACGACGCCGTATGCAGTATACCGATGTGGGTTAACCTAACAATAACGACCTGGGGCGGGGATCGGAGCGCGAATTGGGGATGGGTTCAGCGCGATGAAGCCGGTATCGTGCCCGCCCATGTTCGTGTCGATTCCCTCGCGTCGCAAACCTGCGCTCCGCTGGGCGGTGCCGCTGCTGTTCGCGGCGATCTGGCTGGCGTTCCTGTGGTCGATCAGCCGGCCGGTGGCCGCGCGCGATGCGCTGTGGCTGGACTGGGGGGCATTGTCCAGTGGGGTATCCCGGCCCGGGGATTGGTGGGCGATGCTGCAGGATGGCAGCGTACTGCGGCTGTTCACCGCGCTGTTCCTGCACGCGGACTGGTCGCACCTGCTCGGCAACTTGGTGTTCCTGTTGATATTCGGTCTGCCGGCCGAGCGCATCCTCGGACCGTGGCGGCTGCTGCTGCTGTTCCTGCTCGGTGGGGCGGCATCCAACCTGGCGGCGGTCGTGGCGATCGGCACGCCCGATCGGGTGGTGATCGGCGCGTCCGGCGCGGTCTCGGCGCTGATTGGCACCTACCTGGCGTTGTTTCCTGGCGCCAAGCTGGGCGTGGTGCTGCCGCTGGGGCTGTTCCTGGAATTCGTCCGGGTCCCGGCGCCGCTGCTGATCGGGGCCTGGGCGCTATTGCAGGTGGTGTTCGCCTGGATCGGCCCGGCGTTCGGCATGGTGGCGTGGTCGGCGCATGTGGCCGGCTTCCTGTTCGGTGTGGCCTACGGGATCTACGTGCGCGCGGCGATCGCGCGGCGGCTGCGCAAGCGGAACGGGTTCTAGCTCATGTGCATGCGGGAGGGACTTCCCGGTCACGGCGGTTTTACTGGGAAAGCCGGTCGGGACTAAAGTCCGTCCTGCAGGCGGTGCTCTTGAGGCATCGCGCTTTCAGCCCAACTTTCCACGCGTTTTCCAGAACGAAAATCCCCGCAATGTCCAAGCCGCTCTACAAAGTGACGTTCCTCAACCACGGCAAGGTGTACGAGCTGTACGCGCGCCATGTCGGCAGCAGCCATCTGTGGGGCTTCAACGAGATTGGCGAGCTGGTGTTCGACGTGCATGACGGGCTGGTGGTCGATCCCACCGAGGAACGGCTGCGCGAGGAATTCGGCCATACCAAGGCGCTGCACCTGCCGATGCAGAGCATCGTGCGCATCGAGGAGGTCGAGAAGAAGGGCCAGTCCGCGATCCGCGACGCGACCACCGGCGAGAAGGTGGTGACCCCGTTCCCGCTGCCGACCAAGCCGCGCTGATGCGCGTGCTCGTCGCCGACGACTACCAGGACGCGGTGCGCCATCTCGCCTGCTTCCAGCACCTGCGCGGCCACGAGGTGAGCGTGCTCGACCACGCGCTGGCCGATGCGCCCGACGCCGTGCTCGTGCAGGCCGAGGCGCTGGTGTTGATCCGCGAGCGTTCGCGGGTCGATGCGGCGCTGCTGCGGCGCATGCCGCGGCTGCGGCTGGTCAGCCAGACCGGCAAGATCGCCGCGCACATCGACCTGGCCGCCTGCACCGCACGCGGCGTGGCGGTGGCCGAGGGCGTGGGCTCGCCGGTGGCGCCGGCCGAGCTGGCCTGGGCGCTGGTGATGGCGGCGAGCCGGCGCCTGCCCGACTACCTGCAGGCGCTGCGCGCCGGGTACTGGCAGCGGGTCGGCGATCCCGGCCTCGGCCGCGTCCTGGAGGGGCTGACGCTGGGGATCTGGAGCTACGGCAAGATCGGGCGGCGGGTCGCGGCCTACGGGCGCGCGTTCGGCATGGACGTGCGCGTCTGGGGCAGCGACGCCTCGCGCGCGCAGGCGCAGGCCGACGGCTACGCGGCGTTCGCCAGCCGCGCGCAGCTGTTCGCGGCCAGCGACGTGCTCAGCCTGCACCGCCGGCTGGTCGAGGCGACCCGGCACGAGATCGGCGCGGACGATCTGGCGCGGATGAAGCCCGATGCCCTGCTGGTCAACACCAGCCGCGCCGAGCTGATCGCGCCCGGCGCGCTGCTGGTGGCACTGGACGCCGGCCGGCCCGGCCAGGCGGCGATCGATGTGTTCGAGCACGAGCCGCTGCTGGATGCCGGCGATCGGCTGCTGCGGCATCCGCGCGTGCTGGCCACGCCGCACCTGGGCTACGTCGAGGCCGGCAGCTACGCGCTGTATTTCGGCGCGGCGTTCGACAACGTGCGGGCGTTCGCCGCGGGGCGGCCGCAGGCGATCGCCAATCCCGAGGCGCTGGCGAATCTGTAGGAGCAACTCCGGGTGGCCTCGGGCGATCAGTCGCGATGGGGCTTTCCCCGAATCCCTCGCAAGAGCGCCGCAGGTCCTTGTGCGGGAATTCTCAACGGGACAGCCCCATCGCGGCTGAAGCCGCTCCTACGAGAGCCGGGTCATTTGGCGGTCTTGGGTTTCGGCTTGACCTGCGTCTTGGCGGCCGCGGCCCTGGCCACCGCGCCGGGCTGCTTCAGCTCGGCCAGCGCCGAGGCGATCGGGCCGTCGCCGGGCAGCACGTCGCCGGCCTTGTAGCCCTCCTCGCCCTCGGCGTCGCCGTGCAGGTGGCCCGGCAGCGCGGCCTCGCTGTAGTCGGCCAGGCTGGCTGGCGCGTCTTCGTCGGCCTCGCCGCCCTCGGGCTTGAGCACCACGTCCGGGACGATGCCGCTGGCCTGGATCGATTTGCCGCTGGGCGTGTAGTAGCGCGCGGTGGTCAGCTTGACCGAGTCGCCGTTGTCCAGCGGCAGCACGGTCTGCACCGAGCCCTTGCCGAAGGTGCGGCTGCCGACGATGCGCGCGCGCTGGTTGTCGCGCAGCGCGCCGGCCAGCACCTCCGAGGCGCTGGCCGAGCCGGCGTCGACCAGCACCACCACCGGCGCGCCAGCCAGCAGGTCGCCCGGCGTGGCCTCGAACTTGGCGTCGCTGATCGAGATCCGGCCGCGGGTGCTGACGATGGTGCCCTTGTCGAGCAGGTCGTCGGCGACCTGCACCGCCGAGGTCAGCAGGCCGCCGGGGTTGCTGCGCAGGTCCAGCACCAGGCCCTTGAGCTTGCCGCCGGCCTGTTGCCCGAGCTTGTCCAGGTTCTTCTGGAAGTCGGTGCCGGTATCGGCCTGGAAGGTGCTGATGCGGATGTAGCCGTAGCCCGGCTCGAGCATCTTCGAGCGCACGCTGGCGACGCGGATGGTCTCGCGCTGCACGCTCACGTCGAACGGCTTGGCGGCCTTCCCGCGCACGATGGTCAGGGTGACCTTGCTGCCGGCCGCGCCGCGCAGCGGCTCCATCGAATCGACCGTGCTGATCGGCTTGCCGTCGATCGCCACGATCAGGTCGCCGGCGCGGATGCCGGCGCGCGCGGCGGGGGTGTCATCGATCGGCGCGATCACCTTCAACGTATTGTCCTGCTGCTGCAGCAGTTCCACGCCGATGCCGTCGTAGGCGCCGCTGGTCTGTTCGTCGAAGGCCTCGGCATCTTCCTTGTCGAAGTAGGTGCTGTGCGGGTCCAGGTCCAGCAGCAGGCCGCGGATCGCCGAGTGCATCAGTTTCTTGTCGTCGACCGGATCGACGTAGGCCTGCTTGATCGCGTTGTAGACCGCGACATAGCGGCGGATCTCGTCCAGCGGCAGCTTGCTGGCAGCCGATTCGTCGGCGTCGGGATCGTTCGGGGGCGCGTTGGTGCTGTCCGTATCCGGGCGGGCGTCCTGGGCCAGGGCGGCGGGCGAAAGCAGGGCGAGCGAAAGAGCGAGGGACAGGACGGCTACGCGCATGAAGCACTCCGTGGAGGACAGCGCCCGCGCGGGCGCGGGGTCGGTTGGATTATGCGTTGAAAGGCCGGGATTGGGGATGACCCGCCATTCGGCTGTGGAAAGCGGGGATTCGGGATTGGTAAAGCAGAGGCAACGGCTCGGCCCTGCTTTTACGAATCTCTAATCCCGAATCCCCAATCCCGGCGCTTCAGCGCCTTTGCAACCACGAGGATGGATCGACCGGTTGGCCGTTGCGGCGCAGCTCGAAGTACAGCGCCGACACGCCCTGGCCGCCGGAGTTGCCGACCTTGGCCACCGCCTCGCCGCGCTTCACCGCCGTGCCGGCGTCGCGCAGCAGCGATTCGTTGTGCGCGTACAGGCTCATGTAGCCGTTGCCGTGGTCGATGATCAGGATCATGCCGTAGCCGGTCATCCAGTCGGAGAACACCACGGTGCCATCGGCGACGGCGCTGACCGAGCTGCCGCGTGGGGCGCCGATCAGCACGCCGCTGCTGGCGTGCCCGTCCGGCAGGCTGCCGCCGAAGCGTGCCAGCAGGTTGCCCGCGACCGGCCAGCTGAGCCCGCCGACCTTCGGCGCAGGCGCGTTGGCGACCACTTTTGGCGGGGTTTTGCCCGGCTTGCGGGCGCCGCCGCTGGCCTTGGCGGCCGCGGCGGCTTCCTCGGCGGCGCGCTTGGCCGCGGCGC
>JASGDF010000051.1:0-6793 GCA_047607345.1 Pseudomonas sp. | reverse complement strand
CTCGGCATACCACCTTCGCCGCCACCCGCCGCGTCCGCCGCGCCGCGCCCGATCAGGGAAAGCTGCACGCGCCCCGGCTCCGGCTCGGGTTCGGGCGCGGCCCAGCGCACCACCGCCATCCATAGCAACAGCACCAGAAACAGAAGGTGGATCAGCAGACTACCCGCCACGCCCAACCAATGCAGGCCGCGCTGGTCGCGCGGGCGCGGCTCCCAGTGCTGCCACCACAGTCTGGGCAACGCCTGGAAGAACGTCAGCTGCGGCGCGAGTCCACCAGTGGCGCGACGCGGCAGCGTGCCCATGTGTGCAACGACGTCCGCGCCGCCGAACCGCGCAGGCACTGTCCGGCCACTACGCATCCACAGGCCCCAGCCCTGGGGCATGCCGCTGCGCTTTTCGAGAATGAGCCGCTCCGCGCTGCGCGCCAGCAGATGGTCGATCAGGTCGGCGGCTTGCGTCACCGGCGGGCCGGAAAGTCAGGCCGCGTCGCGCGGGATGTACGGCGCGTCGCCGGTGCTGTGGTCGGTGGCGTCGCGCACGGCGATCACCCCGGGCACACGCCCCATCAGCGTCTTCTCGATGCCTTGCTTGAGCGTCACGTCGGCCATGCCGCAGCCATGGCAACCACCGCCGAAGCGCAGCAATACCACGCCGTCGGCCGAGACCTCCTGCACCGCGACCCGACCGCCATGCGAGGCCAGCTGCGGGTTGATCTCGTTCTCCACCACCCAGCGCACACGCTCGACCAGCGAGGCCGATTCGGCTGGCGCCTCGCCCTTGATCTTCGGCGCCTTGATCGTCAGTTGCTGGTTACCGGTGGCCTGGGTGACGTAGTCGATCTCCGCGCCGTCCAGCCATTGCACGCTGTCGGCGTTCACATACAAGGTGAAGCCGTCGCAATCCACCGCCCACTCGTCGCCCCGCAGGTCGGCGGGCTCGGCGAATTCCAGGCGCGCGTCGGCGCGCGGGGTGCCGGGATCGACCGCGCTCAGGCGCACGCCCATGCCGGCCACGCCCTCGCGCTCGATCAGCTTGCGGAAGTGTGTCTGCGCTTTGTCGGATATCTGGATCATGCGGTTATTCTAGCCCCGTCTTGCCGGCTGCCGATGGAACATTTCATCCCCGTCGCCCGGTTCATGTCAGCCGCCGTGGAGACTCCCCGATGACCGACCTCATTGCGCTCACGCAGGCCCATTGCCTGCCCCGCAAGGGCAGCGAGCACAGGCTCGGCCAGGCCCGCCTGGCCGAGCTGCTGCCGCAGGTACCCGGCTGGGACCTGGCCGAGAACGGCGTTGCGCTGACCCGCACATTCAGTTTCAGCGACTATTACCGGACCCTGGCCTTCGTCAACGCGCTGGCCTGGATCGCGCACCGGGAAGACCATCATCCCGACCTGGGCGTGCACTACGACCGGGTCGTGACGCGTTTCTCAACCCACGATGTCGGCGGCCTGAGCGAGAACGATTTCATCTGCGCCGCCAAGACCTCCGCCCTCTACGAGCAAGCATGACCATGCGCCCGCACCTTCTCATCCTGCCCATCGCCGTCGCCCTGCTGGGCGCTTGCGGCAAGTCCGCGACCCCTGCCGCTCCCGCCATTCCTCCGACCGAGCTGGCCGCGCTGCACACGCCGCCGCCCGAATACCCGGCCGAACTGGCCTGCGCCGGCATCGGTGGCAAGAGCGTGCTCAAGGTGACGATCGGCACCGAAGGGACTGTGACCGATATCCAGCTGGTCCAGGGCAGCGGCCAGGCGGCGCTGGACGCATCCGCGCAGAAGCGGGTGCGCGAGGAATGGAAGTTCAAGCCCGCCACCCGCAACGGCCAGCCGGTCGCCCAGACGATCCAGGTACCGGTGGATTTCAGACCGCCGCAACCGAAACCCGACGAATGCTTCGCGATCGAGGAGCACGCGCGGCGCGGCTGAGCCATCGCGCTTCCCCGCTGCCCCCGGCGCCGCCTGATCGCGGCGCTTGTCGTGTGGGAAAGCAAGCCCCCCTCGTGAAAATCCGCCTCCGCCCGTGCGCGGCGCGGGACCGCAGACCTTTCCAAGCCCGCGCCTCGATGGCGCGGGAAATCAAGCAACGGAACCTGGCACATGACCGGCATTACCTCCGAGAACGTATGGATCGCATCGCTGGTGACGCTGGCCGCAGGCCTCGCCACCGGCCTGGGCAGCCTGATGGTGCTGTTCTCGCGCCGCCCGGAGCCACGCCTGCTTGCGTTCGGCCTGGCCTTTGCCGGCGGCGCGATGGTCTACGTGTCGCTGTCAGAGATTCTCAACAAGTCGATCGCCTCGTTCACGCATGCGTTCAACCAGCAACTGGGCTTCACCTACGGCACCCTCGCGTTCCTGGGAGGCGTGCTGCTGATCATGCTGATCGACCGGCTGGTGCCCAATCCGCACCAGAGCCTGAGCAGCGAAGATCCACTGTTCCGCGACGACAACCGCGCCTACATCAAGCGGGTCGGCCTGCTGACCGCAGTGGCGATCACCGCGCACAACTTTCCCGAGGGGCTGGCCACGTTCTTCGCCACGCTGGAAAGCCCGGCGGTCGGCATGCCGCTGGCGTTCGCGATCGCCATCCACAACATCCCGGAAGGCATCGCGATCGCGATCCCGGTCTATTTCGCCACCCAGAACAAGGGCTACGCCTTCATCGCCAGCCTGCTGTCGGGACTGGCCGAGCCGATCGGCGCTGCGATCGGCTACCTGGCGCTGTCGAGCGTGCTGTCCGAGGCAGTGTTCGGCACCGTGTTCGGGGTGATCGCCGGGGTGATGGTGTTCCTGGCGCTGGACGAACTGCTGCCGGCGGCCAAGCGCTACGCCAAGGGCCACGAAACCGTCTACGGGCTGGTCAGCGGCATGGCGACGCTGGCGATCAGCCTGGTGCTGTTCAAGTGGTGAAGCCTGGAATCTGGAATGGGGAACCGGGAATAGACCGCCCGGTCCGCCCCACCCCGTAGAGCGGAGCTGGCTCCGCTGGAAGCTTGTCCCGGGAAAGTTTCAGCGTAGCAAGCCCCGCTCTACCGGCAAGCGCGTGCCGCCGACGCCTTTCCTTACTACGCCAACCTGTCCAGTGCCTCGGCCAGTTCCGGCGCCAGCGGTGCGTTCAGCAGGTACGGCGTGCGCCCGCCGTCCAGCGCGAACTCCAGCGAGGCCGCGTGCAGGAACAGCCGGCGCAGCCCGGCCTGATCACGCAATCGCTTGTTGACCTCCGGATCGCCGTACTTGTCGTCGCCGGCGACTGCATGGCCGATATGCCGGGCATGCACACGGATCTGGTGGGTACGCCCGGTCTCGATCCGGACCTCGCAGTAGGAGTGCCCGCCGCGCCGCTCCAGCACCCGGAAATGGCTCAGCGAGGCCTTGCCGCCGGGGGCAACCTGAACGTGGCGTTCGCCGCCCTGGCGCAAACCGACGTGCAGCGGCGCATCCACCGACATCGTCCCGTCCGGCATCCGCCCGATCAGCAGGGTCAGGTAACGCTTGGCGATGCCGCGACCATGCTCTGCATCCCCTTCGCGCATCAAGGCCTGAAGTTCGGTCAGCGCGGAGCGCTTCTTGGCCACGATCAGCAGACCGGAAGTATCCCGATCCAGCCGGTGTACCAGCTCCAGGCCCTGGTTCGGGCGCAGCGCCCGCAGGGTCTCGATCGCGCCATGGCTGATCCCGCTGCCGCCGTGACTGGCGACCCCGGATGGCTTGTTCAGCGCCAGCAAGCGATCGTCCTCGAACACGATCGCCGCCTCCATCCGCGCCAGGAACGCATCCGGTGGCGGGGTCCGTTCTCCCTCCTCGGCGAGACGGACCGGCGGCAACCGCACCTCGTCCCCCCCTTCCAGCTTGCGCTCGGCCTTGGCGCGACCACCGTTCACGCGGACCTGGCCGCTGCGCACCAGCTTGTAGACCAAGCTGCGCGGCGCCCCCTTGAGCTGGCCGAGCAGGAAATTGTCCAGGCGCTGGCCGCTGCGATCGTCGGGGACCTTCACGGTACGTGCGCCCGGCGCTTTGGGAGTATGGGGATCGGTCATGCGGCTGTTTATTCTGTTACACTCGGCGGGCGAGATAAGGGTTTGATTTCGTTGGAAGTTGACCAGGGCCAGAAGCCCGGCTCCCGATGAATCCGGCACAGTGCGCGGCCACCGCCCCCGGGGCGGCCATGTTAGCGGCTTACCGGCCTGCCCAGCCATCGCCGGCGGCCTTCGGGCCGACGCGCTGAACATGTCCCGTGCGACGCCCCGGCCTGGCTGGACGCGGCCGCCGGTCCCGAAACACAGAAAATGAAGAAAAGCGCTCCCGCGGCCTGCCGTGGTGTCGTAGCGCTGGAAAGCTCAAGCTGACCTGTACGCGCATGGCGCGGAGGGGGCGGCGAAACCGTTCCAGAGGCGAAACGTCACGGCGTTCCGCGCGGTAGCAGCGCGCGAGGAACGCAAAATGAAACGCATGCTGATCAACGCCACGCAGGCAGAAGAACTGCGCGTGGCGATCGTGGACGGCCAGAACCTGTACGACATCGACATCGAACAGCCGTCCAAGGAACAGAAGAAGTCGAACATCTACAAGGGCCGGATCACCCGGCTGGAGCCCTCCCTCGAGGCCGCCTTCGTCGACTACGGCGCCGAACGCCACGGCTTCCTGCCGCTGAAGGAAATCTCCCGCGACTATTTCCAGAGCGGCGTGGACCACCACAAGGCCGGCATCCGCGAGCTGCTGCGCGAGGGCCAGGAGATCGTGGTCCAGGTCGACAAGGAGGAGCGCGGCAACAAGGGCGCGGCGCTGACCACGTTCATCTCGCTGGCCGGCCGCTACATGGTGCTGATGCCGAACTCGCCGTCGGCCGGCGGCGTCTCGCGCCGGATCGAGGGCGAGGACCGCGCCGCGCTGAAGGATGCGCTGGACAAGCTCGACATCCCCGACGACATGGGCGTGATCATCCGCACCGCCGGCGTCGGCCGCGACGCCGAGGAACTGCAGTGGGACCTGGACTACCTGCTGCAGGTCTGGCGCGCGATCGCCGAGGCGGCGCTGTCCAAGCCGGCCCCGTTCCTGATCTACCAGGAGTCGCGCCTGATCGTGCGCGCCCTGCGCGACTACCTGCGCGCCGACATCGGCGAGATCCTGGTCGACACCGAGGAGATGTACGAGACCGCGCGCGAGTTCGTCCAGCAGGTGATGCCGCACACCCTGCGCAAGCTCAAGCACTACAAGGACGACATCCCGCTGTTCAACCGCTTCCAGATCGAGTCGCAGATCGAGGCGGTCTACGAGCGCAACGTGCGCCTGCCCTCGGGCGGCTCGATCGTGGTCGACCAGACCGAGGCGCTGACCGCGATCGACGTCAACTCCTCGCGCGCCACCAAGGGCAGCGATATCGAGGAGACCGCGTTCCACACCAATCTTGAAGCGGCCGAGGAAGTCGCGCGCCAGCTGCGCCTGCGCGACCTGGGCGGCCTGGTAGTCATCGACTTCATCGACATGGCCTCCTCCAAGCACCAGCGCGAGGTCGAGAACAAGCTGCAGAACGCGCTCAAGTACGACCGCGCGCGCGTGCAGATCGGCCGTATCTCGCGCTTCGGCCTGATGGAGATGAGCCGCCAGCGCCTGCGCCCGTCGCTGGGCGAGTCCAGCCAGATCGTCTGCCCGCGCTGCGACGGACATGGCCGCATGCGCAGCGTCGAATCGCTGTCGCTGTCGATCATCCGCGTCGCCGAGGAGCACGCGATGAAGGAGAACACCGGACAGGTGCTGGTCCAGGCCCCGGTGGAAATCGCCAACTACCTGCTCAACGAGAAGCGCAGCGCGCTGCGCGAGATCGAGCAGCGCCACGACGCGCCGATCATCATCGTCGCCGACGAGCAGCTGCACACCCCGCACTACGAGGTCACCCGCCTGCGCGAGAACGAGCTCGGCGAGGAAAGCGGCAAGCCCAGCTACCAGCGCGGCACCCCGCGCAAGCTGCCGACACACGCACTGACCAAGGCCCAGCTCAACATCCCGCCTGCTCCGGCGGTGACCCAGGTCAAGCACAACCAGCCGGCACCGGTGCGCGAGGAGGCACCCGCGTCGGCGCCCGTACCGGCAACCCCAGCCGCGCCGGTGGCGACACCGATTGCGCCGACCAGCGGCGTGGTGGGCTGGCTCAAGCGGATTTTCAGTGCCCCCGAGCCCACCCCGGCAACGACCGAGCCGGCACCGCGCCAGAAGCAGGGCGATGGCCGTGGCAACCGCAACGAACGCGGCGACCGCAACCAGCGTCGTGACCGCGATGGCCGTGGCAATGCCGGCCAGGGCAAGGAGCGTGGCGGCAACGGCCCGGCCAGCGCCCGCCGCCAGGGCGGCGGAAACGCGCAGCCGCAGCCGCAGCAAGCCAAGCAGCGCGCCGAGCAACCGAAGCAGCCGCAGCCGCAGCAACCCAAACCGCAGCAAAAGCAGCCGCAACAGCCCTCGCAGAAGCAGCGACCGCCCCAGCAGGAACCGGTCGAATCAGCGGCGACCGAACGTGCGCGCGCGCCGCAGCAGCGGCCGCCGCGCGAGGAGAAGGCCGCCCCGGCAAGCAGCAGCCCGACCGAAAACGCCGCGATCGCCACCGCTGCGGTAACGGTAGCCGTGGCGGCATCCGAAGTCATCACGCCCAAGCAGACACCGGCAGAGCGCGAAGTCTCCGGCGAAGCAAGCGCAGCCGTGGCCGAGGCCCAGACCGACCCCGCCCTGCAGAGCGAGTCCGGCGCGCCGGCTGGCGAGGCTGCCGGTGAAGGCGGCCGCCGCCGCCGCGGCCGCCACGACGGCCGCG
>JASGDF010000050.1:0-5271 GCA_047607345.1 Pseudomonas sp. | reverse complement strand
TAGGAGCGACTTCAGTCGCGTGGGGGGTTGCCGGTAAAGCCCCCTCGCGACTGAAGTCGCTCCTACGAGAGCGTGCGGGCGGCGGGGCTGGTTCACACCTCCTGCAACAGCTTGCGCGCCGCCGCCCGTGCCTCCTTGCTCACGTCCACGCCGCCGAGCATGCGCGCCAGTTCTTCCTGCCGCCCCTGCGCGCCGAGCAGTTCCACCGCGCTCTGGGTCATCCCGTCCACCGGGGCCTTGCTGACCCGGTAGTGGGCATGGCCCTTGGCCGCGACCTGCGGCAGGTGGGTGACGCACAGCACCTGGCGCTGCTCGCCCAGCGCCCGCAGCTTCTGGCCGACGATGTCGGCGACCGCCCCGCCGATGCCCGAGTCGACCTCGTCGAACACCATCGTCGGCACCGCGTCCAGGCCGAGCGCGGCGACCTCGATCGCCAGCGATACCCGCGACAGTTCGCCGCCAGAGGCGACCTTGCGCAGCGGCCGCGGTGGCTGCCCGGCGTTGGCCGCGACCAGGAACTCGACGCGCTCGGCGCCGTTCGGGTCCGGTCGCGCCGTGACCTGCGGTTGCAGCTCGATCAGGAAGCGGCCGCCGCCCATGCCCAGCTCGCCGATCAGCGCGGTGGTGGCCGCGCCCAGCGCTTCGGCGGCATCGGCGCGAGTCGCGCTCAGCACGGCGGCGGCCTGCCTCCAGGCGCCGGCGGCGTCGGCGATCAGCGCGTCGATCTGTTGCAGGCGCATATCCGCGCCACGCAGCGACTCGATCTCCGTAGACAGCCGGTCGCGCTGCTCGGCCAGCTGTTCGGGGGCGAGCCGGTGCTTGCGCGCCAGGTCATGCAGGCGGCCCAGGCGCCGTTCCATCGCCTCGAACTGGGTCGGGTCGGCGTCGAGGTCGTCGCGGATCCGGTCGAGCAGGGCCAGCGCCTCGTCGAGCTGGATCGCCGCGCCATCGAGCAGGGCGTCGACCTCGCCCAGGCGCGGTTCGTGCTCGGCGACCCGCGCCAGCGCGTGCCGGCAGGCCTGCAGCAGGCCGAGCGCGGATTCGCCGTCGTCGCCGTTGAGGCGGCCGGTGGCCTGGCCGCAGGCGTCGATCAGCGCCGCGGCGTGCGCCTGGCGGCGATGGTTGGTGTCGAGCGCGGCGATCGAGGCCGGGTCCAGGTCCTCGCGCTCCAGTTCGGCGAGCTGGTGTCCCAGGTAGCCGATCCGGTCGGAGACGTCGCCTTGGGCCGACAGCGCCTCGCGCTCGTCCAGCAGTGCCTGCCAGCGGGCGCTGGCTTGGCGCACCTGCTCGCGCTCGTCGGCGTTGCGCGCGTAGGCATCCAGCAATGCCAGCTGGCTGCCGCGGGCGAGCAGAGCCTGGTGCTCGTGCTGGCCATGGATCTCGACCAGGTGCCCGGCCAGCTCGGCCAGCTGCGAGAGCGGAGCGGGGCGGCCGTTGATCCAGGCGCGCGAGCCGCCGTCGGCGCGGATGATCCGGCGCAGCTGGCACTGGCCGTCGTCGTCCAGCTCGTTCTCGCGCAGCCATTGCTGGGCCGGGTGGTCCGCAGTCAGCGCGAACTCGGCCGACAGCTCGGCGCGCGCGGCGCCGTGGCGGACCACGCCGCTGTCGGCGCGCAGGCCGGACAGGAAGCCCAGCGCGTCCACCATCAGTGACTTGCCGGCACCGGTCTCGCCGGAGACCACGGTCATGCCGGGGCCGAATTCCAACTCGGTGGCGCGGACGACGGCGAAATCCTTGATCGAGAGATGTCTGAGCATGCGGGCGTCGGAGGGGCAGGGAAGGGGCGGCTTGCCAACGGTTCGGGCAGACATTATCTATGCTTCGTCCCGATTAGGTCCCCGCACATGGATGTGCGGCGCTCTTGCGAGGGATTCGCCCCCAAGACTGATCCCATGCACGCATCTTCCGCGCCCTCGCTGGATCCCCGCGCCCGCCAGCTGTTGCGCACGCTGATCTCGCGCTACATCCGCGACGGCGAGCCGGTGGGGTCCAAGACCCTGGCCCGGCACGCCGGGCTGGACGTCAGTCCGGCGACGATCCGCAACATCCTGGCCGACCTGGAGGACATCGGCCTGCTCAGCTCGCCGCACACCTCGGCCGGGCGGGTGCCGACCGCGCACGGCTACCGGGTGTTCGTCGATGGCCTGGTGCAGATGCAGCCGCCGGGCGAGGACGAGGTGCGCCGGTTGCGCGCCGAGCTGCCGGCCGGTGCCGGCACCCAGTCGCTGCTGGACAGCGCCTCGCAGATGCTCTCGGCGATGAGCCACTTCGTCGGCGTGGTCAGCGCGCCGCGGCGCGAGCAGTTCGCGTTCCGGCACATCGACTTCGTCGCGATCGACGCGCGCCGGGTGCTGGCGATCGTGGTGTTCGCCGACAACGAGGTGCAGAACCGGGTGATCGAGCCACGCCGTGCCTACGATCCGGCCGAGCTGGAACGGGTCGCCAACTACCTGAACGCGCATTTTGCCGGGCGCGCGCTGCTGGACATCCGCGCCACCTTGCTGCGCGAGCTGCGGGTGGCCAAGGACGAGATGGAACAGCTGCTCTCGCACAGCGTGGAGCTGGCCGGCGAGGCACTGGTGCCGGCCGCCAGCGAGGACGTGCTGCTGGCCGGGCAGACCCGGCTGATGGGCGTGCAGGACCTGTCCGACCTGGACCGGCTGCGCGAGCTGTTCGAGGCCTTCGCCAGCAAGCGCGAGATCCTGCAGCTGCTGGAGCGCACGATCCAGGCGCCGGGGGTGCGGATCTTCATCGGCGAGGAGACCGGCGTGGTGTCGCTGGAGGACGTCTCGCTGGTCACCGCGCCCTATGCCGCGCACGGGCAGGTGCTGGGCGTGCTGGGGGTGATCGGGCCGAAGCGGATGGCCTACGACCGGCTGATCCCGCTGGTGCAGGTCACCGCGGAGATGCTTGGCGCGGCGATGGAGCCGCAGGCCTCGTAGCGCGCAGCAAGCTCCGCCCTGCGGTCCTGCGGGCGCTTGAAACGGTGCATCCCGCCCATATAGGGGGTCGGGTGGGGCGGGCGTTCCGCCTGCCCGGGAATTGCTCATGAACCAAGACCACCCCGAATTCGATTCCGAAGACCCTTCCCAGAACCAGCCCTCGGCCAATCCGTTGCAGGACGAGGTCGAGGCGTTGCGCAGCGAGATCGCCCTGATCAAGGCCGATGCCCTGCGTGAGCGGGCCGACCTGGAGAACCAGCGCAAGCGCATCGCCCGCGACGTGGAGAACACGCGCAAGTTCGCCAACGAGAAGCTGCTCGGCGAGCTGCTGCCGGTGTTCGACAGCCTCGATGCCGGGTTGGCCGCTGCCGGGGCCGAGCCGAGCCCGCTGCGCGATGGCCTGGAACTGACCTACAAGCAACTGCTCAAGGTCGCCGCCGACAATGGTCTGGTCCTGCTCGACCCGGCCGGCCAGCCATTCGACCCCGAGCAGCACCAGGCCATCAGCCAGGCCGACGCGCCCGAGGGCGTGGCCCCGGGCAGCGTCGTGCAGGTGTTCCAGAAGGGCTACCTGCTCAACGAGCGCCTGCTGCGCCCGGCGCTGGTGGTGGTCGCGCGCCACGACTGAACGGCGCGGCGGCGCTTGCGGCGCCCGCCGGTGCAACGCAGTTTCGTGCGGATGGCTTGAATGGGTTCGCGCCATCCCCACATCTGGACCAGAACCCGGCGCGGGCCGGGGCCAACAGACATCTGAAGAACATTCTTAGGAGCCATCCCTCATGGGCAAGATCATCGGTATCGACCTCGGCACCACCAACTCGTGCGTGGCGATCATGGACGGCGGCAAGGCCCGCGTCATCGAGAACTCCGAAGGCGACCGCACCACTCCCTCGATCGTCGCCTACACCAAGGACGGCGAAGTGCTGGTCGGCGCCTCGGCCAAGCGCCAGGCGGTCACCAACCCGAAGAACACTCTGTACGCGGTGAAGCGCCTGATCGGCCGCAAGTTCACCGACGCCGAGGTGCAGAAGGACATCGCGCACGTTCCCTACACGATCCTGGCGCACGACAACGGCGATGCCTGGGTGCAGACCAGCGACGGCAAGAGGCTGGCGGCGCAGGAGATCTCCGCCAAGGTGCTGGAGAAGATGAAGAAGACCGCCGAGGACTTCCTGGGCGAGAAGGTCACCGAGGCGGTCATCACCGTGCCGGCCTACTTCAACGACAGCCAGCGCCAGGCAACCAAGGACGCCGGCCGCATCGCCGGGCTGGACGTCAAGCGCATCATCAACGAGCCGACCGCCGCGGCGCTGGCCTATGGCCTGGACAAGGCCGGTGGCGATCGCAAGATCGCCGTGTACGACCTGGGCGGCGGCACCTTCGACGTGTCGATCATCGAGATCGCCGAGGTCGACGGCGAGAAGCAGTTCGAGGTGCTGGCCACCAACGGTGACACCTTCCTGGGCGGCGAGGACTTCGACAACCGGGTGATCGAGTATCTGGTGGACGAGTTCCAGAAGGACCAGGGCATCGACCTGCGCAAGGACCCGCTGGCGCTGCAGCGCCTGAAGGACGCGGCCGAGCGTGCCAAGATCGAGCTGTCCTCGGCGCAGCAGACCGAGGTCAACCTGCCGTACGTCACCGCCGACGCGTCCGGTCCGAAGCACCTGAACATCAAGCTGACCCGGGCCAAGCTCGAGGCGCTGGTCGAGGACCTGATCAAGAAGTCGATCGAGCCGTGCCGGGTGGCGCTGAACGACGCCGGCCTGCGCGCCAGCGACGTCGGCGAGGTGATCCTGGTCGGCGGCCAGACCCGCATGCCGAAGGTGCAGCAGGCGGTGGCCGAGTTCTTCGGCAAGGAACCGCGCAAGGACGTCAACCCCGACGAGGCGGTGGCGCTGGGTGCGGCGGTGCAGGGCGGCGTGCTGGCCGGCGATGTCAAGGACGTGCTGCTGCTGGACGTGACCCCGCTGTCGCTGGGCATCGAGACCATGGGCGGGGTGTTCACCAAGATCATCGAGAAGAACACCACGATCCCGACCAAGGCCTCGCAGGTGTTTTCCACCGCCGAGGACAACCAGTCGGCCGTGACCGTGCACGTGCTGCAGGGTGAGCGTGAGCAGGCCCGCTTCAACAAGTCGCTGGCCAAGTTCGACCTGTCCGGGATCGAGCCGGCGCCGCGCGGCCTGCCGCAGGTCGAGGTGTCCTTCGACATCGACGCCAACGGCATCCTGCACGTGTCGGCCAAGGACAAGAAGACCAACAAGGAGCAGAAGGTCGAGATCAAGGCCGGCTCGGGCCTGTCCGAGGACGAGATCGCGCGGATGGT
>JASGDF010000049.1:0-13430 GCA_047607345.1 Pseudomonas sp. | reverse complement strand
GGGGGAGTTCGGTGTGCAAGCCACGATGCGAGTCCCGAGCCGGTCCGGGCACAGGAAGCCTCTGTCTCCCAAGCCTGGCACGCCCCCTTCCCAAAAGTTCCCCGGACAGTAGTGCGCGAAAGCGGGCATGACGGCTTGTTCAGAGGCATCCTGGGTGCAGCAGGTATGATCCGGCTATCTCGCTGTGGCCAGCGCCCAGCGAGGCTGGTTCCCTTTGGATCGCACCAGGAGACCTCACTGTGGCTGTAAATCAGGAACAACGCGCCAAGATTGCCTCGGGCAAGGGTTTCATCGCCGCACTGGACCAGAGTGGCGGCAGCACCCCCAAGGCGCTCAAGCTCTATGGCATCGACGAGTCCGCCTATGCCAACGACCAGGAGATGTTCGACCTGGTGCACCAGATGCGCACGCGCATCGTCACCAGTCCGGCCTTTACCGGCGAGCGGGTGATCGGCGCGATCCTGTTCGAGCGCACCCTCGAGGACAGCTTCGCCGGCCAGGAGGCGGCGCGCTACCTGTGGGAGAGCAAGCAGGTCGTGCCGTTCCTCAAGATCGACCAGGGCCTGCAGGACGAGGCCGACGGCGTGCAGCTGCTCAAGCCGATCCCGGGCCTGGACGCGCTGCTGGCGCGGGCCAGGGCCAAGGGCGTGTTCGGCACCAAGGAGCGCTCGGTGATCAAGGCGCACAACCCGGCCGGTATCGCCGCCGTGCTCGACCAGCAGTTCGAGCTGGGCCGGCAGGTGCTGGCCGCCGGCCTGGTGCCGATCATCGAACCGGAGGTGGACATCAAGGCCGCCGACAAGCCGGCGATCGAGGCCGAGCTGAAACAGGGCCTGCTGGCGCGGCTGGACGCGATCGACCCGCAGTCCCCGGTCGTGCTCAAGCTCACCCTGCCCAGCGTGGACGGCTTCTTCGGGGAACTGGTCGCGCACCCCGGCGTGTTGCGCGTGGTGGCGCTGTCGGGCGGCTACAGCCGCGACGATGCCAACGCCCGGCTCGCGCGCAATCCGGGCGTGATCGCCAGCTTCAGCCGCGCGCTGACCGAGGGCCTGAACGCGCAACAGAGCGAGGCCGAGTTCGACCAGGCGCTCGACGCGGCGATCGCATCGATCTACCGGGCTTCGATCGCCTGAGTGGTACCGGCGGCGGCCACGCGCCGCCGCTTCCCCGCGTGGCGGGTGGGTTCATTCATGGCCTCCGGCGCGAGCGCTCGTCGCGACGCCTGCCGGTGGCCGATGCCGGCCGCTCGGCCATCCCCGGGCGGGACGGCCCATGACTTCGGACCGATGGCGGCGGTCATGTCGGGCGACCTAGACTCGGGTCATCGCAGATAAGGAGTTTCGCCATGACCCAGTGGTATTTCCACGTCCCAGGCAAATCCGATCGCACCGGTCCGCTCGACGACGAGGGCGCGCGCCAGCACGCCCGGCTCAATCCCGGCGCGATGGGCTGGCGCGAGGGCATGAGCGGTTGGAAGCCGGTCCGTGAGATCCCCGAACTCGGCGCCGCCGCCGGCCCGGCCGCGCCGCCGCCGCTCACCGGCAGCGGCCGCCGCGCCGACGAGATCGACTTCCGCATCATCGGCAACGACATGCAGTTCGTCGAAGTGGAGCTCGACCCGGGCGAGAGCGCGATCGGCGAGGCCGGCGCGCTGATGTACAAGGACGCGGCGGTGCAGATGGACACGGTGTTCGGCGACGGCTCGCACAGCGGGCAGGGCGGTGCCGGCGGCGGCTTCATGGACAAGCTGCTGTCGGCCGGCAAGCGCGTGGTCACCGGCGAGAGCCTGTTCACCACGGTCTACACCCACACCGGCAGCGGCAAGGCCAAGGTCGCCTTCGCCGCGCCGTATCCCGGCACCGTGCTGGCGATCAATCTGGCCGAGCACGGTGGCCGGCTGATCTGCCAGAAGGACAGCTTCCTGGCCGGCGCGCGCGGCGTGCAGCTGGGCATCGCGTTCCAGCGCAAGATCCTCACCGGCCTGTTCGGCGGCGAGGGCTTCGTGATGCAGAAGCTGGAGGGCGACGGCTGGGTGTTCGTGCATGCTGGCGGCACCGTGGTCGAGCGCGAGCTGGCCGCCGGTGAGCGCCTCGACGTGGACACCGGCTGCGTGGTCGGCTACCACGCCAGTGTGGACATGGACGTGCGCCGCGTCGCCGGGCTCAAGAGCATGTTCTTCGGCGGCGAGGGCGTGTTCCTGGCCACGCTCACCGGCCCGGGCAAGGTCTGGCTGCAATCGCTGCCGTTCTCGCGGATGGCCGGGCGCATGCTGCAGGCCGCGCCGCAGGCCGGCGGCCAGGACCGCGGCGAGGGCTCGCTGCTCGGCGGTCTGGGCCGGATCCTGGACGGCGACAACCGCTTCTGAGCCGGCACCGGAAGGCGCGACCCGCGGATACCCGATCCGAAAGGCGTTGTGCGCATGGAGTGGTGATGGTCGGAAGGACTTCAGTCGCGACGGGTTGTGTCGGGCAGGCGTCGGGACTGAAGTCCCTCCCACAGAAGCGCCAGCCTCCAGCGATGACGGGCAGTCCCGGTAATGTCGTCGATGGCCGACGCGAACAGTGCCATTCGAAAATACCCTAAAGTCTTCGGTTCCCGTCCGCGTGCGAACCGAATGAAGCTGCACCAGCTGCGCACCCTGCTCACCGTCCAGGAAACCGGCAGCCTGCAGGAGGCCTCGCGCATCCTGCACGTCACCCAGCCGGCGCTGAGCCGGGCGATCAAGGAGCTGGAGGCCGAGCTGGGGGTGATGCTGCTGGTGCGCAGCAATCGCGGTGTGACCCTGACCGGCTACGGCGAGCGCCTGCTGGTGCATGCGCGGCATGCGCTGGAAGACCTGCGTCGCGCGCGCCTGGACATCGAGGAGATGAAGGGCCAGGCCAACCGCGACATCGCGATCGGAGTGACCTCGGCCACCGCCGCGCTGCCGCCGGTGCGCGCGGCGATCAGCGCGTTCCTGGCCGCGCACGGGCGCACCCGCCTGCACGTGCGCGAGCTGCGCCCGGCGCAGATCCTGGCGGCACTGCGCGAGGGCGCGCTGGACTTCGGCCTGATCTCGCAGCTGCCGGCCCAGCCCTCGTCGCTGCAGTGGGAGCTGATCTGCCGGCTGCCGACCCAGATCCTGGCCGGGTGTCGGCATCCATTGCGCCATGCGCGCAGCCTGCGCGAGCTGCACGGCGCGCACTGGCAGACCGCCGACGACCCGGACGATCCCAACTCGGTGTTCTACCAGCTGTTCCAGCAGAACGGCCTGCCGCTGCCGGAGCGCATCACCGAGTGTTCCTCGCTGCTGCTGAGCAGCCACCTGCTCACCGAGAGCGACACCATCGCGCTGCTGGCGCGGATGAGCCACGAGCCCGGCGTGCTGCCGAGCCTGGCGATCAACGAACAGCTGCAGGCGATCGCGATCGCCGAGCCGGTCCCGGATGCCTACGTGTCGATGGTCTGCGTCGACCACGCACTGCTGACCGGCAGTGCCGCGCAGCTGTTCGAGCTGCTGCACACCGCGTTGATCAAGCAGTATCCGCGCTTTGGCTGAGGGCGGACCGTGGCAGGGTACGGGAACGAAACGCCGTCCAATCCGCTGGTGGGAAACCGAGCAGTCATGAACCCGCCGCGCCTGCTACCTGGTCGCCCGGAACGGCGATCCACGCAAGGAGCTGATGAACGGGCTGCTGCGACCACCCGCCGAATTGACCGTCGTAGGAGCGACTTCAGTCGCGACGGGCTTTACCGGCGAAGCCTCATCGCGACTGAAGTCGCTCCTACGACAGCCGGGCCGGTCACTGCACTGGCTTGCCGTCGCGCTTGTAGACCTTGCCGCCCTTCATCACGAAATCCACCCGCTGCAGCTGCCGGATGTCCTGCAACGGATCGCCCGGCACCGCGATGACGTCGGCGTAGCGGCCCGGTTGCAGGGTGCCGATGTCGGCGGCCGCGCCGATCAGCTCTGCGTTGTTGCGGGTGCCGATCACGATCGCGTCCATCGGCTTCACCCCGGCGTTCTCGACCATGTACTGGAACTCGCGGGTGTCGCTGCCGAACGGCGCCAGCCCGCCGAAGTTGTCGCTGCCGGCGCCCAGCTTCACCCCGGCCTTGTAGGCGGCGGCGACGTTGTGGTCGAGCACTGGGATCACCGCGATCGCCTTCTGCGCCGAGCCGGGCGGCAGTTTCTCCGGATGCGCCTCGGCGATCGCGTAGATGTCGTGGCCGATGGTCTGGGTGCCGAGCAGGAAGGTGCCATGCTGCTTCATCAGTGCGTAGGTCTGCGCGTCGGCGAAGGTGCCGTGCTCGATCGAGTCCACCCCCAGCCGCACTGCGCTCTCGATCGCCTGCTTGCCATGCGCGTGCGCGGCCACCTTCATCCCCAGCGCGTGCGCGGTGTCCACCACCGCCTTGATCTCGGCCTCGCTCATCAGCTGCGCGTTGGGATCATCGCCCTCGCTGGCGACGCCGCCGCTGGGCGCGATCTTGATCAGGTCGGCGCCCTGCTGGTGCATCCAGCGCACCGCGCGCGCGGCCGACTCGGGGCCGTCGACCACGCCGTTCTTCCAGTCGCCGGGGCGGTCGGCCCAGTCCGGCGCCATGCCGTTGCTCGGGTCCATGTGCCCACCGGTCGGCCCCAGCGCCTGGCCCGACACCCACAGCCGCGGGCCGGGCACCAGGCCCTTGGCGATCGCGCGCTTGAGCGCCACCACCACGGTGACGTCGGCGGCGGCCACGTCGCGCACCGAGGTGACCCCGGCCAGCAGGGTCAGGCGCGCGTTCTCCGCGGCCTGCAGCGCGGTCGCCGCGGCGGTGGTGCGCTGCGGCGGGTCCATGCTGGAGGAGGTGATGTGCAGGTGGGCGTCGATCAGGCCGGGCAGCACGGTGCCGTCCGGCAGCTCGATCAGCTGCGCGCCGGGCAGGTCCACGTAGCCGTCCTGGATCGCGGCGATGCGCTGGTCGCGGATCACGATCGAGACCCGCTCGCGCGGCGCCGCGCCGGTGCCGTCGATCAGCCGTCCGGCATGGATCACCGTGTCGCCGGCCCAGGCCGGCGCCGCCAGCAGGGCCAGGCAGGCCGCCAGCAGGCGGCGGCGGGGCAGGTATCGATGGGTCTTCATCAGAATCCTCAGAAGTTGTACTGCAGGTCCACGCCGATCGTGCGCGGGGTCAGGCTGTAGGCCATGCCCTGCGGATTGAATGCGGCGCTGTAGCTGGCCGAGACCACACCGAAGCGGTTGAACAGGTTGTTCGCGTAAAGGTACGCGCTCCAGCGTCCGTCCACGCTCTCCACCCCGAAGCGCGCGTTGGTGGTGGCATAGCCGCCGAAGCGCGCGCGCGCCGGGTCGTTCGGGCGCAGGGTCGAGTAGGCATCGCCGGTGTAGCTGCTGTCCAGCCGCAGCATGCCGTCCAGGCTGCCGCTCAACGACCAGCGCCAGCTGCCGTAGACACTGGCGGTCAGGCGCGGGATGTAGGGGATGCGGTCGCCCTTGCGGCCCAGCGTGCTGGTCACCTGCAGGTCGTTGTTGACCTGGTCGGCGACCAGCCTGGCGTCGATGTAGTTGGCGGTGGCGCCCAGCTCCAGGCCGGCCAGCGGCCGCCAGCTCAGTTCCGCCTCGGCGCCGCGCAGGCGCGCCTGGCCGGCATTGGTGAGGAAGCCGAAGGACCCGTTGGCGGTCACCGCGGTGATCTGCATGTCCTTCCAGTCGATCTGGTAGAGCGCCGTGTTCAGGCGCAGGCTGTCGTCCAGCCAGCTGGTCTTGGCGCCCACCTCGTAGTTCCACAGGCTGTCGCTGCGGTAGGCGGTGAGCGCCTCGCTCAGGCCGATCACCTGGTTGGCGCCGCCCGGGCGCATGCCGTCGGCGACGGTGGCGTACAGCATCAGGTCCTTGCTGGCGTGCCAGGCGAGGTTGAACTTCTTGAGCCAGCCGCGCTGGTCGGCCTCGACCGCGGCCAGCTCGCGCAGCGGGGTGCCGATCAGCGCCATCGGGATGTCGGTGTAGCCGGTGACGAGCTTGTCGTAGCGGTAGTAGCGCAGGCCCAGCGTCGCATCGAGCCGGGCGCTGGCATGCCAGGTGGCCTCGCCGTAGACCGCCTGCTGCTTGAGCTGGTCGTAGATGTGCCGGCGCATCACCAACTGGTACGGCGTGAGCGCCTCGCCGGTGGCGGCGTCGGCCACCGCGATCTGGCTGAACAGCCCGTTGCGGCGGTTCTCGGCGAACACCCCGGCGGTCCAGTCCAGCACCGCGTTGCCGTTCGACGCCAGCCGCCACTCGTTGGTCCAGTTGCGGGTCGTGCCCGGGTATAGCAGCACCGCCGGGCTGATGCCCTGCAGGTAGCTGGCGTAGGCCGGCAGCGCCACCGCGTACAGTTCGAACAGCTGGGTGGTGTCGATGGCGTACAGCGAGGTGCGGTCGAAGTACGAACTGACCCCGGTCAGGGTGGCCCAGCCCAGGTCCCAGTTGAGGGTGAGGTTGGAGATGTGGGTGTGGTCCTCGTACGGCGCCAGGGTGCGCGCGACCGAGCCGTAGCGCACGCCTCCGCCCGGCGACCAGAACGCCGGCCCGGCCTCGGTATTGGCGCTGGAGAAGCTCGCATCGACGGTCAGCGCGTCGCTCGGCTTGTAGCGCAGCATCAGCCGGCCACCCTCGCGCGCGGCGTCGTTGACGTCGTCCTTGCCCAGCCAGGTGTTGTCGACGTAGCCGCCGGTGCGGCCCTTGTAGAGCACCGCGCGCGCGCCCAGCACGTCCTTCACCAGCGGCAGGTTGAGCATCAGGTGGGTGTTCCAGGACGGATCGCCGCCGTCGGTCACCGCGTAGCCGCTCTGGAGCTTGCCGGCGAAGCCGTCCAGCGACGGTTTCTCGAAGATCACCCGTACCGAGCCGCCCATCGAGCCGGCACCGTACAGCGTGCCCTGCGGGCCGCGCAGCGCCTCGATCCGTTCGACGTCGAACAGGTCCAGCTCCGGGCTGCGGCCGCCGGCATCGTTGGTGGTGCCGACCGTGCCGCTGACCGGGGTCTCGTCGTAGTACAGGCTGGTGGTCGCCTCGCCGGTCGAGTAGATGCCGCGCATCGACAGCCGCGAGGCGCCCGGCCCGTTGTCCTGCACGCTCAGGCCGGGCACCAGCCGGGCGTAGTCCTTGACGTCGACCGCGCCGGTGTCCTTGAGCGTCTCGGCGGTGATCGCGGTCACCGCCAGCGGCGTGTCCTGCACGCGGGTGGCGCGCTTGGTCGCGGTGATCGTGATGGTGTCCAGGGTGATGCCATCGCTCTGCGGCGGCGCGGCGTCGGCCGCCTGCTGCGCCAGGGCAAGGACGGGCGATAGTCCGAGCGCGATGCACAGCGCCAGGCAGGTGGGACAGGGAAGACAGCGGGCCTGCATGGGACTCCTCGCACATTGACGATGTCGGAGGGAACGGCGCGGACACCGGGGAGCCCGCCGGTAAGCCGGTGATGGCGTAAAGATCGAAGATTTTCCCCGTGGCATCGCGGAATATGGAACGCCGCGATGTGTCCAATCCCGAGCATGACGCGCTTGCCCGGAGGCAGGTAATGCAGATTTATTGATATGCATTAATTATGGTTATTGCTGGATACGGTGGTTTTAGGCACTGTTTTCCATTGCCGGGCAACCATTGCTCGCCGGACCATTGGGATCGTGTCCCGGTGCCAGAAAACTTCCAGGCATGGTCATCAGTTTTTTCAATGGCAACCCGCGCGCAGCCTGACATCGCGGCGTGCCTGTGCGGGTGCGATGGCGGGCGCTATGCTGCCCGCCCGTCCCGTGCGCCTCCACCGATGAAACCGTTCCGCCTGCCTCTGGCCCTGCTCACCTTCGCCCTGCTGAGCGCTTGCGCGCACGACGCGCCGCGGTCGGCCGCCACGGCGTCGGCACCGCCGCAGGCGCCGGCCAAGCCGGTGAAGATCGGCATCGCGCTGGGCGGTGGCGCGGCCAAGGGCTTCGCCCATATCGGCGTGATCAAGATGCTGGAGGCCAACGGCTTCGAGCCGGCGGTGGTGTCCGGCACCAGTGCCGGCAGCGTGGTCGGCGCGCTCTATGCCAGCGGCATGGACGCGTTCCAGATGCAGCAGAAGGCGGTGGCGCTGGACCAGGCCAGCATCCGCGACGTGCGCCTGTTCTCCGGTGGGCTGGTGCAGGGCCAGAAGCTGCAGGACTACGTCAACCAGCAGGTCGGCGGCAAGCCGATCGACAGGCTCGCCAAGCCGCTCGCGGTGGTCGCCACGCGCCTGGAGGACGGTGAGCGCATGGTGTTCGTGCGCGGCAACACCGGCCAGGCGGTGCGCGCCTCCAGCAGCATCCCCGGCGTGTTCGAGCCGGTCGTGATCGGCGCTTCCCACTACGTCGACGGCGGCGTGGTCAGCCCGGTGCCGGTGGATGCCGCGCGCGAGCTCGGCGCAGAGTTCGTCATCGCCGTGGACATCTCCAGCAAGGCCGACGGCAAGAATCCCGGCGACCTGCTCGGCACGGTTAACCGCTCGATCGCGATCATGGGCCAGCGCCTGGGCGAGGCCGAGCTCAAGCGTGCCGACATCGTGATCCGGCCGAAGGTGCTGGACATCGGCGCGGCCGACTTCACCCAGCGCAACGCGGCGATCCTGGAAGGCGAGCGTGCGGCGATGGCCGCGATGCCGCAGATCCGCGCCGCGATCGCGCAGCTGCAGGCCCAGCGCGGCAGCGCGGCGCGCAGCGCCGCCCGGCAGGCGGCCGATGCTGCGCAGCGCGATTGCCTGGAGCAGCGCTCGCGGCTGAGCAAGCTGATGCGGCGCGACGGTGATTGCGCGGTGCCCAGCGGCCACTGATCGCGCAGGGCCACGGCGGGCTTGGCCTGCGCGGGGCCAAGCTCGACCGTGTGACGCAAGCGCTGCGGCCTGGTGCTGATCGGGTGGGAGGCGCCTACCGGGCAGGTTGGCGGTCCAACGGTATCCGCCCCTTCCGGCCCCCCGGCTCCGCGTGGACACGATCTTCTCCTTCAGGGGGAAGCGAGCCAGGCCAACGTTTCCAATGATGCAAAGCATCATCAAGGAACCATATAGCTTGCGCCGAATATTTCATTGGCGCCGCATATATGTGTCGCCTAATGTCGCTTATCGCCGGCAGTCGCAGCATGGACGTCGGCCGAGATCGATCGCGGTGACTGGTCGTCATGCAGCCGCTGCGCTTCGGAGATCCGTGGGACACCGTCGTTGCACGACCCGGCCGATCGCGCCGGCCAACACCGTCTGACCTCCAGCGGAGCGATGCCCTGCGGCCATGCCGTGCGGGCGGGATTCTCGCTGGCCAAACATCCATCGGTAACTTTGTCCTGGGAGGGAACAAACGATGCCGTCGCAGTCCCAACGTCGCCCGCAGCGCCGGCCGGCATGCCATGCCTTTGCCCGCGCCATGCCCGTCTCCGCGCTTGCCCTGGCCCTGCTCGCCTGCTTCGGCGCGCAGGCGCAGGACGCCTCGCCGAGCCAGCCGCCCGCCACCGCGCAGGACCCGTCCGACACCGAGCCGACCACGCTCGACAGCGTAGTGGTCACCGGGCAGCGCGCCGCGCTGAACAAGGCGGTGTCGGTCAAGCAGCTCGACGATCACGTGGTCGAGGTGATCTCGGCCGACAACATGGGCCAGATGCCCAACGTGACCGTGGCCGAGGCGCTGGCGCGGCTGCCGGGCGTCACCGCCAGCCTCGATCGCGGCAACGCCAGCCTGGCGAGCGTGCGCGGCCTCGGCCCGCGCATGACGATGGGCACGGTCAACGGCCGCGAGATCGCCTCGTCCGAGCCGGACCGCGCGGTGCGCTGGGAGGTGTTCCCGACCGAGGTCGTTTCCACCGTCAAGGTCTACAAGACCCCGTCGGCGGATTTGATCGCCGGCGGCATCGCCGCCACCGTGGACATCGCCACGATCGCCCCGCTGGACTACACCGGCCCGCAGTTCGTCGGCACCGCCGGGCCGGTGTTCTACGACCAGGGCAAGGACGTGGACGGCTACAGCCCGTGGGGCAGCCGCTTCGGCGCGAGCTGGGTGCACAGGTTCAACGACAACCTCGCCATCGCGCTCGGCGCGACCTACCAGAAGCAGAAGAACGCCAACGCGCTGGTCGGCAGCTGGGGTTACACCGACGACGCCAGCGCGATGGACGTGGATGGCGACGGCGTCGTCGACTACACCCCGTGGGGCGCGGCCGACCAGCTCAAGCTGATCGACCAGACCCGCACCGGCGCGACCGCCGCGTTGCAGTGGCGCAGCGGCAACTTCGAGCTGAAGGCCGACGCGCTGTATTCGAAGGTGCGGATTGACGAGGACCAGATGCAGAGCTGGTTCCGTGGCTGGGACTACAGCACCTTCTCGTGGTGGAACCCGTACGCCCAGTCCGGCTCGTCGGTGCGCATGATCGACCACAGCGTGGTCGGCGGCACGCTGATCAACTCCGAGTGGGGCACCCCGCTGGAGATGGACCAGGTGATCGCCAAGTACAACGAGGTCAAGACGCTAGCGGCCGGCGGCCTCAACGGCAAGTGGAGCGGCGATGCGTGGACCGTCGAGGCCGACCTGTCGGCCTCGCAGGCCAAGCGCGACAACCGCTGGCGCTCGGTCCAGTTCGGCCTGAACCCGGACAGCATCGCCTGGGACTTCGCGCCGGGCCATGCGCCGTGGATTTCGGTCAGTTCCTCCGCGCCGACCTGGGGCGTGTCGGGCACCGACGAGCCGCAGTCGCTGCGCGACCGCATCGCCGCCTTCGCGCTCAGCGCCACCCGGCAGCTGGATGGCCCGATCAACAGCATCGCGTTCGGCGCGCGCGCATCCGACCGGGTCAAGCAGAACCGCCATTACCTCGGCAGCTACGAGGGTTGGGACCAGCCGGTCTCCGCCTACGACGGACTGATCCGCGAAGTGGACATTCCCGGCCTGAACGTGCCGCCGGTCTACGCCGGCGACCTCGGTGCGATCGCCGACCTGGCGTTCGGCGGCTTCGACCCGTCCGCGCTGGCCGAGCAGATGCTCGATCACTGGAAGGTGCAGGAGAAGGTGCAGGAAGCCTTCGCCAAGGCCAATTTCAGCAGCCACTGGTTCGGCATCGACGTCACCGGCAACGCCGGCGTGCGCCTGGTCGACACCCGCACCACCAGCACCGGCTACGACACCCTGGACGGCAGCACCTATGCGCCCAGCCGCTCGAGCAAGCAGTACACCGACGTGCTGCCGAGCGCGACGCTGAACTTCCTGATCGCCGACGACAGGATCCTGCGCCTGTCGGCGGCCAAGGTGGTCGCGCGCGCGCCGCTGGACGAACTGCGCACCGGCCGCTACCTGGACAATCCGGCCACGGCGGTCGGCCAGCTCACCGGCAGTGGCGGCAACCCGCAGCTGGACCCGTTCCGCGCCAAGCAGCTCGACCTGTCCTACGAGTGGTACTTCCACAAGGAGGCGCTGGCGGCGCTGGCGCTCTACCGCAAGTGGGTGGACTCGAGCATCGGCTACAAGACCGCGCACGAGACCATCAACGGCTACGACTACCTGATCAGCGGCCCGTTCAACGGTGGCGGCGGCCGCATCGACGGCGTGGAACTGACCTTCCAGACCCCGTTCTGGTTCATCCCGCACCTGGAGAACTTCGGCATCTACTCGAACTTCTCCTACGTCGATTCCGATCTCAAGGAGTTCTCGCCGGCCGACAACCCGCTGCCGCTGAGCGGGCTGGCGCGCAAGACCGGCACCGCCGACCTGTGGTACGGCAACGGCAAGCTGGAGGCGCGCATCGGCTACAGCTACCACAGCCCCTACACCACGGCGTACGGATGGAACGCCGCGCAGCTGGTGCGCCTGGACAGCATGGGCACCTGGGACGCGAGCGTGGGCTGGCGGTTCGACGACCACTGGAGCGTGAAGCTGCAAGTCAGCAACCTCACCAACCAGGCCCAGCGCGCCTATACCGACAACCTGCCGTACCGGCTGGCGAACATGGACGACGGCGGCTACCAGCTGTTCGGACGGCGGTTCGCGCTCGAGGCGACGTTCAAGTTCTGAAGCAGGAGGAAGATCCGTGGCAGGCACGATGAAGGGACATTGGCGAGCAGCGTTGCTCGCGGCGACGCTGGCCATCGCCCCGGCGTGGGCGGATCAAGCCGCCGCCCCGTTCTATTTCGGCGCCGACCTGTCCTACGTCAACGAGATGGAGGACTGCGGGGTACGCTACCGCGAGCACGGGGTCGAGAAGGACCCGTTCGCGATCTTCAAGGAACACGGCACCAACCTGGTACGGGTGCGGCTGTGGAACGACGCGCGCTGGACCCGCTACAGCGACCTGACCGACGTCAGGAAGACGATCCGGCGCGCGCGCGAACAGGGCATGCAGGTGCTGCTGGACTTCCACTACTCCGACGACTGGGCCGACGGCGACAAGCAGTACATCCCCAAGGCCTGGGCCGCGATCGCCGATACCGACGATCTGGCGCGCACGCTCTACAACTACACCTACGACACGCTGATGGCGCTCGATCGCGAGGGCCTGATGCCGGAGATGGTGCAGGTCGGCAACGAGACCAACCCGGAGCTGATGAGCAGCCGGCTGTGGGACAAGCAAAAGGACCGGATCGACTGGACCCGCAACGCCAGGCTGTTCAACGCCGGCATCCGGGCGGTGCGCGACGCCGGCGCGCGCTCGAAGATCAAGCCGACGGTGATGCTGCACATCGCCCAGCCGGAGAACGTCGAGCCGTGGTTCGCCGACGCGGCCAAGGCCGGAGTGACCGACTTCGACCTGATCGGGATCAGCTACTACCGCAAGTGGTCGACCCAGTCGATGGCGGAGCTGGGCGCGACGATCAAGCGCCTGCGTGGACGCTACAAGGCCGACGTGATGGTGGTGGAGACCGCCTATCCGTGGACCCTCGAATCCGGCGACGAATCGCACAACCTGCTCGGCGAGGATTCGCTGATCGCCGGCTATCCGGCCACGCCGGACGGGCAGCTGCGTTACCTGGTCGACCTGACCCGGCTGGTCGCGGACAACGGCGGCAACGGCGTCGTGTACTGGGAACCGGCGTGGACCAGCAACAGCTGCAAGACGCGCTGGGGCGTGGGCTCGTCGTGGGAGAACGCCAGCTTCTTCGATTTCCGCAACGGCAACGAGCTGCTGCCGGGCATCGGCTTCATGCGGCACGACTATGGTTGGGGCAAGACGCCTTGAACCGCGCCTTGGTGGATATGACATGGTGTCGTCCTCGCGCAGGCGCACTACCGTCCGGGGAATTTGAATCGTCGCTCCCGCGCAGGCGGGAGCCCAACGACTCACGCGGCGATCTGGAAGAAGGATTCGGGAGGTAGGGCGGCATGACCGAACTGAGCCGACGTGAGTTGCTGCGCGCGATGCTCGCCAGCGGCGTGGGCGCGTCCGTTCCTGCCGTGGGCCTGGGCATCGCGCTGCCGGCCGCGGCAG
>JASGDF010000048.1:0-6882 GCA_047607345.1 Pseudomonas sp. | reverse complement strand
CTCCTGCCTGACCGCGCGGCCCTGCGCGCTGTCGTCGGCGAACTTGCCCAGCGCGTTCGACAGTTCCATCACCGCGGCGATCGCGGTATTGAAGCCGTGGCGCTTGCCGTAGTCGTCGCCGACCCTGGCGATGGTTTCGTGGGTCTTGCGCCGCAGCACCCTCTGCTCCGCGGAGAGCACGGCCACGTCCAGCGCCGGGGCAACGCCGTCGGCCGCATGCCTCTGCACCTGCGCCCACAGCCGGCGCAGGAAGCGCGCCATGCCCTCGACGCCGGCCTCGTTCCATTCCAGCGACTGCTCCGGCGGCGCGGCGAACATCGAGAACAGGCGCACCGTGTCGGCGCCGTACTTGTCGACCATCGCCTGCGGATCGACGCCGTTGTTCTTCGACTTCGACATCTTCTCGACCGGGCCGATCCTCACCGGCTGGCCGTCGGCCTTCAGCGTCGCGCCGACCACGCGGCCCTTTTCGTCGCGCTGGATCTCGACGTCGGCCGGGTTGATCCATTCCTTCGAACCGTCGGCGGCGTCGCGATAGAAGGTCTCGGCGATCACCATGCCCTGGGTCAGCAGGTTGGTCGCCGGCTCGTCGCTGTCCACCATCCGCGCGTCGCGCAGCAGCTTGTGGTAGAAGCGGAAGTACATCAGGTGCAGGATCGCGTGCTCGATACCGCCGATGTACTGGTCCACCGGCAGCCAATAGTTGCCGCGCTTGTCGACCATGTCCTTGGCGCCCGGCGAGGTGTAGCGCGCGTAGTACCAGCTCGACTCCATGAAGGTGTCGAAGGTGTCGGTCTCGCGTTCGGCCGGCTTGCCGCACTGCGGGCAGGTGGTCTTGCGCCATTCCGGATCGGTCTTGATCGGCGAGCCGGTGCCGCTGAACGCCACGTCCTCCGGCAGCACCACCGGCAATTGCTCCTCCGGCACCGGCAGCGCGCCGCAGGCCTCGCAGTAGATCACCGGGATCGGGCAGCCCCAGTAGCGCTGGCGGCTCACGCCCCAGTCGCGCAGGCGGTAGTTGATGCGGCGTTGGCCCTGGCCCTTGCGCTCGAAGCGCTCGGCCAGCGCCTCGAACGCGCCCTGGTAGTCCAGCCCGTCGAACTCGGCCGAGTTGATCAGCTCGATCTGGCGGGTCTTGTCGGTGTACCAGTCGCGCCATACGTCCGGCGCCCAGCTGCGCTCCTCGTCGTTGCGCGCGTCCTTGAGCGCGACCACCTGGCGGATCGGCAGGCGGTACTTGTTGGCAAAGGCGTGGTCGCGTTCGTCGTGGCCCGGGACGCCCATCACAGCGCCGGTGCCGTAGCCCATCAGCACGAAGTTGGCGACCCAGATCGGCACCTGCTCGCCGGTGACCGGATGCACCGCCTTCAGGCCGGTGTCGATACCGCGCTTTTCCTGGGTCTCCAGCTCGGCCTCGGAGACGCCGCCCTTCTTGAGTTCCTCCAGGAACGCGGCCAGTTCCGGGCTGGCAGCCGCGGCCCTCAGCGCCAGTGGGTGTTCGCCGGCGATCGAAACGAAGGTCACGCCCATCAGCGTGTCCGGGCGGGTGGTGAACACCCTCAGCGGATCCAGCGCGGCACCATCGGCGTCGAGCACCTCGAACTGGATCTCAAGGCCCTCGGAGCGGCCGATCCAGTTGCGCTGCATGGTCTTGACCGACTCCGGCCAGCCGTCGAGCTGGTCCAGGCCGTCGAGCAGCTCCTGAGCGTAGTCGGTGATGCGCAGGAACCACTGCGGGATCTCGCGCTTTTCCACCAACGCGCCGGAGCGCCAGCCGCGACCGTCGATGACCTGCTCGTTGGCCAGCACGGTCTGGTCGACCGGGTCCCAGTTCACCACCGCGTTGCGACGGTAGGCCAGGCCCTTGCGCATCAGCCTGGTGAACATGCGCTGCTCGTGCACGTAGTACTCGGGCCGGCAGGTGGCGAACTCGCGCGACCAGTCGATCGCGTAGCCCAGCGACTTGAGCTGGCCGCGCATGTGCTCGATGTTCTGGTAGGTCCACTTGGCCGGCGCGACCTTGTTCTTGATCGCCGCGTTCTCGGCCGGCAGCCCGAACGCGTCCCACCCCATCGGCTGCAGTACGTTGTGACCGGTCATCCGCTTGTAGCGGCTGATCACGTCGCCGATGGTGTAGTTGCGCACATGGCCCATGTGCAAAGCGCCGGACGGATACGGCAGCATCGACAGGCAGTAGTACTTGGGCTTGTCCGCATCCTCCTTGACCTCGAAGGCCCGGGTGGACTCCCAGAACGACTGGGCGGAGGATTCGACCTGCTGCGGGTCGTAGGCGGTGGTTTCGACGGAGGACATGGGGGCAGTCGGCACGCGGGACGGCGCAAAGCCGCAAAGGGTACCGCAGTGCAGCAGGGCACTCCACCCGGCGCTGCCCGGGGGCGGACCGGCGGACTCCCGGAAACTGGCCGACCCAAGCCCCAGGCAGGCGCCCACTTCCGGCTCGAGGGCCTGGAAACCCGCCTTCGGGCGGGCACGAGGGCCTGTTCATGATCGTGACCCCGGGCTCGCCGGCGCGACGCGGCATCAGCCGGACAAGCACGGCCCCCAACAGGTTCTCAACCGGACAAACGGTGCGCTACGGCCCGTTGCCAGGGCCAGCTGCAGGCGGCCAGTGGCCACCAGGCGGCCCAGACCAGGAACGCCAGGCGCTGCGCCAGCGGAGCTGGCAGCCAGGGGCCGGGCGGAAGCAACGACAGCAACGCGAGCAGCACCGCGGCCAACAGGCTCCGCGCGCCCAGGCGCGCGTCTCCCGGCTGCCGCCGCAGCCACAGCCCCAGCAAGCCGGCGCCGGGGACGAAGGCCAGCACCCACAGCAGCCAGGCCGTGGCGTGGTACTGGCTGGCGCGGCTGTCCAGGTCGGTCGGATCCAGCGGCAGCAAGCCCAGGCCGCAGAACGCCAGTCCCGACAGCAGCAACAGCTGCAGGCCGACCCGCTGCATGCGGCCGCGCGCTCCGATCAGCATGCCGACCGCCGCCGTCGCCGCGAGCAATCCGGGCAACGCGAACCCCAGCGCCGAGAACGCCTGGGCGTGGGGAATGCCGGTCGCACCCAACAATGCGACCGGATGCCGCCACTGCGAGTAATCGGGCAGGATCGCGCCAAATCCGGCCACGGCCAGGACCAGGCTCACCGGCACCAGGCTCGCCGCCCAGCGCCCCCACCTCGCGATATTCGACACCGGCATCTCCACGCGGCCACTGCCCGCGCCACCCGATGTGGCGCATCGCCGCAGCGGCCAAGTTCGTCATTCTCGCCGCTGCGGTGGCCCAGGTGAATCGGCGGGAGTGGCATGGTCGGGGCACAGCGGGCGCCGGCACCGAAACAAACGGCCGGAATCGCCGGGGCCCTGCCTACACGCATTCAGCTGCCCGTAGAAATCGAATCGTCACTCCCGCGCAGCGCCTGCTCCCACTGACGTTCGCGACGATCGGCACGAACGTCCCTGGATCCCCGCCTGCGCGGGGATGACAGCGGAAGCATCTGCGCTGCTCGATGCCCGCTGCGGCACCTGCCATCGTCATCCCCGCGCAGGCCGGGACCCGGCAACGTGCCAGGCCCCTGCCCTCGCAGGCAACCGCGCCCGGCTCAGCGACTCTGCGCGAAGCCGGTGATCTCCACCCGGCGGTCCAGCTCCAGGCATTCGATCACCGCCGCACTGCGTCCGGACGGGCAATCGGAGATCGGGTCGGCCTTGCCGCGGCCCTCGGCGCGCACCGAGCCGGCCGGCAGGCCCTGCTCGATCAGGAATGCGCGCACCGCCTGTGCACGCCGCCGCGACAGGGCCAGGTTGTAGTCCTCGCTGCCGATGCGATCGGTGTAGCCGACCACCACGACCTCGCGCAGCGCCTGCAGATCACCGGCATCCCGCACCAGTTGCCGCAACCGCTCCTGCCCGGCCGGCTTGAGCCGGGCGCTGTCGAAGTCGAACAGCGCATCGGCCTGCAGTCGCAGCGGCGCGGCGGACGGCGGCGGCGCGGCAGGCGCGACCGCGGCCCGTGGCGGCTCGAGCAGCGCACGGCAGGATGCCGGCTTCCAAGCCTGGCTCTGCGCCCGGCCATGCTCATCGAACACGATCCGAAGCTGGCATTGCACCGGTTCGGCACCGACGCTGGGACGCAGGTTGAACAGGTAGTTCCATTGGCGAACGCCCCACAGGCCCTCGTCGAAATGCGGCGTCCCCAGCAATTCGTAGATCTGCTTCTTGCTCATCCCCGGCGCGTACTGGCGCAGGTTGTCGATGTTGGCGAAGGTGCCGCCACGCGGATAGGCGTGCCGGGCATCCGGGAAACCGTCGCCGACCACCGCCGCGCTCCTGCATCCGCACAGTCCCAGCAGCACGCCCGCCGCCAGCCCCCATCCCACGATCTTCGTTGTCACTTGCATGGCATCACCCCTTGAATCCGCATCGTCATGTGTGGTCCGTCGGCATCACCACTGGATGCCGGCACCGATCGAAACCCCGCCCTCGCCTCGGGTATTGGTCGAGCCGCTGAGCTTGTAGATCCAGCGCCCACCCTCGGTGACGCCCGACAGGCCGACCGCGACACCGGACTCGCCACTGAAACTGCTGGCGGCGACCGAGGCCATGCTGCGACCTGCCTCGTAAGGCTGCGGCAGGCTGGCCATCGCCATCGCCGAGGCGATGCCGGCGGAGGCGCGGCTGTTGACCTGACTGATGCGCTGATCGGTGTAGCTCTTCGACCAGTCCTTGGCATCGGCAATCCCGGCTTCGAGCTGACCGACATTGACCGCGTCCGTGGCGGCGGTGCCGGCGGCGACGTTGTGCAGAGTGACGGTGCTGGTGCTGCTGGTCCCGCCCAAGGTCACGCTGCTGTAGTCGACGCTGCCATCGCTGTTGGTGTCATAGCGCACTGATCCGGCCTCCGAAGCCTTCAGCTGCGCGACGTTGACCGCATCAGTGTCCTCCGTGCCGGCGGCGACGTTGGTGATCTGGCGCTCGTTGCCTGCACTGCCGACCGAGACGGTGTTGGCGCGGTCGGCCACCGAGCCTGCGCCCAGCGCGACCGAGTTTTCCGCCTGCGCCTCGGCACCGTCGCCGATCGCCACCGCGTCGGTGGCGGTTGCCTCGGCTTCGCTGCCAATTGCCACGGTGCCGTCGGCGGTTGCCTGGCTGTCGGTGCCGATCGCCACCGCGTCGGTGGCGTCCTCGCCGGTCGACGCGTTGTAGCCCAACGCCACCGAGGAATCGCCGGCCGCGACGGCCTCGGGCCCGATAGCCACCGCATCGGTGCCCGTCGCCTCGCTGTCCGCGGCATCGGAGTTGACATTGAAGTACCGGATCGCCGCGCTGCTCTGCAATTGCGAGACCTGCTCGCTGAGGCTGGACAGCGAGTCGTCCACCGCCGCGAAGGCGTCGCCGACGCTGCCGGAGCTGGCCTGGGCGACACTGCCGTCGGCGTCGATGCTTCCGATCGAGTGACTCGGCTCGGTCCAGATACCACTGGCCGGATCGCCCCCCACGCCGCCGCCGAAAGCGCCCGCCAGTGCCTGCTGGCTGGCGAACAGCTCGGCACCGTTGACCGCTTCGTCGCTATCGGTGGATATCGCACCGGCTGCCACGTCGTCGCTCACCGCGCCACTGTCGGAGTGGCCCAGCGTGACCCGAGTGTAGTCCGGATTGCCGGACGCATCGGTGTCGTAGGTCACCACGAACCGGGTGGAGTCATCGGTCCCGTCGATGCGCTGCTTGAGGTTGACCAGCGAACCATCCACCGCCGCGAACGCCGAGCCGAAATCGCGATGGACCGAAACACTGGCGCTGCCATCCGTGCCGACCGAGGCGGCCTGGAACTGCGGCGCGGCCCAGGTACCGGTGGCGTACTGCGCACCGGCACCGAGGTAGCCGGCCAGTTGCGGATGGGCCTGGTGCAGCTGTCCGCCGTTGATCGCGTCGCCGTTGCCAGGGGCCGCACCGTCGGACAGGTTGCCGAGCACGACACCGTCAGCCGACCCGACCGTGCCCAGGGTCACCCGGGTGTAGTCCGGATTGCCGGACACATCGGTGTCGTAGGTCACAGCGATCGAGTGCCCGGCGTCGACCGGGGGCGCGGAGTAACCAAGACCCGCATCGCCGACGGTACTCGGCGCACCGCTGGAGTTGCCTGGAACACCGCGAGCATCGCCGGGGAAGGCCTGATACGAGCTGCCAATAGCCTGGTCAGTGTTGCTCACGTAGCCATCTCCTGCTGGTAGATCGGTCAGGGCCGGATCCAGCGACTGCGCTGCCGATCCGGTGAAACCGCCGGTGCCGATGGACAGGCCCGGATTGCCGCTGTCGGCTGGGGTGACCGTCGACGTACTGGTGGTTGTCCCGGCCAATGCCCCCGTCGTGGTCGCCGTCGACGTGCTGGTGTCGGTCGAGGTTCCGGTCGAAGTGCTCGTACCTGTACCGGTCGACGTGCCGGTCGTGGTCGCCGTCGACGTGCTGGTGTCTGTCGAGGTTCCCGTCGAGGTGCTCGTACCCGTACCGGTCGACGTGCCGGTCGTGGTCGCCGTCGACGTGCTGGTGTCGGTCGAGGTTCCCGTCGAGGTGCTCGTACCCGTACCGGTCGAAGTGCCGGTCGTGGTCGCCGTCGAAGTACTGGTGTCGGTCGAGGTCCCGGCCGCGGTGCTCGTACCTGTACCAGTCGACGTGCCGGTCGTGGTCGCCGTCGACGTGCTGGTGTCGGTCGAGGTCCCGGTCGAGGTATCCGTGCCCGTACCGGTCGACGTACCGGTCGTGGTCGCCGTCGACGTGCTGGTGTCAGTCGAGGTTCCCGTCGAGGTGCTCGTGCCCGTGCCGGTCGACGTGCCGGTCGTGGTCGCCGTCGACGTGCTGGTGTCGGTCGAAGTCCCCGTCGAGG
>JASGDF010000047.1:0-23145 GCA_047607345.1 Pseudomonas sp. | reverse complement strand
GACTTCAGTCGCGACCGGGCTCTACCGGGAACGCCCGGTCGCGACTGAAGTCGCTCCTAGCAGAAGCAGGGCTGCGCATCTTCGCGCGACCCGCGCCGCACGCGCCTACTCGAAGCGCGGATAGCGCGCCAGCAGGGCCTCGCGCATCGCGTCGAACAGCTTCGCCGCCATCCGCGTCAGCAGGCGCCGGTCCGGGCACAGGATGCCGATGAAGCTGTCGGGGATCTTCTCCTCGAGCTGTACACGCTGCATCCACTGCACCAGGTACGAAGGCGCCTCGTCCAGGCCCACGAACAGCGCATCGGCCTCCAGGATCAGCTTGCCGACCAGTTGCGCCGCGCCGCACTCGATCGCATTCGGCGGCACCTGCATCCGGTTCTGCTCGAACAGGCGGTAGATGACCGAGTTGGGATTGTCCGGCGCGTCCTGGCAGACCCAGGTCGCCCCGCTCAGCTGGCGCAGATGGCGCGCGTTGGCCAGCGGGTGCCCGCGCCGGGCGAACACGCCCATGCCCTTCCTGCAGATCGGCAACCATTCCATCGACGTGGTCTGTGCCGGGATCAGCGAGGTCAACGCGAAATCCAGCGCCCCCTGCTGCATCAGGTCCTGGACCTGCGGCGGGCGCTGCTCCAGCACGGTCAGCCGCACCTGCGGATGCTCCAGGTGAAAGGCCGCGATCGCCGACTGCACCGGATCGAGCAGCGAGGCCATCGTGGTCAGGCCGATTCTGACCTCCTGCCCGGTCTGGCCGCGCATGTCATCGATGTCCTGGCGCGCGCGGCGCACGCTCTCCAGCGCACTGCGCGCATGCCCCAGCAGGCTGACGCCATAAGGGGTCAGGCTGGCCCCCTTGTTGGAACGCGCCAGCAGCGGCACCCCGAGCTCGTCCTCCAGTTCCTTCAGCGCGCGGCTCAGGGCCGGCTGGCTGATGTGCAGTCTCCGCGAGGTTTCCTGCAGGCTGCCGCTTTCGTGCAGGGCGACGAGGATACGCAACTGGCTCAACTTCATCGGCATTCGCATCCTGGCCTGGAACAGGCTGGAGAATGTAGTCGATATCGCTGGCGCGGCGCGGCCCCGCGCCGTAGAGCGGAGCTTGCTCCGCTGGGGCTTTCCCGGTAACGCTCCAGCGGAGCAATCTCCGCTCTACGTCCGTTATCCCTTCCGCGTCGAATATCCGTGACCCGCAGGGGAACCCTCAGCCCGGCCGCAGCAGCAGGCGCAGGTCCTCGCCCACCTGCCGCGCGTCCATCGTTCGCAGTGACAGGCGCTGCGCCATCGTCTCGATGCCCAGCCCGGCCAGCAGCGGGCGTGCGTCGCCGCCGAGCAGCAACGGCGCCACGTATAGCAGCAGTTCGTCGACCAGCCCGGCCTTCAGCAGCGCACCGCCCAGTTCCGCACCGGCCTCCACCTGCACCTCGTTGATGCCGCGCTCGCCCAGCAGCGCCAGCGCCGCATGCAGGTCGAGGCGGCCCTCGCGCAGCGGCAATCCCGCGAATTCCACGCCGTCCAGCGCCGGCGGCGCCAGGCCGGCGGCGTGCAGGTACAGCGTCGGCGCACTGCCGTCGCGTACCTTCGCGCGTTCGAGCGAGCGCAGCTGCGTGTCGAGCACGACCCGCAGCGGCGGCACGAACCCGGCCGGCGGCGACAGGCGCACGGTCAGCGCCGGGTCGTCGGCCAGCACGGTCCCCGCGCCGGTCAGGATCGCCGATGCACGCGCACGCCAGCGCTGCACGTCGGCGCGCGCGGCCGCGCCGGTGATCCACTTCGATTCGCCGCTGGCCAGCGCGGTGCGCCCGTCCAGGCTGGCGCCGTACTTCAGCCTCACCCAGGGCCGGCCGCGCTCCACCCGCGACAGGAACCCGCGGTTCAAGTCCCGTGCCTGGGCTTCCATCAGACCGCAGGCGACCTCGATCCCGGCCGCGCGCAGCTGCTCGAAGCCGCCGCCGTTGACCTGCGGGAATGGATCGGCCATCGCCGCGACAACGCGCGCCACGCCCGCCTCCACCAGCGCCAGCGCGCACGGCGGCGTGCGTCCATAGTGCGCGCACGGCTCGAGCGTCACGTAGGCGGTGGCGCCGCGCGCGCGCTCCCCGGCCTCGCGCAGCGCGAACACCTCCGCGTGCGGCCCGCCGGCGCGCTGGTGGAAGCCCTGCCCGACCACCGCCCCGTCGCGCACGATCACGCAGCCGACCCGCGGGTTCGGCTGCGTGGTGAAAGCGCCCTGCTCGGCCAGGCGCAGTGCCTGCGCCATCCAGCGATGGTCCTCGGCACTGAAGGACGGTGCGGGAGATGCGGCGCTCATCGTCGTCGGGTATCCGTGCGGAAGTCTCGGGACCGGACAGTGTGCGTCATCGCGCGGCCGCCGCGGTATCGATCGCCATCACCGCGATCCTCGGCAACGGCGGCAACTCGACCAGCGTCTCCAGCGCCCAGCCCAGGCGCGCGTAGAACGGCAGCAGCGGCAGCTCGCAGTACAGAAACAGGCGCGCCACGCCCAGACCCCGCGCGGCCGCGATGCAATGCGCCACCAGCGCCGCGCCGACGCCGTGCCCGCGTGCCTGCGGGCGCACGTACAGTGAAGCCAGCCACGGCGAGTAGTCGCGGATCCGCGGATGGTCGTCATGCAGCAGGCTCACCGAACCCAGCCAGTCTTCGTTCCGCAGGAGGGAATCTTGTGCGAGGGACTTCAGTCCCGACGGGCTTTTCTGGCAAAGCGTCGGGACTGAAGTCCCTCCCACAGAACAGCCTCCATCGGAGATATCGCCACGCGCGGCGGCGCGCCAAGCCTTCCCATTCGTTGGTGTCCCGGCGGCGCGGACTGAAGTCCCTCCCACGGCGAAACCCCCGGCTGAAGCATGCCCCAGACGCCCCAGCGCCAACCAGGTCGCGGGAATGCCGTCGCAACCATGTGCGGCCAGCTCCGCCTCGGCCTGTCCGAACGTCCAGTCCGGCAGCAGCGCGCCAAACGCTTCCACATGCGCGCGGGCCAGCGCACCGATGCACTGCGGCACCCGCCCCAGCGGCACGATGCGCGGCGGGCTCACCGCTTGGCGGTCTTGCCGACCTGCTCCAGCGCCCCCTCCAGCAACGACAACTGGTCGCTGCCGGTTGGCAACTCGCGCTCGAGCTTCTCGATCTCCTCGCGGAAATCGGCCACGTCCTGGAAGCTGCGATAGACCGAGGCGAAACGCACGTAGCCGACGTGGTCGAGCTTGCGCAACTCGGCCATCACGTACTCGCCGACCCGGATCGAGGCCACCTCGCGCTCGCCGGACATGCGCAGCTGGTGCACGACCGCGCGCACCGCCGCCTCGATCTGCTCCTCGGCCACCGGCCGCTTCTGCAGCGCGCGGTCGAAGCTGGTGCGCAGCTTGCGCGCGTCGAACGCCTCGCGCCCGCCATCGCTCTTGACCACAGTGGGCAGCTTCAGCTCGATCGTCTCCAGCGTGCTGAAGCGCTCACCGCAAGCCTCGCACTCGCGACGCCGACGGATCGTGGTGCCGTCCTCGGAAACGCGCGAGTCGATCACGCGGGTGTCGTTGTGCTGGCAGAAGGGGCAGTGCATCAGGGGCTCCGGGACCGGGAACCCGGGACCCGTGACCTGGGAAAGCAACGGCTAGAGCCAGCGCCGGGACCCGGTCTTTTCCCGGGTCCCCGGTCCCCGGTCCCCGGTCCCGGCTTCCTAGCCATACACCGGATACTTCGCGCACTGCGCGGTCACCTTCTCGCGCACCGCGGCGATCACCGCCGCGTCGGCCGGCGCGTCGAGCACGTCGGCGATCCAGTTGGCCAGCTCGATGCTGTCCTGCTCCAGATAGCCGCGGGTGGTGATTGCCGGGGTGCCCAGGCGCAGGCCCGAAGTCACGAACGGCGAGCGCGGGTCGTTGGGCACCGCGTTCTTGTTGACGGTGATGTGGGCCTTGCCCAACGCGGCCTCGGCGTCCTTGCCAGACACCTCGCGACCGATCAGGTCCACCAGCATCAGGTGGTTCTGGGTACCGCCGGAGACGATCTTGTAGCCACGCGCGATCAGCGTGCCGGCCAGCGCCTGCGCGTTCTTCACCACCTGCTGCTGATAGGCCTTGAACGCCGGCTCCAGCGCTTCCTTGAACGCCACCGCCTTGGCCGCGATCACGTGCATCAGCGGGCCGCCCTGGATGCCCGGGAACACGATCGACTGCAGCTTCTTGGTCAGTTCCTCGTCGGCGCCCTGGGCCAGGATGATGCCGCCACGCGGACCACGCAGGGTCTTGTGGGTGGTCGAGGTGACGACATGCGCGTGCGGCAGCGGGTTCGGGTAGACCCCGGCGGCGACCAGCCCGGCCACGTGCGCCATGTCCACGAACAGGTAGGCGCCGACCGCGTCGGCGATGGCGCGGAAGCGCGCCCAGTCGATCTGCTGCGAGTAGGCCGAGAAGCCGGCCACGACCATCTTCGGCTTGTGCTCCAGCGCCAGCCGCTCGACCTCGTCGTAGTCGATCAGGCCGTTTTCGTCCACGCCGTACTGGACCGAGTTGAACAGCTTGCCCGAGGCGTTGACCTTGGCACCGTGGGTCAGGTGGCCGCCGTGCGCCAGCGACATGCCCAGGATGGTGTCGCCCGTCTGCAACAACGCAAAGTAGACCGCCTGGTTGGCCTGCGAGCCGCTGTGCGGCTGCACGTTGGCGTAGTCGGCGCCAAACAGTTGCTTGACCCGGTCGATCGCCAGCTGCTCGGCGACGTCCACGTACTCGCAGCCGCCGTAGTAGCGCTTGCCCGGATACCCTTCCGCGTACTTGTTGGTCAGCTGGCTGCCCTGCGCCTGCATCACCGCCGGGCTGGTGTAGTTCTCGCTGGCGATCAGCTCGACATGATCCTCCTGGCGACGGACTTCGTTGGCGATGGCCTGGGCCAGTTCGGGGTCGTAGCTTTCGATGCGGGCGTCGCGCGGAAACATCGGATCTCCAGGGCTGCGTGAGGGCGGTGCGGCCGTGGATTGTAAGCCCGGCGCGGAACCCTGACCAATCCAGAATTCCGGCGGTCAATGCAAAGCCGGCCGCACTAGGCGGCCGGCAGGCACTTCACCAGGATCGGCCCGCGCTTCAATGATTGAGCACGATGTCGGTGATGATGCCGGTCGCGATCGCCACCAGCAGCAGGTTGCCGGTGTCGTCACGCTGCCAGCGGTAGCCGCGCGGGGGCCGGCGCACGTCGTAGCGGTCGTAGTCGTCGACCACGTAGACCGGACCGTAATAGCGCTGCCCGCGCGCCCAGTACGGGCGGGGCGGCGCCGGACGGTAGTAGCCATAGTCGCGGCGGTCGTTCCAGCGCGCGTCGCGGTAGCCCTCGCGATAGCCGTTGTCGTAGTGGCGACGGTCGTCGCGCCATTCGCGGCGGCGATCCTCGCGCCAGTCTCGGTCGCGTCCGCGGTCCCAGCCAGGGCGGTCGCGATCGCCGTCCCAGGCGAAAGCCGACGGTGCCACGCAGCCCAGCGCCAGCAGGGACGTCAGAAGGGTGATGCCAAGGCGTTTGCGGTTCATGGCGGACTCCTGTGTTGGTCGATGCAATCTCGTTGCAGTGATGGCATTAATGCGTTGTCCGGCTTAACCGATTCCTGCTGGAATCGATTACGCATTCACCCATTCAGGAAAGTCGGAAAAATGGTAAGCGCCGGTTTAGCCAGGCCGTGGCCGGAGGGCCCGTGGGAGGGACTTCAGTCCCGACGGGCTTTCCCGGTGAAGCCCGTCGGGACTGAAGTCCCTCCCACGAGGAGCCTGCCGAACGGGGCGGTGCCGCTATAATTCCGCATCCCTTTCCGCTGCCTCCGGCCCCGGCCGGCAGGCGCATTGCGTCCACGGAGACCGCATGTCCTCGCAATACATCTACACCATGAACCGCGTGTCCAAGGTGGTCCCGCCCAAGCGGCAGATCATCAAGGACATCTCGCTGTCGTTCTTCCCCGGCGCCAAGATCGGCCTGCTCGGCCTGAACGGCGCCGGCAAGTCCACGGTGCTGAAGATCATGGCCGGCGTGGACACCGACTTCGAGGGCGAGGCGCGCCCGCAGTCCGGCATCAAGGTCGGCTATCTGGCGCAGGAGCCGGAGCTGGACCCGGCCAAGACCGTGCGCGAGTCGGTCGAGGAAGGCGTCGGCGAGGTGCTGCAGGCGCAGGCCGCGCTGGAAGCGGTATACGCCGCCTACGCCGAGGAAGGCGCCGACTTCGACGCGCTGGCCAAGGAGCAGGAGCGCCTGGAGGCGATCCTCGCCGCCGGCGACGCGCACACCCTGGAGAACCAGCTCGACGTGGCCGCCGACGCGCTGCGCCTGCCGCCGTGGGACGCGGTGATCGGCAAGCTGTCCGGCGGCGAGAAGCGTCGCGTGGCGCTGTGCCGCCTGCTGCTGCAGAAGCCGGACATGCTGCTGCTCGACGAACCGACCAACCATCTCGACGCCGAGTCGGTGGAATGGCTGGAGCAGTTCCTGGCGCGCTACACCGGCACCGTGGTCGCGGTCACCCACGACCGCTACTTCCTCGACAACGCCGCCGAGTGGATCCTCGAGCTGGACCGCGGCCGCGGCATCCCGTGGAAGGGCAACTATACCGACTGGCTGGTGCAGAAGGACGAGCGCCTGAAGCAGGAGGAGAACCAGGAGAAGGCCCGCCAGAAGGCGATCCAGAAGGAGCTGGAATGGTCGCGCCAGAACGCCAAGGGCGGCCGCTCCAAGGGCAAGGCGCGCCTGGCCCGGCTGGAGGAGCTGCAGTCGCAGGACTACCAGAAGCGCAACGAGACCAACGAGATCTTCATTCCGCCGGGCGAGCGCCTGGGCAACTCGGTGATCGAGTTCAAGAACGTCACCAAGAAGTTCGGCGAGCGCCTGCTGATCGACAACCTGTCGATGATCGTGCCGCCGGGCGCGATCGTCGGCATCATCGGCCCGAACGGCGCCGGCAAGTCGACCCTGTTCAAGATGATCACCGGGCAGGAGAAGCCGGACGCGGGCGAGATCGTGATCGGTCCGACCGTGCAGTTGTCCTACGTCGACCAGAGCCGCGAGAAGCTGGAAGGCAACCACAACGTGTTCCAGGAGATTTCCGGCGGCCTGGACATCCTCAACATCAACGGCGTGGAGATCCAGTCGCGCGCCTACATCGGCCGCTTCAACTTCAAGGGCCAGGACCAGCAGAAGATGGTCGGCTCGCTGTCCGGCGGCGAGCGCGGCCGCCTGCACATGGCCAAGACCCTGTTGCAGGGCGGCAACGTGCTGCTGCTCGACGAACCGTCCAACGACCTGGACATCGAGACCCTGCGCGCGCTGGAAGACGCGCTGCTGGAGTTCCCGGGCAACACCTTCGTGATCTCGCACGACCGCTGGTTCCTGGACCGCATCGCCACCCACATCCTCGCCTTCGAGGGCGACTCGCACGTGGAGTTCTTCCAGGGCAACTACCGTGAGTACGAGGAGGACAAGAAGCGCCGCCTGGGCGACGATGCCGGTCCGAAGCGGCTGCGGTTCAAGGCGTTGAAGTGATCGTCCGGTCCGGAGCCGCCTGGCGGCCCCGGCCTTGCCGAACACCCTCGCGCTGCGCGCGAGGGCCGAGGAGCGAAGATCCAGGGGACTTTCGTCCAGATCGCCCAAAGAACTGAATCTGTAGGAGCGACTTCAGTCGCGATGGGGCTTTGCCGGGAAGGCCCCATCGCGACTGAAGTCGCTCCTACGAACAGCGTCACAGCTCGTAGGACAGCACGTCCTCGAACCCGAACTTGCCGAAGTCACGGATCCGCGATGGATACAGCCGCCCGATCAGGTGATCGTGTTCGTGCTGCACCACCCGCGCATGGAAGCCCTCGGCCTCGCGCGCCAACGCGGTGCCGTCGGGCAGCACGCCGCGGTAGCAGATCCGGCGCCAGCGCGGGATCACCGCGCGCAGGCCGGGGATCGACAGGCACCCCTCCCAGCCATCCTCCAGTTCCTCGGACAGCGGCTCGATCGCCACGTTCGCCAGCGCGGTGCGCGGCACCAGCGGCGCGTCCGGGTAACGCTCACTGCGTTCGAAGCCGAACACCATCAGCTGCAGGTTCACCGCGATCTGCGGCGCGGCCAGGCCGACCCCGCGCGCGGCATCCATGGTCTCGAACATGTCGGCCACCAGCGCATGCAACGCCGGCGTGTCGAACTGCTCGACCGGCGGCGCCACGCGCAGCAGACGCGGATCGCCCATGCGGATGATCTCGCGGATCATGGCGTGCCGACCGCCTTGTCGACGACCTCGAACACCTGCCGCAGATAGGCCAGGTAGCCCGGGTCCTCGCACATGCTCTTGCCCGGTGAATCGCTGAGCTTGGCAACCGGCTGGCCGTTGCAGCGGGTCATCTTGATGACGATGTTGAGCGGGGTCGGGCCGAGATCGTTGGTCAGGTGCGTGCCGACTCCGAACGAGAGCCGGCAGCGGCCCTTGAAGTGGTCGTACAGCCGCTTGACCGCGACGATGTCCAGGCCATCGCTGAACACCAGCACCTTGCCGCGCGGATCGACGCGGTGCTGCTGCAGGTGCGCGATGACACGCTCGCCCCATTCGAACGGGTCGCCCGAGTCGTGGCGCATGCCGTCGAACAGCTTGCAGAAATACATATCGAAGTCGCGCAGGAACGCATCCAGCCCGACCACGTCCGACAGCGCGATGCCGAGGTCGCCACGGTACTCGCGCGCCCACGATTCCAGCGCCGCCACCTGCGAGTCGCGCAGGCGCGGGCCGAGCGCCTGGAACGCCTGCAGGTACTCGTGTGCCATCGTGCCCAGCGGCGTGTAGCCGTGCAGCCTGGCAAAGTAGACGTTGCTGGTGCCGACGAAGTGCGGCCCCAGCCCCTCGGCCAGCAGCGGCAGCATCTGCCCGTGCCATTGCCGCGAATAGCGCCGCCGGGTGCCGTAGTCGGCGATCGTGCAGGCCTCGTAGCCGGGCACGCCGCGCAGCAGCTCGACCTTCGCCTGCAGCCGGCGCCGGCCCTCGGCGAAGTCCGGCTCGGTGGTGTTGCGGAACCAGACCTCGTTGATGATCGCCAGCAGCGGCACCTCGAACAGGATCGTGTGCAGCCACGGACCACGGATGATCAGCTCGATCTCGCCGGGCACCTGGTCCGAGGCGCGCAGTTGCACGTACTTGCGGTCCAGGTGAAACAGCCCGAGGAAATCGATGAAGTCCGGCTTGACGAAGCGCAGCCGGCGCAGATAGTCCAGTTCGTCGGGACGGAAATGCAGCGTGCACAGCGCATCGAGCTGCTGGGATATTTCCTCGATGTAGCGCGCCAGGTCGATCCCCGGCGTCCTGCACTTGAAGCGGTACTCGACCTGCGCGGCCGGGTACTGATGCAGCACCGCCTGCATCATCGTGAACTTGTACAGGTCGGTGTCGAGCAGCGAGGTGATGATCATCGGCGCATTATGCGGGCGATCGGTGCTGTCGGTGTCACCTGGCGACGAGCCGCCTGCCATGGGGGACTCAAGTTCCGACGGGGGCTGCCCGGTAAGGCCTGTCGGGACTGAAGTCCCTCCTACAGGGATCCGGATCGGCGACCCGCTGCCACCGGCGCCGCCGCGCGCAGGCGCTCGCGCAGCAGGCGCGGCGTCTGCAGCAACGCGTGCAGCCAGATCGCGCTCCACACCGCCGCGCGCAACGGCCAGGACCGGCGCGGCGCCTCGAACTTGCCGAAGTAGCGCCACAGCCCACGGTGCTTGTGCCATTCAACGAAGAACGGCCGCGCGCGGCTGGACACCCCGCGCAGGTGCAGCACCGTCAGGTCGTTGGCCACCGCCACCGTCGCGCCGGCCTGGCGCGCGCGCCGGCACAGGTCCAGATCCTCGGCGTGCAGCCGGTAGCCGGCATCCCAGCCGCCGATCCGCTGCAACAGCGCACGCGGCATCAGCATCAGCGCGCCGGAGATCGCCGGCACCGGCTGCAACACCTGTGCCGGGTCGGCCGGCACCGCCAGCTGCGCGGCACGCCGCGGCGAATGCAGCATCGCCGCGAAATCCGGATCACGGCGGCGCACCGCGCCATCCGGCCGGCCGTGCTCGTCGACCTGCTCCACGCCCAGCACCGCCTCGCCGATGCCCTCGGCGCGCGCGCGCAGCCGCGCCAGCGTGTCCGGCTCCAGCATCAGGTCGGGGTTGACGAACGCCAGCCACGGCGCCCGCGAATCGGCCGCGCCCTGGTTGCAGGCGGTGGCGAAGCCAGGATTGTCGGGGTTGGCGATGAAGTGCACGCGCGGATCGTGCAGCGCGTGCTTCTGCACGATGTCGAGCGTGTCGTCGGCCGAGCCATTGTCCACCACGCGGATCTCCGCCACGCCGTGAGCCGCGCGCAGGCGGCGCAGGCACGCGTCGATGGTGCTGCCGCTCTGGTAGGTGACGACCACCGCGGCTATCGGGTCATGATCCATGCCGCGATTATCCACGACGCCTGCGCGATGCAACCCGGCCGACGATGCCGGACACTTCGCGGGCATGGCGCCGCGCGGCTCCGGTGCGCATAATGCCCGGCCCGCGGCGGCTTCCGCCGCCGCGGGTCCACGATTCCCCGAAATCCGAGATGACGGCCAGCGCCTGCGACCGCACGCTGCCGCCCCAATCCAGACGCCGCAACCGCCTGTCCGGCGGCCGCGCGTACCGACGGCCAGGCGGCGCCGTCACGCATTCAGCCGATATATCGATCGGACGTATCGATAGGACCTCCCGGCATTGGTCTAGACCAGATTCCAGCGAGAGGATACGAGCCCCCTCCTCGCCCGTCGTCCCCGCCATGCGCCGATTGCGCGTCATGCTCGAATACTTCCACCCCTGGCCGAACTCGGCCGGCTTCTACCTGGCGCGCGAGCGCGGCTGGTACGCCGAGCGCGGCCTGGAGCTGGCCCTACAACTGCCCGACCCCTGGCACGGCGATGGCCTGTCCCACCTGCTGCGCGGCGACTGCGACTTCGCGGTGTTCCCGAGCAACCGCCTGCTGGTACGACGCGCGGCCGGCGAGCCGCTGCGCGCGATCGCCGCGATCAACCAGTGCGGACTGGAGGCGATCCAGACCCTGACCGATACCGGCATCACGCGTCCGCGCGAGCTGGCCGGACGCCGGCTGGCACTGAATCCCACCCCGCGCGGGCTGGCGATGGTGCGCCATCTGGTCACGTGCGACGGCGGCGATCCAGACGCGGTGGTCATCGTCGATGCCGGCACCCGCGAGCTGCGCCCGCAGGATCTGGCCGCCGGCGTGGCCGATGCCAGCTTCGGCGGCTACTGGGCCTGGGAAGCGCTGATGGACAGCCCGGTCGCGCCAGAGCGGCGGCGGGTATGGCCGGTCGATGCGCTCGGCGCGCCCGCCTACCACAGCTACCTGCTCGGCGCGCACCAGCGCACCCTGGACGCGCGCGCGCCGTGGGTCCACGACTTCCTGGCCGTCACCGCGCGCGGCTTCCTGGCCGCCGCCGCCGAGCCGCTGGCCGCGCTCGATGCCTACGAGCGCGCCACCCCGTACTTCCCGCGCGAACTGCTGGCCGCCTCGCTGCGCGCGATCGCGCCGACCTGGCTGCACGACGGACGCTGGGGCCGGATGCGCCAGCCGCTGCTGCAAGGCTACGCGCACTGGCTGGCGCAGCACGGCGTGCTCGACGACGCCGAGGCATGGCGCGATGCAACCGACGATCGATTCCTCGAGGAGCTGACCGCATGAGCGCGCCTCACCAGATGCACGGCATGGGCGTGGAGACCGTCGCCGCCGACTGGCCGGCGCTGCGCGAGACCGAGGTCGCGGCGGTGCTGCAGCACTTCGACCCGGCCGGCGACGCGCGCGCGCTACGCTGGCACAGCCCGCGTCCGTTCTCCGCCGCGGCCGAGGTCGACACCGCCACCGGCACGCTGTTCGTCAAGCGCCACCATCGCACGCTGCGCGACGCGCGCACGCTCGGCGAGGAACATCGCTTCATCGAGCATCTGCGCGCGCGCGGCGCAGCGGTGCCGCAGCTGCTGCGTACCCACGACGGTGCCAGCACGCTGGAAAGCGGCGACTGGACCTACGAGGTGCAGCGCGCCGGCGAGGGCGAGGACCTGTACCGCGAGGCGACCTCATGGACGCCCTTCGCCAGCAACGCCCACGCCCATGCCGCCGGCAGCGCGCTGGCCGGACTGCATCGCGCCGCCGCCGGCCATGCCGCCGCGCCACGCGACACCTCGTTGCTGGTCGCGAACCTGCGCCTGTTCGGCCAGCGCGATCCCCTGCAGGCACTGGCGCAGGACCTGCCACGGCGGCCAGCGCTGGCGGCCTGGCTGGAGCGGCGCGACTGGCGCGCCGAGCTGCGCACGCACCTGCTGCCGTGGCATGCGCAGGCCTGGCCGCTGCTGCAACGACAGCCGGCGCTGTGGACCCACGGCGACTGGCACGCCTCCAACCTGCTGTGGCGCCCCCGCGGCGCGCTGGCCGAGGTCAGCGCGGTGTTCGACTTCGGACTGGCCGACCGCAGCTTCGCGCTGTTCGACCTGGCCACCGCGATCGAGCGCAACCTGATCCCGTGGCTCGACCTGGATGGCGGCAGGCGCGCGGTCGCCGAGATCGACCAGCTCGACGCGCTGCTGTACGGCTACGCCGCCGTGCTGCCGCTGGACGCGGCACAGCTGCGCGCGCTGGCGGCGTTGCTGCCGCTGGTGCATGCCGACTTCGCGCTCAGCGAGATCGAGTACTTCGCCGGCGTGACCGGCTCGGATGCCAACGCCGCCATCGCCTACGAACGCTACCTGCTCGGCCACGCCGACTGGTTCGGCGGCGAGGAAGGCCAGCGCCTGCTGGGTCACCTGCGGTGGCGCGCGGAGACCGCACGATGAGCCCCCCGATCCTGATCGATGCCCACGCGCTGGCCGCGCGCCTGGACGAGCCGGCGTTGCGGGTGCTCGACGCCACTGTCGAACTGCCGGCGCCGCGCTTCGACGGCGACTACCGCCCGGCCAGCGGCCTGGACGGCTGGCGCGCCGCGCACATCCCCGGCGCGCGCCATGCCGACCTGCTGCATGCGCTGGCCGATCCGGATGCCGGTTTCAGCTTCGCGCTACCGGCCTGGCCGGCGCTGGTCGCGGCGCTGCAACCGCTGGGCATCGGCGACACCAGCGAGGTGGTGGTCTACGACCGCGGCGACGGCTTCTGGGCCGCGCGGCTGTGGTGGATGCTGCGCAGCGTCGGCATCGCCGCGCGCGTGCTCGACGGCGGCTGGCGCGCATGGTGCGCGGCCGGGTTGCCGCAGGCCAGTGGCGAGGCCGGTGCAGCCGTCTTCGGCACGATCACGCCCAGGCCGCGCGCGGAACTTTGGGCCGATCGCCGCCGCGTCGAGGCCGTCGTCGCCGGCCGCGCGCCGGGCGCACTGGTCTGCGCGCTGTCGGCCGAGCTGTTCGCCGGCAGCGTGCCAACCCGCTACGCGCGCCGCGGCCACATCCCCGGCAGCCACAACCTGCCGGCGCGCGTGCTGTTCGACGGTGACGGCCGTTACCTACCGCGCGCGCAGCTGGCGCAGGCGCTGGTGCCGCTGCGCGAGGCGCCGCGGCCGCTGCTGCTGTACTGCGGTGGCGGCATCAGCGCGGCGGCGCTGGCACTGGCCTTGACCCTGCTCGGCGAGAACGACGTCGCCCTCTACGACGGCTCGTTGCAGGAGTGGGCCGCCGATCCGGCGCTACCGCTGCAAACCATCCCTTCCGCACCTCCTGCGGGAGCGACTTCAGGGCCGGCGGAGGCTTCCCCGGCAAAACCCGTCGGGACTGAAGTCCCTCCCACAGGCGCCCCATGAACCAGCACCCCGTCCCGCTCCCGATCTTCCGATGTCGCGGCCCCATGCCACGGCACGTCCTTTCCCCTTTACTCTTGAATTGAGGTCCTCCATGTTCCGCATTTCCCACTCCTCCGCACCGCTGGCGCTGGCCATCGCCGTGGTGCTCGCCGTGCCGGCGCGGGCCGCCGACGCGCCCGCCGAGACCGACACCGCGCAACAAACGACCGTGCAGCTCGACGCAGTCAAGGTGCAGGGCGAGCGCCCGCGCAACCGCTCCAGCCTCGGTGGCTACGGCGATGCCACGCTGCTGGACACGCCCGCCTCGATCGGAGTGATCGACCGCGAGCAGTTGTCCGACCGCCAGGTGCGCGTGCTCAGCGAGGTGCTGCGCGCCGATGCCTCGGTCGGCGACAGCTACGCGCCGATCGGCTACTACGAGAACTTCGTGGTGCGCGGCTATTCGCTCAACGCCGCCAACAGCTACCGCATCAACGGGCTGACCATCGCCGGCGAGCAGAACGTGGCGCTGGAGAACAAGCAGCAGGTGCAGGTGCTCAAGGGCCTATCGGGGCTGCAATCGGGCATCAACGAACCGGCCGGGCTGATCGACTACGTGACCAAGCGCCCCGAGCGCGTGCGCTCGTTGCTGGTCGGCACCGACAACGAGGGCGGGCGCTACTATACCGTCGACCTCGGCGACTGGTTCGGCCGCGACAAGCAGTTCGGCGTGCGCGTCAATGCCGCGCACGAGGACATCCATAGCTACGTCGAGCACACCGACGGCCACCGCAACTTCCTGTCGCTGGCGGCGGACTGGAAGATCGACCCGCAACAGCTGCTGCAGCTGGACGTGGAGTACCAGGACAAGTCGCAGCGCTCGGTGCCCGGCTACCAACTGCTCGGCGGTACCACCGTGCCCAGCGACGTGTCGGTGCACCGGCTGCTGGCCTACCAGCCGTGGTCCGAGCCGGTCGGCATCAAGTCGCTCAACGCCCAGGCCCGCTACCAGTACCGCTTCAGCGATGCCTGGAACGCACAGCTCTCGGCCGGGCACAGCCGGGTGGTGATCGACGACTACTCCAGCTTCCCCTGGGGCTGCTATGGCGCGGCCAGCTGCGCCGACGACGCGATCCCCAATTATTTCAGCAGCGAGGGCGAGTACGACATCTACGACTACCGCAGCCCCGGCGACACCCGCCGCAACGACGAGTTGCAGGCCACGTTGAACGGCAGCTTCGCCACCGGCGCGTTGCAGCACCAGCTCAGTGTCGGGCTGGACTGGCTGCACCGCACGATCGACCGGCATGGCGCGATCAACGAATGGATCGGCACCGCCAGCATTGCTTCGGACCCGGAGGTACTGGCACAGGCCGATGCCGAACTCGATCCCAAGCGCCGCCGCTTCGAGAGCACCCAGAAGGCACTGGTCGCCAGTGACCGCATCGCCCTCGACGAGGCCTGGCAACTGTTGCTCGGCGCGCGCCAGGTCCGTTACGACGAGCACGTCTGGGACCGTGATGGCGTGCTGACCCGGCATACCCAGCGCTCGATCCTGCTGCCGAATGCCGCGCTGCTGTTCAAGCCGAACGAGACGCTGTCGCTGTACGCCAGCTTCGCCAAGGGCCTGTCGCCGGGCGGCACCGCCTCGTGGTTCGCCAGCAACGCCGACGAGGTGCTCGCGCCGACCACCTCCTACCAGCGCGAGGCCGGGGTGAAGTACCAGGCCGGCGGGCTGGCGCTGGGCGCGGCGCTGTTCGACATCCGCCAGGCCTACCAGTACGCGCAGCCGCAGGACGATGGCTCGTTCCTGTACGTGCAGCAGGGCCGCCTGCACAACCGCGGCCTGGAGCTGTCTGCCGACGGCGCGATCGCACCACGGCTGCACCTGCAGGCCAGCGTCGCGGCGATCCGCGCGCGCGCCGAGGACACCGGCACGCCCGCCTACGAAGGCCACCAGGCGCTCAACATCCCCAAGCTGCGCGCCAGCGTGCAGGCGAGCTGGGACGTGCCCGGCGTGGAAGGGCTGGCGCTGCTTGGCGGCGCGCAGTACAGCGGCAGCAAGTACGCCAACCGCGCCGGCACCGTCGAGGTCGGCGGCTACACCGTCTACAACCTCGGCGCGCGCTGGGCGACCCGGTTCGGCAACCTGCCGACCACGCTGCGACTGAGCGTGGACAACCTGACCGACAAGCTGTACTGGCGCGACGTCGGCGAATTCTACGGCGACGACTACCTGTTCCTCGGCGCGCCGCGGACCGCGCGGCTTACCGCGCAGTTCGATTTCTGAGAAGCCGTGATTCGTGACTGGCGATTCGTCGAAACGAATCGCCAGTCTCTACCGGATCACCCATCGCCACTCGCCCATCACGGCCCTGTCCCATGTCTCCTCTCGAACTTCTCGCCGTCCTCCTCAACGTGCTCGGCGTCTGGCTGACCGCGCGCCGGATACACTGGTGCTGGCCGATCGGAATCGTGGCGGTAGCGCTCTATGCGTGGCTGTTCTACCAGTGGAAGCTGTACTCGGACATGCTGCTGCAAGCGGTCTACGTGGTCCTGCAGGGCTATGGCTGGTGGCGCTGGCGCCAGGGCCAGCTGGATCACGGCAAGGTCCAGGTCAGCCGGCTACCACGCCGGGAGGGCGCGTGGTCGCTGCTGGCAGGCGCCGCCGGCGCGCTCGCGCTGGGCTGGCTGATGCATCGCCATACCGACGCGGCGCTGCCGTGGCTGGACGCGGCGCTGACCGCCTTCAGTCTGGTCGCCAGTTTCTGGGCCGCGCGCAAGCGCATCGCCAACTGGGGCCTGTGGATCGTGCTCGACAGCCTCTACGTCGGCGTTTTCCTCTACAAGCAGCTGTATCCGACCGCGGTGCTGTACGCCGGTTTCGTGGTGCTGGCGGTGTACGGGCTGCAGCGCTGGCAGGCCGACCTGCGCCACGCCGGCACGGAGCCGGTGCGATGAGCCGCCGCATCCGCCTCAGCGGCCTGCGCCAGAACACCGTCGGCCATACCGCCGCCGGGCTATGGCGCCATCCCGACAGCCAGGCGCACCTGTACCGCACGCTCGGCCACTGGATCGAGACCGCGCAGATCCTCGAACGCGGCCGCTTCGACACGCTGTTCATCGCCGACGCGCTGGGACCGCTGGATGTCTACCAGGGCAAGGTCGACGCGGCGCTGCGCGACGGCATCCAGACCCCGACCGACGACCCGCTGCTGCTGGTCTCGGCGCTGGCCGCGGCGACCCGCCGGCTCGGCCTGGCAGTCACCGTGTCCTCCACCTACGAGCGCCCGTATGCGTTCGCGCGCAAGCTGACCACGCTCGACCACCTCAGCGACGGCCGCATCGGCTGGAACATCGTCACCTCGGCGCTGGACAGCGCCGCGCGCAACCTCGGGCTGGAACGGCAGATCCCGCACGACGCGCGCTACGCGATCGCCGAGGAGTTCATGGAGGTGGTCTACAAGCTGTGGGAGGGCAGCTGGGAGGACGACGCGGTGCGCCTGGACCGCGCCGCCGGGGTGTTCGCCGATCCGGCCAAGGTGCATCCGATCGCGCATCATGGCCGCCACTTCCAGGTGCCCGGCATCGCCCTGAGCGAACCCTCGATCCAGCGCACGCCGACGCTGTTCCAGGCCGGCGCCTCGGAGGTCGGCCGCGGCTTCGCCGCGCGCCATGCCGAGGGCGTGTTCCTGTCGACCTACGCGCCGGCGATGACCCGTGGCCTGGTCGAGGACATCCGCCAGCGTGCCGCCGCACAGGGCCGCGACCCGCGATCGCTGAAGTTCTTCAACATCGTCACCGTGATCGTCGCCGCCAGCGACGCCGAGGCCCAGGCCAAGTACCGCGACTACGCCACCTACGCCAGCCTGGAGGGCAGCCTGGCCCGCTACAGCGCGCTGCTGCAGCTGGACCTGTCGCAACTGGATCCGGACCAGGCGCTGGAATACAGCGAGACCGAGGGCATCCGCGGCCTGCTCGAGGTGTTCACCCGGCTCGATCCGGCGCGGCGCTGGACCCCACGCGCGATCGCCGAATTCGTCGGCGTGGGCGGCGGCGGGCCGGTGATCGTCGGCTCCCCGGCCACGGTCGCCGACGAACTGGAACGCTGGGTCGAGGAGGCCGACATCGACGGCTTCAACATCGCCGACCCGGTGCCGCCAGCGACACTGCGCGACTTCGTCGACCTGGTGGTGCCGGAACTGCAACGGCGCGGCCGGGTCTGGCATGACTACGAGGGCGCGAGCCTGCGCGAATACTTCCAGGGCGCCGGCCGGCCGCGACTGCCGGACACGCATCCGGGGGCGGCATGGCGGCGCCGCTGAACCCGTCGGCCGGTGCCGGCCAGCGCATCGTCGATGCGCTGCTGGCGCGGATCGAGGCCGGCGAATGGGGCGCGGATCAGCGCCTGCCGGTCGAGCGCGAGCTGGCCGAGCTGTTCGGCTGCACCCGCATCACCCTGCGCGATGCGCTGCAGCAACTGGAGGCCGAAGGCCGGATCTACCGCGAGAACCGCCGCGGCTGGTTCGTCAGCGCCGCGCGCGTGCGACACGATCCGACCAGCATCGCCGGCTTCATGCAGTACGTCGCCACGCAGGGCCGCCAGCCGCGCACCGAACTGCTGAGCGTGCGCCGCCAGCCGGCTGGCGCCGAGCTGGCGCGCTGGCTGGAGCTGGACGCTGCCGACGCGGAGGTATTCGTGCTGCAGCGGCGGCGCTGGATCGACCGTCGCGCGGTACTGCTGGAGACCAACGTGCTGCGCGCGACATGGGTGCCCACCCTGCTCGAACACGACCTGGCCGGCTCGCTGAGCACGGTGCTGGCACGGCTCGGCCTGCGCCAGGCGCGCAGCCGGCTGTCGATGTATCCGTCGAGCCTGGATGCCGAGCAGGCCACGTTGCTGCAGTCTACCGCCGGCACGCCGTGCTTCCGCTTGCAGCGCGTCAGCTATGCCGCCGACGGCCAGGCGGTGGAGTTCGACATCGAATCCTGGCGCCACGACGCGCTGGTGGTGACGGTGGAGGTGCAGGCACCGTAGGCCCCCACCACTGGCACGCAGTTCCGGCCGGTGGCATAGTCGGACGTATGAAAGCCTTGAAGAGCCAGCTTGCCAAGGACGTCCTTGCCGATCCGCGCGGCAAGCAGGCCCTGCGCAGGTATCTGGCATCGGCTACCACGGGCGCACCCCGCGCGCCCCAGCAGGGCATCGAGGTCAAGTCGCAGGGACGCACGATCCGCGTCTATCCGGTCGTCGTCCCCAAGGCTGATTGACGCTGCCACGGCAAGGAGGCCGTCATGAACATCGCGCTTCCGGCCGTCGTTGTCTTCTTGCTGCTGCTTCCCGGTTTCATCGCCCGTTCACGGATAAAATACGTCGAACGGCAGCTTCTGGACTATTCACCGTTCGGCACGGTCGTCGCCACTGCGGTCGTGTGGGCCGGCGCACTGCATGCGCTGTGGCTGGCGTTTGCCAGGCTGCTGGCCGGAAAGACCCCGGACGTGGCCGCCCTGCTGGGCCTGGTGTCTTCCGATGCCGCCACCCAGCGCGCGGCGATGCATGCGCTCGTCGCCAGCATCCAGCCGGTGACGCTCTACTTTTCCTCGCTGTTGCTATGTGCGTACATCCTCCCCGCGATGATACGGACGCTCGTGGTGCGCCTGCGTCTGGATCGCGGATCATCGCGCGCCAGCTGGCTGTTCCGCTTCAACGATGCCCCCTGGTACTACCTGCTCACCGGTGCGGATTTCGCCGCTGGACAGGAGCCCGACCTGATCGCGGTCAGTGCCCTGGTCAACGTGGCCGGAAGGCCCATGCTCTACACCGGCACCCTGGACGAATTCTTTCTCGACCAGGAAGGAAGACTGGAGCGGATGATTCTGCAACAGGTGATGCGGCGCCCGCTCGAGGCGGACAAGGCGGGCAATGACGGCAACCCCAGCGAATCCAGGTTCTACCCGGTGGACGGGGACTACTTCGTGCTGCGCTATGCCGAAACGATCACGCTCAACGTGCAGTACATCAGGCTCTCACCGGCTGCAACCGGTGCCGAATCGGCGCTTGCAGCGAACTGAGGGATTTGACCGTGGATCGGCATGAGGATCAGCCGAACAGCGGCCGCTGCGGGTCCGGCGGCGGCAGCTCGGCGTGCAGCCGTCGCAGCTGTTCGCGTTGCGCATGCAGCGGGTCGGCCATCAGGAATTCCGCCAACCGCGCATGCCAGGCCGGCCAACGCGTGGCCAGCGCGTCCATGTCGCCATCGGCGGGGGAACCCTCGCCCAGGCAGGCGACGAACGCGGTCTCGCACAGCACGTTGCGCCAGCCCAGTCCGGCCATGCGCAGGCTCAGGTCGATCAGCGCCGCGTACCACGAGCCATAACTGTTCGCGTCCAGCCCACCGGCCTTGCGCCGCGCGCGGCCGCGCAGCGCGACCGCGTGGCAGCTCGCCGAAGGCAGCTCGGCGTGCAGCGGCGGCATCTGCGCGCAGGCCTGCGCCAGCCGGCGCGGCTCATCCGGCAGCGGATTGATCTCGCCCAGCCGTGGCCAGGCCACGGCCTCGCCAGCATTGCTCCACGGCACCGCACTGGCGATCGCCGCGTCGCGCGCCAGGCACTGCGCCAGCTGCTCCAGCCAGCCCGGCAGCGGCTGCGCGTCGGCGGCCAGCACCACCACGTCAGCATCGCCGCAGGCACTCAACATCTGGTCCAGGTGCGCGACCTCGCCGAGCCTGCGCGGCCGGCGCGTGTAGCCGGCCTGCAGCCGGGTACGCGCCAGCCAGCTCTCCACCACCGCCTGTCCGCGTGGCCCGGCCTGCGCGTCGTCGGCAAGCCACACCTGTGTGCCAGGCGGAGTGGTTCGTTCCAGCGCGCCCAGGCAGGCGTCCAGCGCGGCATCGTCGACGCCGACCGGCACCAGCACCACCGGCAACGCGTCGCTCATCGGCCCTTCTGCGGCGGCAGCGGCTGCATCGCCCTGAACTTGCTGCCGTATTCGTCGGTGAGGTCGATCGCTTCCTGCGGATTGCGCACCAGGGTCGGAGTCAGCAGCACGATCACCTCGTTGCGGCGACGGTTGCGGGTCTTCTCCCCGAACAGCGCGCCGACCACCGGCAGCCTGCTCAGGAACGGCAGGCCGGAAGATCCGTCGGTGGCGCTGTCGTCGATCAGACCGGCCAGCATCACCGTGTCACCGGCACGCACCGCCGCCTCGGTCTGCATCCGGCGGGTGTTGATGCGGTAGTTGCCATTCGTGTCGGGATCGCCCTCCGGCGCGCTGATCTCCTGGACGATGTCCAGGAACACCATGCCGTCCTTGGTCACGCGCGGACGCACCTTGAGGATGGTGCCGGTCTCCAGGTACTGCACGGTGCTGTAGGTACTGTCACTGCTGGTCGAAACCGAGGTCGAATTGATCGGGATGCGGCTGCCGACGTTGAGCGTGGCCACCGCGTTGTTGCGCACGAACAACGAGGGCGTCTGCAGCAACCGCACATTGGACACCGTGTCCAGCGCGGTGATGATCGCCGCGGCGTTCTTGCCCAGGAACGTCCAGGCCAGGCCATCGCTGGTCACCTTGCCGGCGACGGTACCCCAGATATTGCGACCGGCGGCACTGCTCAGCCCGGCGCCCACCCCGATGCCGGTGCCGTTGTCGGTCGTGCTGTCGCTGTCCTCGGTAGCGGACACCGAATTCTCGAAATACCAGTTCACGCCATAGCTCAGATCGCCGGTCAGCGCCACCTCGGCCACCTGCGCCTCGATGTGCACCTGCATCGGCATCACGTCGAGCTTCTCGATCACCTCGCGGATCGAGCGCCAGGCCTGCGGCGCGGCGCGCACCAGCAGCGTGTTGGTCTCCTCCACCGCCGCCACCCCGACCTCGCTGCCGCTGACCTGCAAGGTCACGCTGCTGCTGCCCGAGTCGTGCTGCGGCAGCGACAACTCTCCGCTGCTGGTGCTGCTGGTGCTGCCACTGCTGGTACTTCCACTGCTGCTCGATGTGTCGAGCGTGCCGCTATCGCTGCTCGTTCCCAGCCGTGCCGACGAGTTCAAGCGACTTGCGGTGGCCCCCGGCGCCAGCGACGCCGACGAGCTGCCATTGCCGCTGCTGGCGCCGAACACCTCGGCCAGGCGCTGCGCCAGTTCAGCCGCCTTGATGTACTTCAGCTCATACGAGAACAACCGGGAACTGCCACCCGCGCTGTCGATCCGCTCCAGCCACTCCTGGATCTGGTCCAGATAACGCGCCTGCGGGGTGATCACCAGCACCGCGTTGGCATTCTCCAGCGGCATGAAGCGGAACATGCCCGCGCTGGGCGTCTTGCTGCCCTCGCCGAACACCTTCTCCAGGTCGTTGGCGACCTGCTCGGCCTTGCCGGATTCCAGCGGGAACACTCCGACCGACATGCCCGACAGCCAGTCCACGTCGAAGATGTCGACGGTGCGCAGGTAGTTCTCCAGCTCGGCGCGGGTGCCCCCCAGCGTGATGACGTTGCGCGCGCTGTCCATGCCGATGATCGCGTTCGGCCGCGCGTACGGTTCCAGCACCTTCTTCATCTCGCTGGCGGAGATGTACTTCAGCGGCACCACCCGCACCTCGAAGCCGCGCGCGGCGCTGGCCGGTGCGGTGCTCGGCGCGACCGTGCCGGCCAGCGCCTGGTCGGCCGGCACGATGTTGTAGCGTCCGCCGCTGTAGACCATCCGCGCATTGTTCCAGCCCAGCACCATCTCCAGCAGGTTCAGCGCCTGCGCTGGCGAGACCGGCTTGGGCGTGGCCAGCGTCACCGTGCCCTGCACGCCCGGTGCGATCACGTAGTTCTGCCCCAGCATGTCGCCCAGGATCGCCTTGACCACCGCCTGCACCGACTCTCCCTCGAAATTGAAGGTCGCGCTGCCGCTGCCGGCACTGCCCAGCGATGGCGACGGCGCGGAGGCCGCGCTGCTGTTGATGACGTTGCCGCTGCCGCGCCGGATCACCGGCTGTGGACCGGTGTCATGCACCGCTTCGGCGCTCTCCTGCGACGTGCTCTGCGTACCGGCGACGCCCGTCGCCCCCGCAGTGTCCGCCTGACGGCGCACGTCCGGCGCAGGCGTGCTGGCACATCCGGCCAGCAGGCCGAGCAGCAATGAAACGGTCAGCAGGAGGGACGGAACAGGACGTGGCGTCATGCGTTTTCTCTACGGTTACTTGCCGGCTACTTGCCGGATGCGTTCTGTTGGCCTTCGCGCAACTGGCGACGACGGGCTTCGATGCGTTCACGGATCGACTGCAGCTGTGCGCCGGAAGGCGTAGGCGCGGCCGCGCTGCCCGACTCGGACTTGGCGGGACCGGTCCGCGCCGGCGCGGCGCCCGGATTGGCGCGTGCCGCCGGCGCGGTCG
>JASGDF010000046.1:0-5410 GCA_047607345.1 Pseudomonas sp. | reverse complement strand
GCAGCGCGGCGGCGACGCCAGCAGCGGCCAGGCGCACCCGGCAGGCGAGGACAATGCGCCGGGCAACGCCAATGCCTGGACCTGGGTGCGGGTGATGACGCCCTGGGCCGGCGACGACTGGGGCGGGGTGGTACTGCCGCGCAAGGGCCAGGAGGTCCTGATCGGCTTTCTGGAGGGCGACATCGACCGTCCGGTGGTGCTGGGCGCGGTCTACAACGGCCGCGGCCAGGTCGATGCGGCCCACAACCAGCTCGGCGGCGGTGGGGCCGGCGCCACCGGCAATGCGGCGGCCTGGTTCGAGGGCAACGACCACGCGGCGGTGTTCACCGGCTTCAAGAGCCAGGCGCTGGCCGACAGCCAGTCCGGTACCGGCGGCTACCAGCAGCTGCGGCTGGACGACACGCCGGGGCAGGGTCGGGCGCAGCTGTCCACGACCCAGCACGCCACGACGCTGACCCTGGGTCACCTGAAGGGCGGCGCGGACAACCTGCGCGAGGGCGAGCGCGGCTTCGGCGCGGAACTGTCCACGCAGGCCTATGGCGCGGTGCGCGCCGGCCAGGGCCTGCTGCTGAGCAGCGAGTCCGGCAGCAGCCAGCTGGCCGCCGACGTCGCGCGCAGCCAGTTGCAGCAGGGCGAGGAACTGCTCAAGAGCCTGGCCGATGTCGCGCGCGCCCAGCTCGCGCAGCTGCCGGAGGAGGCGGACAGCCTGCCGGTGCAGGACGGCCTGAAGACCTTGCAGGCCAGCCTGGCGGCGACCACCAGCGGCAGCGCCAGCGCAGGCATCGGCGGAGGCGCGGGGACGGTGCCGGGCTGGAGCGCGCCGGTGCTGCTGGGCAGCGGCCAGGCGGGGCTGATGAGCCTGACCCCGGCCGACCAGGTCTGGGTGTCGGGCACGCAGACCGCGCTGGCGGCGGGCAGCGCGCTGAACTGGATGAGCCAGGGCCACTTGGTGCTGGCGGTGGCCGGCGGGCTGGTGCTGTACACGCACGGCGGCGAGGCGGCAGCCGGCAGCCCGAACCAGGAGCGCGGCATCGCCCTGCACGCGGCGCAGGGCAAGGTCAGCGCCCGGGCGCACCAGAACCAGGTCAAGCTGGCGGCCAAGACCGAGGTGCGCATCGCCAGCACGACGGCCGAGGTGCAGCTGGCCGCGCCGAACAAGCATCTGCTGGCTACCGCGGCCGGGGCCTACCTCAAGCTGGAGGGGGGCAATATCGAGCTGGGGGCGCCGGGGAGTGTGGAGTTCAAGGGCAGTCAGCGGGTGTGGACCGGGCCGCAGGCGGCCAGCATCGAGACCCCCTCGTTGCCGAAGAGCGAATGGAAGAACTGGATCGACCTGGAATTGCGCGGCTGGGAAGCGGCGGCATTGGCCGGGGTAAAGTACAAGATTACCTTCGAGGACGGTTCCACCCGCAGCGGCCAACTGGACGACAAGGGCTATGCGCACATCGAGTCGGTGCCGCCACACGGCAAGCACAAGGTCGAGTACGAGAACGAAGGCGAAGACCCACCCGCTTACACGCTGGATGACCTGGCACAGTCGATCAAACAATATCTGGGCGCCTGACCCGGCAACGATAGGGACGTTGACACATGCCTTTCGATTTTGAAGACATCGTCAAAGGATTGAAGAACGGGTTTCGAGGCGCGAAACAGAAGCTCCAGACGACCAAGGAAAAGGCCGAGTGGGTGTGGGAAGCGCTGCAAGGCGATTTCAACCCCAACCGCAGTGTCGGCCAGGTCGGCGCGGACATGGTGGTATGCCTGATCCCGGGCGTGGACACCGTAATGGATGTGCGCGACCTGATCGCCAACATCATCGCCATCGTGCGCGCTCCAACCAGCGGCATGGCGTGGTTCTCGCTGGTACTGACGCTGGTCGGGTTCATCCCGGAACTGGGATCGGTGGCCAAGGGCGTGGTCAAGATGGTGTTCGTCAAGCTGCGGCCGTTGATCAAGCACGCCGACGATCTGACCAATGCCAGCAAGATGGTCAAGTACGTGGACGAGGCGCTCGACCAAGCGCTACCGGACATCATCAACTACCTGCGCACCCCCCAGGTACAGAAGTTCCTGACCGCCAGCCGTATCCCAGACATCCTCAAGAAGGTGTCGACGGCGATCATCAAGGTGACCGACCGCATCCAGCCGGCCGAGCTGGCCAAGCAGTTCAACCAGAAGATCGAGAGCGTCAAGGAGATCATCGGAGCGATCGAGCCCTTCCTGCCTGCGAGTGCGGCGCCACGCTTGAAGCAGTTGTACGACGGGATGACCTACATTCCCAAGGAACTGAACAAGCGCGTTGCGGCCTACATGGAGGCGTTGCGCGCGATGATGCGGCGCATCGCCGAGCGGCTGGACGAGATGTACTGGGTGGCGTGGACGCAGCAGGTCAACAAGGGCTGGGTGGCGCCACTGTCGGAGCAGGGGGCGCGTAGGTTGATTGCAAGGCATCAACCGGATTGGATCAAGACGGGTAAGGTCGAATTCGAGCAACTCAATGCCAAGAGTTTCAAGGCACGAAAATCCTATAAGGAAGGGGTGCGAAATGGGGCGCCTGAACTAAGCGACGAAGAAATTCGAAGCTTTGCTTCCGTCGCGGGGCGTCCGGTAAGGGCCCGTCCATTGCGTAATGGTGAGACCTTGTATCGCGTAGTCGATCCTACTAGTGGCACATTCAGTACATCGTGGATGAGCGAAGATGTCTGGAAGCAGATCAATGCTGCGGATAACCCGCGTGCCGCATGGCGTGGTGGGCTGGGAGTCAAGGCCGAGTGGAACCAGAACGGCCAGTACATCACCTACACGTATAACCACGCCAAGGACGGCGACGTCATGGTGTGGGAGGGGCCGGCGTCCGCGCAGTTCCTCAAAGACGCGGAGCATCCGGAAGCGGGATTCTATGAGGGTGGCCTAGAGCAGATACGTTTCCGGCCCTTGGAGCAAATTAAAGATGCCAAGCCCGATGGATTTGTCGGCGCGCAATTCCCCGACATGGTGGAGGGTGGTGCAATGAAGTCCGGTATTCGCATACAGGCCAATGACGACCGCATTGTCGGTCCGCAACTAACGGGCTGGGGTTACAAAGACTTTGACGATCAACACGATCTGATCGGCCTACCAAATCCGAACCGGGAATAATTCATGCTGCCCCGCGATCTGAACAAAGAAGCTTTTCTCTGGTACACGATGACCTCGCCGGAGTACATGGATAGGTCATATGAAAAGCTGACAGAAGTCGCAAATTATCTGCGTGAGCGGATCAAAGAGCATTCTTTCATCATGGACTACGCTCCTGTGCCGCGCTGGCTGGGGGAGATGGAGAAGCTGGAAGCCAGCTACGCCAATGCTAGAGCCATGTTGGTGCATGGCGAGTTCAGTTTTATGAGCGAATGGGTGGCAACTTTGCAAAACATTCCTCGTGGATTTTCCGAGAGTAGTATGAGTTGGATGCCGCTGGGACAACAGAAGGAGTTCGAGAGGATATTGGACGAGGCTTATGGCATTGCATCTGACTACATGAGTGCGATAACTATGAGCGGCCGCCATTTTCGTGACCCCGAAAGCGACTGGCGGCAAGACCATGATGCCGGGTTTAGTGGTTCTAATATTTTATATGGTTGGGAAAGTGTTGCCGGCGATCTTATGGAAATTCCCGAGTATGTAGCTGATAATTCGATTACGGTCGTAACCGGAGAACTGGTGCCTTGGACTGGGGTATGGGTTCCTGCTGAAGGTGCAGGAAGTGCGGCACTTGCGTTTGCCCGACAGGGGCAAATCATGCAACCGGCCTATGAGGTTGTGAGTGAGGACGAGGAGTCTGGTTATGTGGAAACTCGCCCCGTTGATGTCGCATGGCATCCATTTCGCCCTACCGGCAATGTGATCCCGCTAAATGATAGAAGCGTCGGTACTGTTATTAAGCCAGAGCGAGTTTATTATGGTGAGCATTGCCCCCTTGCAGGCTGGTGGTATACACCCGCCAAGGCTGACTCCCGCCGTTATTTCAAGCAGGGCGAAGTTTTCCCGAAGATCGAGGGAAGTGACTACGGCGATACCTTCTGGTTGTGGTCGCAGGATCAGACTTCCCCTGCGTCTTGAATCGTAGCCGCGACGCAGATTCGGATATGACAGGTCTGTTCTTCGTCACTGCCCTGTCGATGCTGGCTGCGCCGAGCCAACACGAACGCTTGCTGCGACTGTTGCACATGCCACTGGGGACCGACGGGTTGGTGCCTGCCACCTTCGCCGCGTCAAGTTGATGGATGGAGCAGCTTCCGCTTCAAGGTGAAGGCGCTGACGGAATTGGGTTACTGGAGTTCGAGGATCAGCACTCCCCGATTGGCTTGCCCAATCCAAACAAAAGCAACTAATAATGTCTCGCGATCTTAACAAAGAAGCACATCTCTGGTACACAATCACGTCGCCAGATTATTTGCAAAAGGCACAAGAAATACTGCGTGATGCAGCCGCTTTCTTGCGCACGCGGGCCGAGAGTCATGAGTTCATCATGCAATATCCTCCCGTACCGCATTGGCTAGGAGTGATGGAGTACCTAATTGAGAATTTTCCTAACGCTAAAGCCATGCTCATGCATGGGGAATATTCGACAATAATAGACTGGGTACGGCGCATGCAAGATATTCCACGTAGTCTATCGGAAAGTGAAATGGGGTGGTTACCTCGTGAGGAAGAGGATGAATTAATGTCCCTTCTTAATTCGGCATATCGTGTGTGCAGCCGATTTGATTCCGCACTAACTATGAGTCGTTACTTCTCGGATGATGAAATTATATCCGGAAAGGCGGATTGGAAAGAATGGTATCCAGAAGATCATGGTTATACAGGTGATTCGATCGTGCTTCTGAGCGAGTTGTATCCGCTGGATGGGCCCGAGTACATGGTGGACAGCTCTATTACTTGCAGCACGGGACAGATCGTGCCTTGGACTGGTGTATGGGTGCCGATAGACGGTATGGGCACTTCCGCGTTGGCTTTTGCGCGACAGGGCCAGATCATGCAACCCGCCTACGAAATCGTGAGCAAGGATGAAGAAACCGGCTACGAAGAGATGCGTCCTGTCGAAACAACCTGGTATCCCGTTCGCCCCACTGGCCGCCTGCTGAGCGCCATCGTTCAAGATACGCCGCGGCGCGTTCCTGCGGGCCAGTCCTGCCCACTCACTGGCTGGTGGTATACGCCCGCGAAGGCCAGCTCCCATCGCTATTTCAAGCAAGGCGAAGTGTTCCCGAAGATCGAGGGGAGCGATTACGGTGAAACGTTCCGGTTGTGGTCGCAGGATCAGACTTCTCCTTCGTCTTGACGGAAGTGCTGGTCGGCTTCGTGGAGGGCGACATCGACCGTCCGGTGGTGCTGGGCGCGGTCTACAACGGCCGCGCCCAGGCCGATGCCG
>JASGDF010000045.1:0-48189 GCA_047607345.1 Pseudomonas sp. | reverse complement strand
GGGCTCGCGGCCGCTCGGGCGGCGGCGGCGCACGGTGCGCGCGTCGGCCTGGTCGATGCGCAGCCGCGCGCGGGCGGGCAGGTGTGGCGGCACGATGTCGAACACGGTGCGCCGACGATGGCGCGGCGTGCGATCGCGGCGCTTGCCGTGCCGGGCATCGAGTGGCTGCCCGCGACCCAGGTGGCGCTCGCGCAGCCGGGTTGGCTGCTGGCCGATGGGCCGCAAGGGGCGCTGCAACTGCAACACGATGCACTGGTCCTGGCCACCGGCGCGCGCGAATTGCTGCTGCCGTTCCCGGGCTGGACCCTGCCGGGCGTGACCGGCGCCGGCGGCGCGCAGGCGCTGGCCAAGCAGGGGTGGCCGCTGCGCGGCCGGCGCGTGGTCGTGGCCGGCAGCGGGCCGTTGCTGCTGGCGTCGGCGGCGACACTGCACAGGCATGGCGCGCAGGTGCTGGGCATCCACGAACAGGCATCGGCGCGCGTGCTGCGCGATTTCGCGCTGAAGCTGCGGCACTGGCCGGGCAAGGCCGTGCAGGCGCTGACGCTGCGCGCGAGGCTGGCTGGCGTGGGCTACCGCAGCGGCAGCGTGGTGGTCGCCGCGCATGGCGACGAGGTGCTGCGCGAGGTCGAGATCGAAGGTCCACGCGGCCGCGAGCGCATCGCCTGCGACCAGCTCGCGGTCGGCTACGGGCTGGTGCCCAACACCGAACTGGCGCAGTTGCTGGGCTGCCGGCTCGAACCGGCCGGGCGGCATGCGCGGGTGATGGTCGATGCGTTGCTGCGCACCAGCGTGGACGGCGTGTTCGCCGCTGGCGAAGCGCTGGGCATCGGCGGCCGCGACTGCGCGCTGATCGAGGGCGCGATGGCCGGGCACATGGCCGCTGGCGCCGAGGCTGCCGCGCGCGCATTGAATAACCGCCGCCGGCATGCGCGCGCCTTCGCCGCGCTGCTGCACGAGAGCTTCGCGCTCGATCCGCGCATCCACGCGCTGGCCGGGCCGGATACCCTGGTATGCCGCTGCGAGGACGTGCCGTTGCGCGCGGTGCAGGGCAGCCCCGACGCGCGTGAGGTCAAGCTCGCCTCGCGCTGCGGCATGGGGCCGTGCCAGGGCCGCGTCTGCGGCACCGCGCTGGCCGAGCTGGGCGTGACCCGCGCCGACGCTTGCTCCGACGGCGGCCGCCGGCCGCCCCTGTTCCCGGTCCGCCTCGCGGCGCTGGCCGATTCCTTTAACTCCGAGTCCCTCGGAAGATCCCGCACATCCATGTGCGGGTTTTCAATTACCCACGAACCTCAAGAGACACAGTCATGAGCAATGCCACTTTCTGGAAGGGCGTCCTGCCCGCGATCACCACGCCGTTCAACGCCGACGGCAGCGTCGACCATGCGTTCCTCGCCAAGCACGCCAAGCAACTGGTCGATGCCGGCTGCACCGCGATCGTGCCGCTGGGCTCGCTCGGCGAGGCCGCCACGCTGGCCTTCGACGAGAAGGTCGCGATCATCAAGACCCTGGTGCAGGCGGTCGGCGGCCGCGTGCCGGTGGTCCCCGGCATCGCCTCGCTGTCCACCGCCGAGGCGGTGAAGCTGGCGCAGGCCGCGAAGGACGCCGGTGCCGGCGGCCTGATGGTGCTGCCGGTTTACGTCTATTCCTCCGACTGGCACGAGGCCAAGGCGTACGCCAGCGCGGTGCTGGGCGCCACCGAGCTGCCGTGCATCCTCTACAACAACCCGGTGGCCTACCGCACCGACATCCTGCCGGCGCAGATCGCCGAGCTGGCGGCGCAGTTCCCGAACCTGCAAGCGGTCAAGGAATCCTCCGGCGAGGTGCGCCGCTTCGCCGCGATCAAGGCATTGCTGGGCGATCGCCTGGTGCTGCTGGTCGGCATGGACGATGCGATCGTCGAGGGCCTGGGCGTGGGCGCCGAGGGTTGGATTGCCGGCCTGGTCAACGCCTATCCGGTCGAGTCGGTGAAGCTGTTCGAGCTGGCCCGCGATGGTGGCTACAAGGCCGCCGCCGAGCTGTACAACTGGTTCCTGCCGCTGCTGCGCCTGGACACCGTGCCGAAGTTCGTGCAGCTGATCAAGCTGGTGCAGGCCAAGGTCGGCCTGGGCAGCGAGACGGTGCGCGCGCCGCGCCTGGTGGTCGAGGGCGCCGAGCGCGAGGCGGTGCTGAAGGTGATCGACCAGGCGATCGCGAGCAAGCCGGTGGTGTGAGGCTTTAGAGTCCCTCTCCTTCCCGGAGCGGGACTGGTTCTCCTGCATGCGGGAGAAGGAAATCGATCCTGTTGGAGGTTTTTGGATGATGAATGAATTCTTGCCCCCCTTGCTGCTTGTTGACCGGTTCCAGCCCAGCTCCGAGACACGCGACAGCTTCGCGGTGCGGGCATGAGCGCGCAGATCGGCCAGCTGAGCCTCGCCGAGGCACAAGCGCAGTTGCAGCCGTGGACGCGGCGCGCCCCGGCCATCGCCGGCGCGGAGTACCAGCAGCGCATCGAGCATGCCCGCGCGCAGTTGCGCACGCTGGGCGCGGACGCGCTGCTGGTCAGCGCGGGTACCTCGCTGCGCTACTTCGCCGGGGTGCCGTGGGGTGCTAGCGAGCGGTTGGTGGCGTTGCTGGTCACCGCGCAGGGCGATCCGCTGATCGTCTGCCCGGCGTTCGAGGAAGGCTCGCTCGACGCGGTGCTGAAGATCCCGGCGGGCAAGCGGCTGTGGGAGGAGCATGAGGATCCCCACGCGCTGGTCGCGCAAGCGATGGCCGAACGCGGCGCGCGCACGCTGGCGCTGGACCCGGGCGCCGCGTTCGCGGTCCACACCGGGCTGCGCGAGCACCTGGGCCCGCAGGCCATCGTCGATGCCACGCCGGTGATCGACGGCTGCCGGATGTGCAAGTCGTCGGCGGAACTGGCGCTGATGCAGCAGGCCTGCGACATGACCCTGCTGGTGCAGCGGCTGGCGGCCGGCATCGCCCGCGAACGCATCGGCACCGACGAACTGGTGCGCTTCATCGACGGCGCGCACCGCGCGCTCGGCGCCGACAACGGCTCGACCTTCTGCATCGTCCAGTACGGCCACGCCACGTCGTTCCCGCACGGCATCCCCGGCGTGCAGCACCTGCGCGAGGGCGAGCTGGTGCTGATCGACACCGGCTGCACCGTGCAGGGCTACCACTCCGACATCACCCGGACCTGGATCTTCGGCCGCGCCGGCGACGCGCAGCGCCGGATCTGGGAACTGGAGCAGGCCGCGCAGGCCGCGGCGTTCGCCGCGATCCGCCCGGGCGTGGCCTGCGAGGACGTGGACTTTGCGGCGCGCCGGGTGCTGGAGGCGGCCGGGCTGGGCCCGGACTACCGCCTGCCGGGACTGCCGCACCGCACCGGCCATGGTTGCGGGCTGGCGATCCACGAGGCGCCGTACCTGGTGCGCGGCAACCGCACCGCGCTGCAGCCGGGCATGTGCGCCAGCAACGAGCCGATGATCGTGGTGCCGGGTCGGTTCGGGGTGCGGCTGGAAGATCATTTTTATGTCACCGAGGAAGGCGCGCAGTGGTTCACGCCGCCGTCGGTGGCGATCGATGTGCCGTTTGCGTGATGGTTGCTGTGGGAGAGACTCCGGGTGGCCTCGGGCCATCAGTCCCGACAGGCTTCACCGGTAGAGCCGGTCGGGACTGAAGTCCCTCCCACAAAAAGCGTTTCCTTACTTTTTCCCGGAGTGACCGCATGCCACTGATCCGCCCCATCGCCGTTTCGCTGCTGGCCGCCGCCTTGCTGTCGGCCTGTGGATCGTCCCAACCGCCAGTTCCGGCCAAGGTGGACGCGGCTGCCAGCAACGCCGCCGAACAGGCCGCGCAGGCCTTCGACAAGCTGCTCGATGAGCAGTGGCAGTACCAGCTCGAACACAGCCCCGAGTTCGCCAGCATCATCGGCGACAAGCGCTACAACGACCGCTGGAGCGATTACTCGCTGGCCGGGGTCGAGGCCGAGCGCAAGGCCACCGCCGACTTCCTGCAGCGCTTCAAGACACTCGACCCGGCCGCGCTGGACGAGCAGCGCCGGCTCAGCCTGCAGATGATGCTGCGTCAGTTGCAGGACAAGCTCACTGCGATCGACCTGAAGAACCATGAGATGCCGCTGGAGCCGGTCGGCGGCATCCAACTGGCGCTGGCCGGCTACGGCGATGCGTTCCCGTTCGACGACGCCAAGGATTACCAGGACTGGATCAAGCGCCTGCAGGCGGTGCCGGCACTGGTCGACCAGGTGATCGCGGTCTCGCGCCAGGGCGCGAAGGACGGCCTGGTCCAGCCGCGCTACCTGCTGGAGAAGCTGCCGGCGCAGATCCGCAAGATCGCCGCCGCGCCCGGCACCGACAGCCCGTTCGCCTCGCCGCTGAAGAAGCTCGACAAGGCCGTGCCCGACGCCGCCCGGCGCGAGGAACTGCGCAAGCAACTGATCGCGGCGATCGACCAGCAGGTGCGGCCGGCCTACGCGAAGCTGGCCGCGTTCGTGCAGGACGAGTACGCCGCCAAGGGCCGTGAGCACGAAGGCGTGTGGTCGCTGCCCGACGGCGACAAGCGTTATGCGTTCGCGATCCATACCCAGACCACCAGCGACAAGTCGCCCGAGCAGATCCACCAGATCGGGCTGCAGGAAGTGGCGCGGATCGAAGGCGAGATGACCGCGATTGCCAAGGCCCAGGGCTATCCGGACCTGGCCAGTTTCCGCAAGGCGGTCGATGGCGACAGGAAGCACTTCGCCAAGAACGGCGAGCAGATCCTGGAACTCTACCGCGGCTACATCGCCGGCATGGAGCCGGAATTGCCCAAGCTGTTCGGCCACCTGCCCAAGACCCCGTTGATCGTGCAGGCGATGCCGGCGTTCCGCCGCGAGGCGCCGGGCGCGGAATACTGGCAGAGCAACCCGGAAGGCACCAAGCCGGCGATCGTGATGGTCAACGCCAACGACGCCACCGAGCGCACCCTGGTCAACATCGAGACCACCGCCTACCACGAGGGCGTGCCGGGCCATCACCTGCAGATCTCGCTCGCGCAGACCCTGCCGCTGCCGCCGTTCCGCCAGCAGGCCGGCTACAACGCCTTCATCGAGGGCTGGGCGCTGTACGCCGAGCGGCTGGGCAAGGAGGTCGGCTTCTTCAAGGACCCGTACAGCGACTACGGCCGGCTGTGCGGCGAACTGCTGCGCGCCAACCGGCTGGTGCTCGATACCGGCGTGCACTACAAGCGCTGGACCCGCCAGCAGATGGTCGATTTCTTCCACGCCCATCCGTCCGACGACGAGCCGAGCATCCAGGCCGAGACCGACCGCTATATCGTCTGGCCGGGCCAGGCGCTGGGCTACAAGATCGGCCAGTTGGAGATCCTGGCGCTGCGCGCCAAGGCCGAGCGGGAGCTGGGCGCGAAGTTCGACATCCGCGCCTTCCACGATGCCATCCTCGGCGGCGGCGCGATGCCGCTGGACCTGCTCGATGCGCGCATCGAGGCGTGGATCGGCCAGGTCAAGGCCAGCGCCGCGCCCGCGGCGCCCTCACCGGAGAAAGCCAGAACATGAGCCGACTGCGCGTTCTGCCCGCGGCCCTGGTCGCGGTTGCCGCCGTTGTAGGAGGGACTTCAGTCCCGACCGCCGTTCGCGCAGGCCCCCTCGCGGCTGAAGCCGCTCCTACAGGGGATACCGCGGCTTCGCGCTTCAAGGCGCTCTACCAGCGCGAATGGACGTGGCGCCAGGCACAGTTCGCCGGTGCCGACGACGAGGACAGCCAGGGCCAGGCGGCCGATCACCTGCCCAGGGTCGACCCGGCCACGCAGGCCGCGCGCACCGCCTACTGGCAGCAGGTGATGCGCGAGCTGGACGCGATCGACCAGGCGCAGCTGCCGCTGCCCGAGCTGGTCAACTACCAGGTCTACCGCCAGCAGATCGCGGTGTTCCTCGACCGGCAGCGCTTCCGAGCCTGGGAGATGCCGTTCAACAGCGACACCGCGTTCTGGAGCGATCTCGGCTTCACCGCGCGCGGCAGCTTCCGTAACGCTGAGGACTATCGCCGCTACCTCGGCCAGCTGGCCGACGTGCCGCGCTACTTCGACGAGCAGATCGCCAACATGCGCGCCGGCCTGGCGCGTGGCTTCAGCCAGCCGCGGGTGACGCTGGACGGGCGCGACCAGTCGATCGCCGACGTCGCCCAGGCCGCTGGCGAGGCCAACCTGTTCTACACGCCGTTCAAGCAGATGCCGGCGACGATCCCGGCGGACCAGCAGGCGCAGCTGCGCCGGCAGGTGCTGGCGGCGATCTCGGCCAGCGTGGTGCCGGCCTACGCCAAGCTGCTGGCGTTCATGCGCCAGGAGTACCTGCCGAAGGCACGCACCACCCTGGCCGGCGAGGCGCTGCCGGACGGCAAGGACTACTACCGCGCACAGATCCGCGAGTTCACCACGCTGGACCTGGACCCGGCGCAGATCCATGCGCTCGGGCTGAAGGAAGTCGCGCGGCTGCGCAAGGAGATGGACGAGACCATCGCCGCCAGCGGCTTCAAGGCGCCGGCCGGCGAACCTACGTTCTCGGCGTTCCTGCACTTCCTGCGCACCGACCCGCAGTTCTACCCGAAGACGGCCGACGAACTGCTCAAGCAGGCCGCGTGGATCGCCAAGCGCGTGGACGCCAAGGTCGGCGATTACATCGGCCGGCTGCCGCGGCGGCGCTTTGCGATCGAGCCGGTGCCGGCCGACCTGGCGCCGTTCTACACCGGCGGCCGCGGCGGGCCGGGCATCTACCTGGTCAACACCTACAACCTGCCGTCGCGGCCGCTGTACAACCTGCCGGCGCTGACCCTGCACGAGTCCTCGCCCGGCCACGCGCTGCAGATGCCGCTGGCGGCCGAGGACACCACGCTGCCGGATTTCCGCCGCTACGGCTACATCTCCGCCTACGGCGAGGGCTGGGCGCTGTACTCGGAGTACCTGGGACAGGAGATGGGCATCTACGAGACGCCCTACGACCGCTTCGGTTATCTCACCTACCAGATGTGGCGCGCCTGCCGGCTGGTGATCGACACCGGCATCCATCACGACGGCTGGACCCGCGAACAGGCGCTCGCCTACCTGCGCGACAACACCGCGCTGAGCGAGCACGAGGTCACCACCGAGGTCGACCGCTACATCGCCTGGCCGGGACAGGCGCTGTCGTACTACCTGGGCGAGCTGAAGATCCTGGAACTGCGCCGCAAGGCCGAGGCGGCGCTGGGCGAGAAGTTCGACATCCGCGCCTTCCACGACGCCGTGCTGCAGACCGGCTCGGTGCCGCTGCCGGTGCTGGAGGCGCAGATCGACCGCTTCATCGCCGGCGGTGGCAAGTCGCCGTGGGCCGGCGACGAGGCACGCGGGCAGTAGGCAGGACTGAAGCCCCTCTCCCTGCGGGGTTTCCAGGCACGGCCTGCGCGCCACTGGCGCGCAGGCCTGGGAACGCCCGCGCCGCCGGTGCGGGGCGGGGCGCGTAGCGGGGGTTGTGGTGAGGGTAGGGGCGAAGCCCCTCGCGAAGTTCAATTGCACGAGGCTTCGCTCCTGCCCTCATCCGCCCCTTCGGGGCACCTTCTCCCCCGGGGGGGGGGAGAAGGGAAATGCAGCGTTTGCTCATCCTTTCCAGCAGCGGGGGACATCCATGGCAGCACAAGGCAAGTTCCACAAGAGCCTCAGCCTGACCGACCTGACCTTCATCGGGCTCGGTTCGATCTTCGGCTCCGGCTGGTTGTTCGCCGCCAGCCACGTCTCGGCGATCGCCGGGCCGGCCGGCATCGTGTCGTGGCTGTTCGGCGGCTTCGCCGTGTTCCTGCTCGGGCTGGTGTACTGCGAGCTGGGCGCGGCGCTGCCGCGCGCCGGCGGCGTGGTGCGCTACCCGGAGTACTCGCACGGCCCGCTGCTGGGCTCGCTGATGGGCTTCATCACCCTGATCGCGTTCTCCAGCCTGATCGCGATCGAGGCGGTGGCCAGCCGCCAGTACGCCGCGGCCTGGGTTCCCGCGCTCAACCAGGCCGGCAGCACGCACGCCAGCGTGCTGGGCTGGCTGCTGCAGTTCGCGCTGCTGGTGCTGTTCTTCGGGCTGAACTACTTCAGCGTCAAGACCTTCGCCAAGGCCAACAACATCGTCAGCGTGTTCAAGTTCCTGGTGCCGCTGCTGGTGATCGTGCTGCTGCTGACGCATTTCACGCCCGCCAACCTGCACGTGCAGGGTTTCGCGCCGTTCGGCACGGCCGGCGTGGAAGCGGCGATCTCGGCCGGCGGGATCATCTTTGCCTACCTCGGGCTGACCCCGATCGTCTCGGTTGCCAGCGAGGTGCGGCAACCGCAGCGCACGATCCCGATCGCGCTGATCCTGTCGGTGGTGCTGTCCACCGTGATCTACGTACTGCTGCAGCTGGCGTTCCTCGGCAGCATCCCGGGCGAGCACCTGGCGCAGGGCTGGGCCGGCATCGACCAGCGCTATGCGCTGCCCTACCACGACATCGCGCTGGCGCTGGGGATGGGCTGGCTGGCCGCGCTGGTGGTCTGCGACGCGGTGGTCTCGCCCAGCGGCACCGGCAACATCTACATGAACGCCACGCCGCGGGTGGTGTACGGCTGGGCGCGCAGTGGCGGCTTCCTGCCGGTGCTGACCCGGATCGACGCCAAGTCCGGGATCCCGCGCCCGGCGCTGTGGCTGAGCTTCGCGCTGTCGGTGTTCTGGACCTTGCCGTTCCCGTCCTGGGAGACCTTGATCGGGGTGGTGTCGGCCGCGCTGGTACTCAGCTATGCGGTGGCGCCGGTGACGGTGGCGGCGCTGCGGCGCAGCGCGCCGGACCTGGCGCGCCCATTCCGGGTGCGCGCGCTGGGGCTGATCGGCCCGCTGTCGTTCATCGTCGCCGCGCTGATCGTGTACTGGTCCACCTGGCAGACGCTGTCCTGGTTGCTCGGGCTGCAGGTGGCGATGTTCGTGCTGTACGTGCTGTACCGGCTGCCTTCGGCGTCCGGGCGGGCGCGGCTGTTGCGCCAGGTGCAGTGCTCGCTGTGGCTGATCGTGTTCTACCTGCTGGTGATGGCGGTCTCCTGCCTCGGCACCTTCGGCGGCAGTGGCGTCATCGCCCATCCGTGGGACACCGTCGCGGTGGCGGTGATCGCTTTCTTCGTCTACCACTGGGCCGCGCGCAGCGGCCTGCGCGGCGACGAGCTGGCGCTGGACGAGGACGATGCGGAGTAGGGCGTGGCGGGTGTCGGCTTCGGGTGCATGCGGCGTGGCTTCCTGTGGCATGGACGCGGGCAAGGTCCCGTACTGCCGCCAGCGGCTGGAGGTGGACTTCGATGGCACGCATTCGACCAGGCCGAGCAATAAGGCCCGCCGCATGTACGACTTCTTTGCGTGCCACCTGCAGGGCGCGTCGACACCACGCTGGAATTCGGAGGCCGTGTTATGAATCGATCTTCTCCAGGGGCGGCTCCGGATGGTCTCGGGCCATCGGTCGCGAGGGGCTTTGCCGACAAGGCTCCGGGCGCAGGGGGATTCCACGGTGAGGCCCCGTCGCGACTGATGCCGCCAGGGCGCCTGGAGTTGCTCCTGCTGGGGCTGTTGCTGTCTGCGCTGCTGCCGGCGCTGGCGGTGGCCGAGGAGATTCCGCGCTACGTGTCCGAGCACGGCCGCCACACGCTCTACGTGGACGGCGCGCCCTACCTGGTGCTGGCCGCGCAGCTGCACAACTCCAGCGCCTGGCCGGCGGTGCTGCCCAAGGCGATGGACGAGGCGGCCGCGCTGCACGTCAACACGGTCGAGGCGCCGGTGTACTGGGAGCAGTTCGAGCCCGAGCCGGGCCGCTACGACACCGGCAACGTCGATGCGCTGCTGGCGCAGGCGCGCCAGCGCGGGCTGCGGCTGGCGCTGCTGTGGTTCGGCACCTGGAAGAACGGCCAGATGCACTACGTGCCGGAATGGATCAAGCGCGACGAGGCGACCTACCCGAGGATGCGCGATGCGAACGGCGAGCCGGTGGACGTGCTCTCGCCGCACGCGCCGGCCAACGTCGAGGCCGACGCGCGCGCCTTCGCCGCGCTGATGCGCCACCTGCGCAAGGTCGATGGCGAGCGGCGTACGGTGATCCTGGTGCAGGTCGAGAACGAGCCGGGCGCGATCGGCACGGTGCGCGACCACGGCCCGCTCGGCGAGGCGGCGTTCGCGCGGCCGGTACCGGCCGCGCTCGCGGCGAAGCTGGGCAAGCCGGCCGGTAGCTGGCAGCAGCTGTTCGGCAGCGAGGCCGCCGAGGCGTTCAACGCCTGGAGCACGGCCGCCTACATCGAGCAGGTCGCCGCCGCCGGCAAGCGTGAGTACCCGCTGCCGATGTACGTCAACACCTGGCTGCGCTACAAGGGCAAGCGCTGGCCAGGGCTGGACTATCCCTCCGGCGGCGCCACCGTCAACGTGTTCGCGCTGTGGCGCGCGGCGAGCCCGTCGGTCGACTTCATCGGTACCGACCTGTACACCGACGACTACAACGAGTTCACCAAGGTCGTCGGCCAGTACGCGCGCGCGGACAACCCGGCCTGGATCTCCGAGACCGGCTTCGAGGCCGGCACCGCGCCGTTCCTGTTCCACGTGCTGGGGCAGGGCGGGATCGGTTTCTCGGTGTTCGGCGTCGATGGCAATGCCGACAGCGAGGCCAACCGCGCCGCGATCGCCGCGCATGCCGCCGGCTTCGGCCTGCTGGCGCCGATCGACCGGCTGCTGGCCCGAGCCAGCGCGGAAGGGCGGCTGCAGGCGATTACCGAGCAGCCCGGCCAGCCGCAGCAGGTGCTGCGCTTCGGCGACTGGCAGGTGACCGCGTCGTTCGGCGCACCGCACTGGGGCGATGCGCCGCCGATCCTGCCGGGCAATGCCGACCATGGCGGACGCCTGCTGGTGGCGCAGCTGGGGCCGGACGAGTTCCTGCTGACCGGCTTCGCCGCCCGCGCTGAATTTTCCCGCCAGGCGGCCGATAACCGGTATGGACAGCTGCTGCGGGTGGAGCAGGGTCGGTACGTCGACGGGCGTTGGCGGCTGGAGAAGGTGCTCAACGGCGACGAGACCGACTACGGGCTCAACTTCGGTGGGGCCGATCCGCCGCTGCTGCGCGTGCGGGTCGGCACCTACTGAGCGGCGGCGGTCCAGCCCCATCATCCGGACCCACGTCCATGAGCGTTTCCTCCATCGCCAGTTCGGGATTGAACGTCGCCCAGCTGCGCCAGGTCGCGGCGGCCAGCAATATCGCCAATGCCGGCGCGGATGATGCTCAACGCCTGGGCGTGGATGCCAGCTCGCTGCCCGATGGCGGTGTCGCCGGTGAACTGGTCGCGGTACCGGACGATGTCGACGGCATGACCACCGACCTGGTCTACAGCCTGTCCGCGCGCAGTGATTTCGAGGCCAATGCGGTGGTGGTGTCGCGCAGCGACGAGATGATCGGCAGCCTGCTGGACATGCTGGCGTGAGTGCCTACGGGATGCCACGAGCGAGCAGATCGTATTCGGGGGTTTCGGGTTCGAGTGTGGCCAGGTGGGCGAAGAACGCTTCCATTGCACGGTAGATCCCGCTTTCCGGGCGTTCTGTGCCGATGAAGTTGGCGATCTCGCTCATTTCCGGTGCCCAGCGATAGGCCTTGGGCAGCATGTCGGGCAGGGCGGGGCCGAGGCGCCGCAGCAGGTCCGGGCGGCTGTGGCCGAGTTCGGCCAGCAGCGCTTCGCGCGCGCCGTGGCGTTCGGCCGCCAGCAGCATGCAGGCGCCGAGCGCGGTCAGCCCCTTGTTGATGCCGGCGTAGGCCATCTTGAGCGCCGAGGCTGCCCCGACCGGGGCCGCCATGTCGCGTGCATCCAGTCCCGCGGCGCGTAGCCAGGCGCTGGTCCCGGCCGCCGCCGTGCCGGCGAGATGGATGGACGGACCGGTGCTGTCCGCGCCTGGCGGCGGACCGATGATGCAGCCATCGATGAAGGCGCCGCCGGCGTCGGCGATCTCGGCGCCGATCGCGCGCGCGCTGTCCGGGTTGGTCGCATTGAGGTCGACGTAGACCGGGATCGGGCCGGCATGGCCGGCGCGGATCAGCGCGATGAAACGGCGCGCCAGCGCCAGCGCCTGGTCCGGCGGTACCACCGACAGGAACAGGCGGGCCTGCAGCAGCTCGGCATCGTCGGCGACCGCTCGCATGCCCGACTGCCTCGCACGCTCGGCGCTGGCCGGGCCGCGTCCCCGCAGCGACGTCAGCACGCCGATGCCATATGCATGCAGGCGCGCGGCGAGTGCGGCGCCCATCGCGCCCGGCGCGACCAGCGATACGGTGGCGTCGATGGCGGGCATGGCGGCACTCCAAGGGGGCGAGCGGGCAGCATACGCCGTGGGCTGCGCGGACCGCCCGAGACGCTGGTGATGTGCGCGATTCAGCGCCGCTGCGAGGGCCATGCCACAAGGCGGCGAGGGAACGTGTCGCACGGCGCGCCTATCCGTTCCTCCCGGCAGCCCTTCAGTTCAGGACGAGCGGCGCTGTGGCTGCACCACCGGGCCGATCGTACCGAAGCGCTGTGCCAGGGTATGCCCGAACGCCTCCACCGGCCTCTGCAGATTGCCCAGGAAGGGTTGGTGCAGCAGCCATAACTGGGTAGCTGGTTTGAAGTCGCGTACCGCGATCACTTCGAGCCGGTCGCGGTAGCGGCTGTGTTGCAGCATCGGCGCCGGCACCAGGCCCAGGCCCAGGCCGTCGGCCACCAGGCCCAGTTGCAGCTCTACGCCGAATGTTTCCATGTTGATGACCAGTGGCAGCCCGAGGTCGGCCAGCGCGCGCTGCAGACCGGCACGGAAGCCGCAGCCGTCCGGATTGAGCACCCATCCATGCTGCTGGATCTCGCCCAGCGGCTGCGGTCGCGCCGGCACGCTGCCGCGCGCGGCCACCACATGCAGTTGCATCTTCGTCAGCGCGACGCTGACCACGCCGTCGGGGAATGCCGCCGATGCCGGCGCCAGTACCGCCGCCGCATCCAGCTCGCCGTTTTCCAGCCGTGTGCCGAGTACGCTGCCCCAGCCGGTGGAGACGCGGATGTTCAACTCGGGATGTGCGTCGCGCAGTTCGTGCAGGGCGTTGAGCAGGAACAGTTCGCCGGTGGACTGTGGCACGCCCAGGCGCAGAGGACCGCTTGGCTCGGCATCGTCGGATACCAGCGCGCGCAGTTGCTCGACCTGGCGCAACACTGCACGGCACTGCTCGTAGACACGCAGTCCGGTGGGGTTGGGACGCAGTGGCTTGGTGCTGCGGTCCAGCAGCTCCACTCCCATGCTCTCCTCGAAGTTCTGTACCCGCCGGGTCAGCGCTGGCTGAGCCAGGCTCAAGGTTTCCGCTGCGACGCTGAGAGATTGGCACTGCACCACGGAAACGAATGCCTGGATTTCATCGATCTTCATATGTCACGTGCATATTATGATATTACTAATAGAAGTTTTTTGAATTATAAGTGCGGTCGCTACCGTAGCATGAATTCACCGCAACGGAGCGTCAGCGATGTCCGCCCTTCCCTGTCTCGAACGCCTGCGCGGATTCGTCGCGGACTTTTCCGGATTGCTGTCGCGCACCAGCGACGAGGCCGAGCTGCTGCATGAAGGCGAAGCGCTGCTGGCCGAGCTGTTGAAGCACGACGACTGGCTGCCGGCCGCCTATGCACAACCCGATCCCGGTCGCTATCAGCAGTACCTGCTGTACGCCGACGCGCAGGAGCGGCTGTCGGTGGTCAGCTTCGTATGGGGTCCCGGGCAGGGCACACCGGTGCACGATCATCGAGTCTGGGGGCTGGTCGGGGTGCTGCGTGGAGCCGAGGATTCGCAACGCTACCGGCGTGACGCTGACGGTGCGTTGCATCCATTCGGGCCGCCACAACGGTTGCTGCCCGGACAGGTCGAGGCGGTGTCGCCGCGGATCGGCGACATCCACAGCGTGCGTAACGCCTACCCGGATCGTTCCTCGATCAGTATCCATGTCTACGGCGGCAACATTGGCGCGGTGCGGCGCGCGGTGTATGCCGAGGATGGCAGCGAGAAGGTGTTCGTCTCGGGCTATTCCAACCAGACCTTGCCGAACCTGTGGAACGGCCCGCTGGAGCGGGCGGCATGAGCGGGTTGCCTCTGCGCGGCGCCGCACAGGTGCGGCGTGAGCTGGCGGCCGGGCGTGAGCTGGCGCTGGTGGATCTGCGGGAGGAGGCCCGTTATGCCGGCGGCCATCCGCTGTTCGCGGTACAGATCTCGCTGTCGCGGTTGGAACTGGAGGTGTTGGCACGGATCCCGCGCCGCGATACCCCGGTCACGCTGTACGACGGCGGAGAGGGTTTGTTGGAGCGCGCCGCTGCGGTCCTTGCCGCGCTGGGCTACCACGATGTGGCCGTGCTCGACGGCGACCTGGATGGCTGGCGGGCGGCCGGCGGTGAGTTGTTCATCGACGTCAACGTGCCCAGCAAGGCATTTGGCGAACTGGTCGCTAGCGAGCTGGGCACGCCGTTGCTGGCACCGGAACACCTGGCCGAGCTGCAGGCGCAGGGCGCCGATCTGGTGGTGCTGGATGCGCGCCGCTACGACGAATACCGGACGATGAGCATCCCGGGCGGGATCAGCGTGCCAGGCGCCGAGCTGGTGCTGCGCGCCCGCGAATTGGCGCCGCGGCCGCAGACCTGGATCGTGGTCAACTGCGCCGGACGCACGCGCAGCATCATCGGCGCTCAGTCGCTGCTCAACGCCGGCATCCCGAATCCGGTCAAGGCGCTGCGCAACGGCACCATCGGCTGGAGCCTGGCCGGGTTGGCACTGGAGCACGGCCAGCAGCGCCGCTATCCGGACTTGCCCGACTCGCAGCGCCGCGCGCAGGCAGCGCAGGCCGCGCGTTCGCTGGCCGATGCTGCCGGGGTTGGCCGGGCCGGTGCGGTCGAGCTGGCGCGCTGGCAGGCCGATCCGCTCCGTACCACCTACTTGTTCGACGTGCGCAGTGACGAGGAATACGCGCGCGGCCATCTGCCCGGCGCGCGTCCCGTGCCGGGCGGCCAGTTGGTGCAGGAGACCGACCACTACGCCAGCGTACGTGGCGCGCGCATCGCCCTGGTCGACGATGACGGCGTGCGCGCCAACATGAGCGCATCCTGGCTTGCGCAAATGGGTTGGGATGTCTGGGTGCTGGACGGGCTGGCGCCGACGCTGTTCAGCGAGCGGGGTGACTGGAGCCCACCGCTGCCCGAGCCGCCGCAGGTGGCATTGGTAGCCGCCGTGGAGCTGGCCCAGTGGCTACGGCAGGGCGATACCGTGTTGCTGGACTTCACCGGAAGTGCCAACCATGTCGCTCGCCATATTCCCGGCGCGCGCTGGGCGCTGCGCGCGCAGTTGCCGGAACTGCTGGCGCGGTTGCCGCGCGCCGCGCGCTATGTCGCCACCTGCGGCAACGGCAGCCTGGCGCGGTACGCGGTGGCCGATCTCGAGCGGCTGGGCGTTGCGCCGGCCTACCTGCTCGACGGCGGCACCGCGGCCTGGATCGAGGCCGGCCTGCCAGTCGAACAGGGCAACGGCGACCTGTTGTCACCACGCATCGACCGCTATCGCCGCCCATATGAGGGCACCGACAATCCGCATGCGGCGATGCAGGCCTACCTGGACTGGGAATATGGCCTGGTGGCGCAGCTCGCGCGCGACGGAACCCACCGCTTCCGGGTGTTGTCGCCGCTGCCGGTCGGGCACGCGCTGGCGGTGGCTGGGTGAATGCCGGCCGTGTCTGCGTGCGGGCGGCATGCGACCCGGAGGCGCCGGAATTCATCGCCTTGCTGCGGGCACTCAGCGAGGAATTCGCCGCCACAGCCGCCGACTACGACCGCCATGCGGCGTTCCCACATGCCAACCTGGCACGGTTGCACGCGACCGGTCTGCTCGCACTGACCGTGCCGCGCGCGCTTGGCGGCGCCGGTGCCAGCCTGGAGCGGGCAAGGCAGGTGGTGCAGGCGGTGGCACGCGGCGAGCCTTCCACTGCACTCGTGTTGACAATGCAGTACCTGATCCATCGCCGGCTGCAGGTGCATCCACGTTGGCCGCCAGCGCTGCGACGGCGGCTGGCGCAGGAGGCAGTGCGCGACGGCGCGTTGGTCAATGCGCTGCGGGTCGAGCCGGAATTGGGTACGCCGGCGCGTGGTGGGTTGCCGGCCACGTTGGCCTGCCGTGACGACGGGCACTGGCGGATCAGCGGCCGCAAGCTCTACTCGACCGGCATCCCCGGGCTGACCTGGCTCAACGTATGGGCGCGCAGCGACGATCCGGTGCCGCAGGTGGGTTACTGGCTGGTACACCGTGACACCCCCGGCATTCATGTGGTCGAGAGCTGGGACCATTTGGGCATGCGCGCTTCGTGCAGTCATACGGTGGTGCTGGAAGACGTGCGGGTGCCGTTGGCGCATGCGGTGGACGTGCGCTCAGTCGATGCACCGCCGGAGCCGGACGACGCCGAGGACATGCTTTGGATGGTGGTGCTGCTGGCAACGATCTACGACGCGGTGGCGGGCGCGGCGCGCGACTGGTTTGCTGGTTGGCTGCAGCGGCGCGCGCCCAGCAACCTGGGTTCGGCGCTGGCCACGCTGCCGCGCTTCGAGCAACTGCTGGGCCGGATCGACGCGCTGTTGTTGTCCAACCGCGTGTTGCTGGACTGCGCCGCGCAGGGGCGCTTGCAGGTGAGCGAAGCCGGCCTGCTCAAGCACCTGGTCACGCGCCAGGCGATCGAGGCGGTGGAGCTGGCAGTCGAGGCGGCGGGCAATCCGGGCCTGGACTGCGCCAACCCATTGCAGCGGCATTACCGCGACGTGCTGTGCGCGCGCATTCATGCGCCGCAGGACGACATGTTGCTAGGTGGCGCGGGCAGAGCCGCATTCGCGCGCCTGGCGGCAATGGCCGGGGAAGGTGTCGATGGGAATTGAGATCGGTGGTGCGAATACACGAAGGCGCTTGCTGCTTGGCGGTGGCGCATTCTGCGTGGCTGCGGCCAGTGGTGTGGTGGCCTCCTGGTACCGGGGGGCGGGCCTGGCGCAGCCGATGTTGCGGGTGGCGACCTACAAGGGCGACATCACAGGGTTCTTCGCGCAGGCCGGGATCGGTGTACCGGACTATGGGGTGCGCGAGGCCGAGTTCGTCGGCGGCAACCTGATCACCGAGGCACTGGCTGGCGGCGATATCGACCTGGGTGGAATGAGCGAGATCCCGCCGCTGTTCGCACTGCGCTTGGCGGCGGCGTTCCGGCTGATCGCGGTGCAGCGCGCCGACGTCAGGGCCAGCCAGGTGGTGTTGTTGCCGAAGGACTCGCCGATCCGCCATGTCGCCGAGTTGAGGGGCCGGCGAGTCGGTTATGCGCGCGCGACCACTTCGCACTATCTGCTGTTGCGGCTGCTGCGCGAGCAGGGACTGGGCATCGATGACGTGGTGTCGCGACCGCTGCGGATCAACGATGGCTTCGCCGCGTTCCAGGCCGGCGAACTCGACGCCTGGGTAACCTACGGCATCGGTATCCAGGTGGCGCGGGCGCGGCTGGGCGCGCGCGTGCTTGCGACCGGGCTGGGCTATCTATCCGGCAACTACCTGTTCGCCGCGCGCGCTGGGGCCCTGGCCGATACGCGGCTGCATGCTGCGATCGCCGATTATCTGGGCCGGGTCGATCGTGCCTGGCGCTGGCGCAACCGCCATCCGCGCGAATGGGCGGCCGGGATGGCGCGTTTGACCGGGGTCGAGGCCGAACGCTTCCTGGAGTGGTTTCACGAAGAAAACGAGCATGGTCAGCTGGTCCGTGTCGATGAGGCGGCGATTGCTTCGTTGCAGGGGGTCGCTGACGTTTTCCATGCCGATGGCGTGCTACCGCAGGCGGTCGACGTGCGGCCGCTGTGGGCCACGGATTTCAGCTTCTGAAGACACCGCTGGTCGAGACCATCGGGCGTGATCCATCCGATGGTTTCAGTAGCCGCGCTGCGGATCCACTCGGTTCAGCAGCGGTTCGCCACGCTGATAGCGGCCGAAGTTGTCGACGAAGATGTCGACGAAACGGTTCAGGCCATCGGTGGAAAGCGCCGCGGTGTGCGGCGAGACATGTACCTGGGGATGCGCGTACAAGGGATGTCCCGACGGCAGCGGTTCAGGATCGGTGACGTCGAGGGTGGCGCGCCCGATTCTTCCGTGTTCCAGCGCCTCCAGCAGTGCCGGGGTATCAACCAGCGCACCGCGGGCGACGTTGACCAAGTGCAGGCCCGGTTTGGCAAAGGCCAGCGCATGGCGGTCGATCAGCCCACGCGTGTGTGGAGTCAGCGGGGCAGCCAGCACCAGATGGTCGGCCTGCGCGAGCAGCTCTTCCAGATTCGCCGCTGGGCTCACGCCCGGCTGCTCGGCGATAGGGTATCCAGGACGTCCCAGTCCACGAACGCGCATGCCCAGGGCGACGGCCTTGCGTGCCAGCGCCTGTCCGATCGCGCCGAAGCCGACGATGCCCAGCGTCGCTCCGGCCACCGGTGCCAGCGTGGTGAAACGCCAGTGGTCGTCGTGCACCCAAAGCGCCGGCAGTTGCTTGGCCGCGGCGAAGATCGCCGCCAGCGCGTATTCGGCGACGGCTTCGGCATTGGCACCGCGGCCACTGGTGACCTGGGGTGCCTGGAGCACCCACGGGGGGTAAGCATCGATCCCCGAGGACAGCAATTGCACCCATTGCAGCGTCCATGGCCAGCCCGCCGGTACGGGACTGTCGCGATGGGCCGAGCGCAATATCAGCACCTGGGCCTGGTGTACCCGGGACGGCAGTTTGGCGCCGGGCAGCTCGCGTACCTGAACTCCGGGCAATCGCCGGCGCAGATAGGCATTGGTGGTTGAATCGAGCTGGCTGGCGATGACGGCCTGGCCGCGGATGGCGGCCGTATCGGTCGGTTCGGAGCGGAAGTCAGGAGAAACCACCATGGCGGCCGTCACTGTAGAGCAGGGGGGAGGTGGCGTCGGACCCGCAGTTCTCGACGCCGGCAATGACGACCAGGTACGAGCCGACGTGGAGGTGTTCGACGATCGCGTAGTCGAATCCGGCGCAACTGCCGGCCAGCAATGCCGGATTGCCGCTGGGCAGACGTCGCCAGCCGTGCCTGCCGAAGCGCTCGCTGCCGGGCAGGCCGCCGGCGAAATCGATGGCCAGCTCATGCTGGTCGTGCCGCGCTGCCGCGCTGCCGCGCTTGAGCGCGCCGGCATCGACGGCGATGGGGTGTGCGGTGGAGGCTGGCATGGCAAGGTCGTATGAGGGTGGCGACGCCGATGCGGGCTAGGCGTTGGAGACGCCGAGGGCGGGCACGGCAGTCCGGATGGCTTCCGTGCCGGTGCGGGCGTGGCGGTTGGGAGGCACTGGTAGGCCAAGGTGGCCCCGCAGCGTGCCATGGGCATAGTCGCTGCGGAACAGGCCACGGGCACGCAACAGCGGCAGTACCTTGTCGGTGAAGGCGGCGAAATCGCCGGGTGCGCTGACATGCAGGTTGAAGCCGTCGACGGCACGCTCGACGAACCAGCGCTCGATCTCGTCGGCCACGGTGCGTGGCGAACCGACGAAGGTCGAGAACGGCTGAGCGAAGCGCAGCGCCGCCTGGCGCACGCTCAGGCACTGTTCTCGGGCGATGCGCTTGATTCGTTCGGCGTGGCCGCGATAGGCATTGCTGCCCAGGTCGCCGAGGTCCGGGAAGGGTGCGTCGGGATCGTACTGGCTGAAATCGTGATAGTTGAACGGGCGTCCGAGCTGGACCAGTGCCTTGCGCAGATCCGGGGCGCCGGCGCGCTCGTGCGCGAGCGCCTGGGCCTGCTCGTCGCTGTCGGCGATGATCGGCGCGATCGCGGGGAGCAGCAGCACGTGGTCCGGGTCGCGGCCGGCCGCGGCCACACGGCGCTTGATATCGGCGTAATAGGTACGTGCCTCCTCGAACTCGTCGACTCCGGCGAAGATCGCCTCGGCAACCTGCCCGGCCAGGTCGCGGCCGGATTCTGAAATGCCGGCCTGGAAGATCACCGGCTGTCCCTGCGGCGAACGTGAAAGATTCAGCGGGCCTGCGACAGAAAAGAATTCGCCGTGGTGGTCGAGACGATGCTGGCGGCCGGGTTCCAGGAATACGCCACGTTGCTTGTCGCGCGGGAATGCGTCGTCCTCGTAGGAATCCCACAATCCCTGCACCACGCGGACGTGCTCCAGCGCGCGTCGATAGCGCTCGCCATGCTCGATGTGCCGTTCTCGGCCATAGTTGCCGGCGGCGCCCTCCAGCCCTGTGGTGACCACGTTCCAGCCGGCGCGCCCGTGGCTGATGTGGTCGAGCGAGCCGAACTGGCGGGCGACGTTGTAGGGCTCTGTGTAGGAAGTCGTCAATGTCGCGACCAGCCCGATCCGCTCGGTGGCCCCCGCCAGTGCCGACAGCAGGGTCAGCGGCTCCAGGCGATTGAGGAAGTGCGGGGCCGAATCGGGGGTGATGTAAGGGCTGTCGACGATGAACACGAAGTCGAACTTGGCCGCCTCAGCGGCCTGTGCCTGCCGGCGGTACCAGTCGATGTCGATGCTGGCGTCGCCAGGGATGTCAGGATGCCGCCATTCACTCTGCGAGGTGCCGACGCCGCTGAGGATGGCGCCGAAGTGGAGTTGCCTGGGGATGCTCATGGAGTGCTCTCCTGCGCGGATGGGGGCGTGCCCCGGTAGTCGTCGAGCGCGGTGCCTGCCAGCAGCGTGGTGTCGAAGATGTCCGCGATTCGTGGCTGGGCCGATATCAGCTTGCGTTGCTGGTACTCCACGGCCAGCTTGCGGGTGTAGTCGAGGGTGTCACGGTCGATGGCATGGAAGCGGGTCGTCCCGCGGCGATCGAGCACACGCGCGGCGATCTCCGGGGGCAGCCCGGTACGACTGGCATAGAAGGAGGCGTACGACTGGCGGTGACGGTCATTCCATTCCTCCGCATGTTGCAGCCGAACGAACAGGTCCCGCAGGGCCGCGCGCTTGCCGGGGTCGGCAAGCGCGTGCGTGGATGCCGCATAGAAGGTCAGTCCACGGTTGATGTCCCCGGCATCGAGCAGGATCCTGGCGCCCAGTGCCTCCGCACGGGCGGTGTAGGGGTCGTCGGTGACCCATATGTCGGCATGCCCGGCGGAAAAAGCCGCGAAGGCGTCTGCGCGCAGCAGGTAGCTGATGCTGACTTGGGTGTCGTCAAGTCCAGCCTGGCGCAATGCCGCATACAGCAGGTTGTCGGCGGTCCCCCCTTTGATCGTGGACACCATGATCTGGCGGCCTTCGAGGTCGGCGAGCCGATGCACCGGCACTCCGGCTCGTACCAGGATCGCGGTGCCGCGGGCGGCGCGATTGTTCGAGGTGGCGATGATCTTCAGCGGAGTCCCGTTGGCCGCTGCCGCGAGGACCAGGTTGTCGATGGCCGGTGCCACGTCCAGCGCCTGGGACTTGAATGCTTCGAACAGAGGTGCCGGGGTCAGGAACTGCGCCCATTCGATGTGGTAAGCGGTGTCGGCAAGCGCGCCGGAGGGTTCGCTGAGCAGTGTCAGTCCGCGGACCTGGTCACCGACCACCAGCGTGACCTTGGACAGATCCGGTGCCGACGACGAGGCCTGCGCCGGGCGTGGGGCGTCGCAGCCGCCGATCAGCAGCAGCGCAAGCACTGCCAGCAGTGCCTGCGGCCACGAGGTATTGGTCCTTGGTGCGGGAGATGACGTGGAAGGCATGTCGACCCCTAGAAGCGCATGTTGATGCGGGCGTAGTAGTAGCCGCCGTCGCTGCCGAATGGCGAGGTACCGTAGCGGTTGAAGCCGGCAATGCTGAGCAGGCCGTTGCGATCGGGGTAGATGTCGAACAGGTTGTCGGCGCCGATCGCGATGTCGATCGCGTCGCTGATCGCATAGTCGATGTCCAGGCGAGTGATCCACTTCGCGCCGAAGCGGCGGTCGTCGGCCGCATTGACCTGGGGAGTGGTGACCTCGCCATAGCGGGTGAGGCCCAGGTCGAGGGTCCAGCGCGAGATCGCCCAGTGGGCACCGAGCACCAGCTTGTCGCGCGGTGTCAATCGGGTCAGCAGCAACTGCTGCTGACGATCGAAGTAGACCAGGCTGGGATCGAGCGCCGCCAGTGCTGACGGCGTGGCCTTGATGTTGGTGATCCTGGTCTGATTCAGGCCGAATGCCAGGCTCCAGGTGACCACGCCGAGATGGCCGTAGCCGCGGACGTAGTCACCCACGAAATCCAGGCCGCGGGTGCGGGTATCCACGCCGTTGGTGAAGTACTGCACGCTCTGGATTCCGGACAGGCCCGCCGCTTCCAGCAGCTGGCTCACCGCGTCGCCGGATAGCGCGCTGGTCCTGACGATGCGGTCGCGGATGTCGATCTGGTAGGCATCCAGGGTCAGGCTGAATGCTGCGCTGGGCTTGTAGACCAGTCCCAGGCTGAGGTTGGTGGATTTCTCCGGTTTCAGGTCCTGCGCCCCGAGTGCGCGTGCCAGCTCGGAACCGACCTTCGCCACCTTGATCTGGCTGGAGGTAGCGATGCCGTCGACCACCGATACGTAGTTCTGGGTCTGTCCGTAGCCCTGTTGCGACAGCGATGGCGCGCGGAAACCACTGCTGATCGTGCTGCGCAGCGCCAGGGCAGGCGAGAAGGCGTAGCGAGTGGTCAGCTTGCCGCTGAGTGAGTTCTGGCCGATGTCGTCGAAGGACTCGAAGCGCCCGGCCAGTCCCAGGTACCAGTCCTGGGTGGCGTCCAGGCCCAGCTCGAGGTAACCGGCGTAGGTGTTGCGATCGACGCTGCCGGCGTCGTCGTCGGTGGTGCTGGGGACGCCGCGTGCGCCGACGTTGGCGGCGCTGCCGGCGTTGACCCCGTCGGTGAATATGTAGCCGCCATTGCGCCAGGCATTGGCCTCGCCGGCACCGAGCCGGTAGCGTTCGTAACGATGCTCCAACCCCCAGGACAACTGCAGCGGGCGTGAGCGCCATTCCAGCGAGCGAGTCAGGTCGAGATTATTGGTCCATTGGGAAAAGCTTGCCTCGGACAAGAAGAAGGAGGTCTGTGGCAGGTCCGGGCCGAGAGACGGGTTGAGATCGTTGCCGACGTAGGACTTGACGTCGTTGCGGCCATAGGTGGTACTCAGGTCCCAATGCCAGTCGCCGAGTTCGCCTCTACTGCCGAAGGCGGCCTGGTAGTCCTTCACCCGCTCGCTGTAGTAGGGATAGTAGCCGTCGGGGAAGATATCGGTGAGTACCTCGGTGGAGCTGGGACGGCGGAAGGTGAAGCCCATGCCCATGTGCCGGGTGCCGTAGGTGCCGAACGAATACAGCTCGCTGCCGTTTTGCAGAGGCAGTTCGCTGTTGTATGCGAACTGATACGACTCGTGGCTGGGAGTTCCGTTAAGGGTGCCGTATCTGTGCGCCGGCGAGGAGGCCTCGCGGGGGTCGTCGCTGCCGTCGGCCAGCCTCGGGTAGACGTTGCCGATGACGCCTTCGTTGCGATTGGTGGAATCTTGGTTGAGCGCTTCCAGCGTGGCGTTGAAAAAACCACCGTCGCCGAGAGGGAAGCCCTTGTTGATCTGCTGCTGCAGCTTGCGCCCGTCGCCGGCATAACTGCGTCCATACTGGCTGATCGCACTGCCTTCGCTGTCGCCGCGCTTGAGGATGATATTGACCACGCCGGCGATCGCGTCCGAACCGTACTGCGCGGACGCACCGTCGCGAAGGATCTCGATGTGGTCGATCGCGCTGATCGGGATCTGCTCAAGATCCACCGGGTTGTTGCCCGAGTTGTCGGAAGTGCCCCAGTTGAGCATGGCGTTGTTATGCCTGCGCTTTCCGTTGACCAGGAACAGTACATAGGCGCTGCCCAGCCCACGGAGGGAAACGGTGGCGATCGGTGCGCCGCCGCGCTGGGTGGTGTTGAGCGAGGGAAGCATTGCGGAGAGGGCCTCGCGCAGGTTGCTTTTTCCGGTCAATTGCAGTTGCTCGCCGCCGATCACGTCGATCGGAACCGGGCTGCTGGTGGCGGTACGGGTGTCGCCGCGCGTTCCGGTGACGACCACGGCATCCAACGTGTTCGGTTGTTGCGCCTGTCCGATCGCGTACAGCGGTGTGCAGCCCAGCACTGTCACGGCAGCGATCGGCCCGGCGTGCCGCAGTCGTCGCGAGGCGCGGGGGCAGGGCCTGGCCGAGATCCAGCGCAGCGACAGAAACGACCGGGGGGAGGGTATGCACGACGGGAATGACGGCATGAAGTCGGTTTCCGGGGGAGGGGGTCAATGCGTGGAACGCAACGGCGTGGTACGGATATCCTCAAGCGTGGCCGCGCCAGCCAACTGCATGACGATGCGCAGCTCCCGATCGAGGTGAAGCAGGACCGACAGCGCTCCCTGCCAGCCTCCGAGCGCCAGGCCGTATAGCAGCGGGCGCCCCAGCGCCACCGCATCGGCGCCAGCGGCAATGGCCTTGAACACATCCAGGCCGCGGCGGATGCCGCTGTCGAGGATCAGTGGGACCCGGCCGCGTACTGCACGCGTCACCTCCGGCAGTACGCTGAACGTCGCCGGCGCGCCATCCAGTTGGCGGCCGCCGTGGTTGGAAACTTGCAGTGCCGCGGCGCCGTGGTCGATCGCCAGCTCGGCATCGGCTGCGGTGGCGATGCCCTTGACGATGACTGGCAACCCGGCATGCCCGGCAATCCAGGCAATCCGTTCCGGGCCGATCCGGTCCGCGAAGCCGGACCCGGACGCATGCGGTGGGAGCCCATTGCCCAGGCTCAGGCGCGGATCGAGCGCCGTGGCACGGTAGCGCTCACGGTTGCCGCCGATGCTGACGTCCACGGTGAACACGATGGCCTTGTAGCCGGCCGCCCTTGCCCGCGCCAGCAACTCGCGGTTGAAGCCATCGTCGCGGGTGAGGTAGAGCTGGAACCACTTGTCGCCGACGGCCGCGGCGGCGATCTGCTCCAGGCTGTGGCTGGAGACGGTGCTGACCTGCAGCAGTGTTCCGGCTTGAGAGGCGGCTTGAGCCATCCCGGATTCAGCCGAGACGTGGGCAATGGCCTGGGCTCCCATCGCGCTGACGATCACCGGCGAGGCGATTGTCGAGCCGAGCAGCGAGGTCTGCGTCGAGGACACGGTTTTTCCGGTCAGGACGCGCTGATCCACGAATACGCGCGCGAAGGCTGCGCGATTTTCCCGCAGTGTCTGCTCGTCACCGGCTCCCCCCGCGATGTAGTCGAAGCCCGGCCTGGGAATGACCCTGGCGGCCAGAGCCTCGAGCTCCAGGAGGTTGTCCAGCTGCAAAGGCGATAGGCCGCTGCCTGCATGCTTGATCCGGCCACGGGCCCGGGGATGCTGCGCGCGAACGCGCGCCGGACCGGATGTGTGGGCAGACATAGGGGACGGATCAGCCGGTCAGCGCCTGGCCAGAGCGTTCCTGCCGCTCGACCAGCGCGCGGATGCGCGGCAACAGTTCCTGGCCGTATTCCACCGCGTCGCGCAATTGCTCGAAGCCGCGGAACAGGAAAGTGGTGACGCCGGCGTTGTAGTAGTCCAGGGCCGCCTCGGCGACCTGGTCCGCGGTGCCGACCAGTGCGGTCGAGTTGCCGGCGGCGCCGGTCAGCGCGGCGATCTCGGTCCACAGACGCTTGTCGTGGACCTTGCGCTGGCTGGCCAGTTCGACCAGGCGCTCGGAGCCGGCGTTGCTCTTGCCGAAGTTCTTCTCGCGGCGTCCGCCGCGCTGCGCCTTGAGCAATTCCCTGGCGCTGCCCAGGATGCGCTCGGCGCGTGCCCAGGCCTCCTCTTCGGTGGCGCCCAGGATCGGCCGCAGCGACAGGCTGAAGCGGATGTGCTTGTCGCGGTCGTGCTTGGCGGCGGCCTTGCGCACCTGGGCGATGCGCTGGCGTATCTGTGCCACCGGCTCGCCCCACATCATGTAGACGTCGGCGTGCCTGGCGGCCACCTCCACAGCGGCATCCGAGGCCCCTGAAAAATAGATCGGCAGATACGGCTTCTGTACCGGCTTGACCAGGGTCAGGTTGTCCTCGACCCGGTAATGCGGCCCCTGGTGGTCGAACGGCTCGGTGCTGCTCCAGGTCTTGCGCAGCACCTCCAGGTACTCGTCGGTGCGCGCGTAGCGTGCGTCCTTGTCAAGAAAGTCGCCGTCGCGTTGCAGATCACCGCTGTCGCCACCGGTGATCACGTTGATCGCCGCGCGGCCACGGCTTAGCTGGTCGAGGGTGGCGAACTGGCGCGCGGCGAAGGTGGGGGCCTGGAAACCGGGGCGGTGGGCGACCAGCAGGCCCAGCTTCTCGGTGACGGCCGCGGTGTAGGTGGCCAGGACCAGCGAGTCCGCTGCGCTGGTGTTGACCGCCAGCAGTACCTTGTCGAAGCCACCGTATTCCTGTGCCTGGGCGAACGCCCTGACGAACTCCAGGTCAACCACGGGGCCGCGCGGGGCCTGGGATTCGCTGCTTTCCTGCGGCCCGATCAGGCCGATGAATTCAAGGCTCATACCATGACACTCCGGTTTTTTGATGGAGCGCCCAGATAGGGCGCGTTGCTATATCCGTGGGCAATACAGGACCGGACGGGCAACGGGTCCGCACGCCCCAGGGCGCGCGTTACCCGCTGTCGATCAGGTGGGATGATGCTAGGCAGACCATCCTATACATGCAAAAAACGAATAGAAATTAACTAATATTATTTTATATTTGTGTTTTTGTCGTACTGTCCAGGCCCGTGCCTACAGGCCGCCCAGCGCCGCGCCGTCGTACCAGGGGGGCGTCTCGTATCACGCCTGTCGTGTGCCTCTGGGTGTCAGGAAACACGCTCTGGGATACGCTCAGGCGCTTGGAGCGAAGCGTCTCGGAAAGCTCCTCCACTGCACCGCTGTCATGAGCGGTAATCGGTGCCGTGCCGCTCCAGCAGGCGGATCAGTGCATCCCAGTGCCGGGCGATGCCGGGCGAATGCGGGTTCCGGAATGCGCGGGCCTGCTCGGCGACCTTGTCGATGGCGGCTTGCGGAGGCAGGTTCAGCGCGTCGTTGCCGCCGGCCTGGGCGGCGATCTGGATGCTGCACGAGCGTTCCAGGTAGTGCAGCAGCAGAAAGGCGTGCTCGAGGCTTTCGCCGGCAGTCAACAGGCCGTGGTTGCGCAGGATCATCACGTGGTTGTCGCCCAGGTCGGCCAGCAGCCGCTGCTGTTCGTCCTGCTCCAGCGCCACGCCTTCGTAGGTGTGGTAACTGATCCGCCCGTACAGCCCGAGCGCGTGCTGTGACAGCGGCAGCAGGCCGGCGCGCTGCGCCGATACCGCGATGCCGTCCCGGGTGTGGGTATGCAGCACCGCCTGGATATGCGGCAGTTCACGGTGGATCGCGCTATGGATCACATAGCCGGCCTGGTTGATGCCCAGCCCGGTCGGATCGTCGATCAGGGTGCCGTCGATATCCACCTTGACCAGGTTGGAGGCGGTGATCTCGTCGAACAGCAGGCCGAAGCCGTTGATCAGGAAGTGCTCGTCCGGGCCGGGCACGCGAGCGGAGAAATGCGTGTAGATGTGGTCAGTCCAGTGGAACAGCGCCGCCAGTCGATAGGCGGCGGCCAGCTTGGTGCGAACCTGCCACTCCTCGGGGCTGAAACGCTGGCGTGCGCCGACCGCGGGCGATGATTGGGCATTCATGGATGAGCTCCTGGCGGTTGCGGTTGCGGATCGTGCGAGGCGATCGCGCCGGATGCCGGGAACACGCTGCGGTCGGCCAGGGCGAAGGCGTCGATGCGGTGAGGGAACAGGCCACGCTCGGCGAACAGGTCGGCGATCTGCTGCAATGCCAGCAGGTCGGTATCGGCCACCGCGGTCAGCGGCGCGCTCGCATAGCCGTAGTCGACCAGCCGTTGCGCCACTGCCAGGGGCACCGAGTTGGCCCGGGCGATCACCTGGGCGTATTCGCGAGGGTGGGCGCGGGCCCAGTCGTAGGCGCGGGCCAGGCGCGCCAGAACTTCACCCGCGGCACGGCGCTTGCCTGGATCGGCCAGGGTGGCGCCGGAGGCCGTGACAAAGCCCAGCCCGCTGCTGATCCCTTCGCCGTCGACCAGCACGCGCGCGCCGGCCTGCTCGGCGAAGGCCTGGTAGATGCCAAAGGTGGCCCAGGCGTCGATGCGACCGGCGTTGAACGCCGACAGCGCGTCGGTGGGCAGGGCGAAGCCGATGCGGACATCGCGCTCGTCGATGCCGGCCCGTTGCAGTGCGCGTACCAGCAGATACTGCGCCACGCTGCCACGTGCCGACGACACCACCACGTTGCGGCCTCTCAGGTCGGCCACGCTGCGGATGTCCGAGCCTGGACGCACCAGAATGGCGACACCGCGTCCTCCACTTCGCGCGCTGGCGATGACCTTCAACGGCATGCCACTGCTGGCAGCTGCCAGTACCGGTGTGTCGCCAGCCCAGCCAAGATCGATCGCGCCAGCGCGCTGGGCTTCGAACAGTGGCGCGGCACCGACGAAGTTGGCCCACTCCACCTGGTAGGGCAGGCCCTCGAACGCACCGGAAGCTTCTACCAGGGTACGCAGGCTGCGTGCCTGGTCGCCCAGCACCAGGCGCACGGATGCGGTGTCGTGCTGGCCCGCCGGGTCGCCGCCGCATCCGCCGATGAGCAGCAGTACCAGCAGCAACCAGCTTCTGGCACGCATTCGGCCGCGCTGTTTCATGTGCTTTTTCCTGCCAGTGCGCGCAAGCGCACTGGCCTGGCGGCGTCTTCGGGACGGGGTGGCAATGGCGTGGCGGACAGATCCTGCGCTACGCCCAGCGAACCGAGCAGGCGTCGGCGCAGCTCCTGGAAACGGGGATCACCATGCTCGCGGGGGCGGTGCAGGCCGATCTCGACCTCTAGCGCTACCTTGCCTTGCGCCAGCACGATGATGCGGTCGGCGAGCAGGATCGCTTCGTCGACGTCATGGGTGACCAGCAGAACTGCCGGCGCATGTGCCTGCCACAGTTGCAGCACCAGTCCCTGCATCCGCATGCGAGTCAGCGCATCGAGCGCGGCGAACGGTTCGTCGAGCAGCAGCAGCTGCGGTTCGCGTACCAGCGCGCGTGCCAGCGCTGCCCGCTGGGCCTCGCCACCGGACAGGGTGGCCGGCCAGGCGCCGAGGCGGTGCGATAACCCGACTTCGGCCAGCGCATCCCGCGCCCGTTGCTCGGCGTCGCTGCCGCGCAGGCCCAGTGTGACGTTGTCGAGGACTGGCTTCCACGGCATCAGGCGAGGCTCCTGGAACACCGCCGCGCGTGCCTGCGGCACCTGCAGCACGCCGCCATCGACCAGATCCAGGCCGGCCAGGCAGCGCAGCAGGGTGGTTTTGCCCGAGCCGCTGGCGCCGAGCAGGGCGACGAACTCGCCAGCAGCGATCCGCAGGTCGAGCCCGTCGATCACGTTGTGGGAGCCAAAGCGGCGGACTACTCGGTGCAGCTGCACCGGTGGCTTGGTGCTCGTGGGCATGCTCAATTCCTCATGAAGCTGGGGCGCCAGGCCAGTGCGTGGCGTTCCAGGGCGCGGATCAGCGCGTCGATCAGCAGGCCCAGCACGCTGTAGATCAGCAGGCAGATCACGATCACGTCGGTACGCATGAAATCGCGCGCGTCGCTGGCCAGATAGCCGATGCCGGCGGTGGCGTTGATCTGCTCGACGAATACCAGCGCCAGCCAGGAGATGCCCAACGAATAGCGCAGGCCGACGAAGAACGAGGGCAGCGCGCCGGGCAGCACCACATGGCGGATCAGCTCCCAGCGTCCAAGTCCGAGCAGGCGCCCGGCCTCCAGCAGCTTCGGATCGAGTCCTCGGATGCCGGCGAAAAGGTTCAGGTAGACCGGGAAGATGGTGCCAGTCACGATCAGCGCGACCTTGGTGAACTCGCCGATCCCGAACCAAAGGATGAACAGTGGCACCAGCGCCAGGGATGGCACCGTGCGCAGCATCTGCATCGGTGCGTCGAATGCCAGTTCGCCCTTGTGCGACAGGCCTGTAAGCAGTGCCATCACCACGCCGATCGCGACACCGATCGACAGCCCCAGCATGGCGCGCCGCAGCGATACCAGCAGATGCCGACCCAGTTCTCCGGAGGCGATCATGTCCCACAGGGTCTGGCTTATCGCCGATGGCGCGGCGATCACTTGCGCCGGCAGCAGTCCGCTACGTGAGGCGGCTTCCCATGCCAACAGGATCAAGAGCGGACTGGCCAGGCGCAAGCTGGGAGCACGTAGCCAGTGGCGCGGGGCGGTGGGCGCCGGAGTGGTCGAGGCGGCTGGGTCGGTCATGCCGTGGCGTCGGTGGGGATCATGGGTCATTACAATATTGTTATTAAATTTATCTTATAAATTCCTTTTAAGCATGTCCTTATGGCGCTGAAATCCTGGTAAAAGCGCTGCGCCGTTGGATGGACGGACAGGTGGTTGATCATTTTTTTGAATAAAAATGAAATAAGAAAATAATGAAATTGAATTTTGTGGGGCGTGGCCGAGCTTTCTATGCTCGGTCTCTCTCCCCACTCAGGACCGCGGCGATGCCCGATCGTTTCCCCTTCCGTCGCAGCATGCCGGCGCTGATTGCCGGACTGTTGCTGGCGCCGCCAGCGCTGGCGGAGGAAGCCCAGGGCGAGGATGCGCGCGCGGTCACCGAGTTGCAGGCAGTAAAGGTAGTGTCCACCGGACTGCGCGGAGCCGAGCGCACCGTGGCCGACAGTCCGGCGCCGATCGACGTGATCAGCGGCGAGCAGATTCGCAACACCGGCAAGGCCAGCCTGCGCGAGGCGTTGGGCCGGATCGTGCCATCGCTGACCGCGCCGGCGCAGGCAGGTGGCGGTACCTCGGCCTCGGTGCGACCGATCGCGATCCGCGGCTTGTCCGGCGACCATCTCCTGGTGCTGGTCAACGGCAAGCGTCGGCACAACTCGGCGGTGTACAACAACTTCGCCAATATCGGTACGGCCAGCACGCCGGTGGACCTGGACCTGATCCCGACTGCCTCGATCGAGCGGATCGAATTGTTGCGCGACGGCGCCGCCGCGCAGTACGGTTCGGACGCGATCGCGGGGGTGCTGAACGTCATCCTCAAGCGCGGGGCCGAGGGGGGTAGCGTCACCTTCACCGGCGGCCAGCAGGAGGACCGCCCGGGCGATCTTGCGCAGCTGCAGGCCAACACGGGGTTCCGGCTTGGCGAGGACGGCTTCTTCAACACCGGGTTTGACGTGCGTCTGCAGGGACCTTCCTACGCGGCTGGCGATGCGCAGGGCTGGCTGTATTACCCGGTGCTCGACGGCGTGTCGGTGCCGTTCGGTACCGAAGGAGCCACGCCCGACCCGCGAGAGGCCACCGCCGAGCGCCAGATCGTCAAGGGCTACGGGCGCTCCAACCGCGACAAGGTTTTCAACTATTCCTACAACGCCGAGCTCCCGGTCGGCGACGCGTTGACGCTGTATTCGTTCGCGACCTACAGCTATCGCAGCATCGTCGATACCCGCGGCAACTTCCGCGCCACCGACCTGGCCTCGATCCCGGAAATCTATCCGGATGGCTTCGCCGCGCAACGGCTGATCCACGAGCACGACTACCAGCTGGCCTTCGGAGGCAAGGGCGACTGGGGTGAGTGGGGCTACGATCTGAGCACGACCTATGGTCGCGATTCGGTGAACCTGGGGGCACGCAATACCCTCAACGCCTCGCTCGGTCCCTCCAGCAAGACCCGCTTCTACATGGGCAGCCAGCGCTTCCAGCAATTGACCAGCAACCTCGACTTGAGCCGGCCGTTCGAACTGGGCTGGCATGCGCCGCTGTACCTGTCGCTGGGGTTGGAGCATCGCTGGGAGAAGTACGCGCAGGGGGCCGGCGAACCGGATTCCTATCGCGATGGCGGCTACGTGTATCCGGAGGGTTCGCCGCGCGCGGGGCAGAAGCCCTCGGCCGGGTTGCAGTCCTTCACCGGGACGATGCCGCAGGACGCGGCGGCGATGTCGCGCAACAGCTTCGCCGGCTATGTCGATGCCGGCAGCGACCTCAGCGATCGGCTGTACGCCAGCACGGCGTTCCGTTTCGAGCACTACGACGACAGTTCCGGAAACACCGCCAGCGGCAAGCTGTCGGCGCGCTACCAGCTGACCCCAACGCTGGCGCTGCGCGGTACCGCCAACACAGGCTTTCGTGCGCCGTCACTGGCACAGCAGATCTTCTCGGTGACCCAGAACACCGGCGTGCAGCAGGCCGACGGCACCACCGAGATCCTGTTGGCACGCTACCTCGCACCCGGCAGCGTGGCCGGCAGGGCGCTCGGCGGCAAGGACCTGAAGCCGGAGAAATCGACCAACTTCAGTGTCGGCCTTGCCTGGCAGCCGAACACGGAGGCCAGCCTGACCCTCGACGCCTATCGCATCGACATCGATGACCGCATTGTCAAGAGCGAGATCATCAGTGACCGCGGCGGCAGTACCATCATCCAGGATACGTTGGCGGCGGCCGGTGTCACCGATGTCTATTCGGTGCAATACAACATCAACGGCGTGGATACCCGGACCGAGGGCGTGGACCTGGTCGGCCAGTTGCATCAGGACTACGGGCGCTTCGGGCAGGTGCAATGGACCGCGCTGTACAGCCGGACCCGGACCCGGATCCTTCGGATCAACAACAACGACTTCGTCACCGACCTGCTCGGCGACGGCTACGTGATCTTTGGCCACCAGGCGCAGACCAACCTCATCCATGGCACGCCAGCCGACAAGCTGGTGCTCGGCGGCAACTGGAACATCGGCCGGCTGAGCGTGGACCTGTCGCTGACCCGTTACGGCAAATGGACCGAGGCCAGCGCGCTGGCCATCAACGACAGGCACTTTGCCGCCAAGTGGATCACCGATCTCGACCTGGGCTGGCGCTTCTCGGCGCACTGGTCGGCGGCGGTCGGTGCCAACAACCTGTTCGGGATCCGCCCGACCCGGCAGACGCCGGATGTTTCCAGCACCGGCCTGGGGGACAGCTACGCCACCGAGATCGACAACCCAGACAACTATGGCAGCTTCGGGCCCTGGGGTCTGAATGGGGCCTACTACTATGCGCGGCTTTCCTATCAGTGGTAGCCCGCGCCGCCGTCGGGAACGAGGTCCCGATCTCCATCCCGCCAATCCGAGGAGAGCCAAGCATGTCCGTCGTCAACATCGCCAGTCCGGGCGAAGATATCCGCATCACCCCGCTGGAGCCGACCATTGGCGCGCAGATCGAGGGCCTCGATCTGGCGCGACCGCTGAGCCCGCAGCAGCGCGACCGCATTCGCGCGCTGCTGCTGCGGCACAAGGTGCTGTTCTTCCGTGATCAGCGTATCGACAGTGCCCAGCAGATCGCCTTCGCGGGTAATTTCGGCGAGCTGTACGTGCATCCGACCACGCAGCGGCAGGATCCGGCGCGGCCACAGGCGCACCTGATCCTGGCCAGCGATGCGCAGCAGGACTACGGCCCGGCGCGCAAGGGACGCTGGCATACCGATACCAGTTGGATGCTGTGCCCGACCTGGGGCGCGGTGCTACGCGCGGTATCGCTGCCGGAAAGCGGCGGCGATACCGTCTGGGCCGACAGCGGCCTGGTCTACCGGAGCCTGCCCGAGGCGGTGAAGAAACGCATCGACGCGCTTTACGTGACCCACGACTTCACGTCCTCGCTGGAGCGGGTCGGGCACGCCTATCCAGTGCTGGCGCATCCGCTGGTGCGCACCCATCCGGAGACCGGCGAGGACGCGTTGTTCATCAATTTCTCGATGTCGCCGCAGGTGCTTGGCTGGAGTCTTGAGGAGAGCCGCGAGCTGGTCGCCTACCTGCTCAAGGAGTTCACCAATCCCGAGTACCACGTGCGTTTCAAGTGGCGAGAGGGGTCGGTGGCGTTCTGGGACAACCGCGCGACCTTGCACTATCCGGTCTACAACTACGGCGATTTCCCGCGGGTGATGGAGCGGGTGCTGATCGCCGACGACGACATCCCGCAGCGGCGGCGAGCGGTCGCCTGATGGCTGCTTTCCGCGGTAGGCGGTGCGGAGCGCTGGGGTTGTTGCTGGTTGCGCTGCTGACCGGCTGCGCCGGCGCGGCGGACGCGCCGGTGCTGCGCGTGGCCGACCAGAAGGGGATGACCCGCGCGTTGCTGGAGGCCTCCGGACAGTTGCAGGGACTCGATTACGAGGTCGTCTGGTCGGATTTCTCTGCCGCCGCGCCGCTGTTGGAGGCGCTGAAGACCGATGCCGTCGACTGCGGTGGCGTCGGCGACGCGCCACTGATCTTCGCGCTGGCCCAAGGTGCGTCGCTGAAGGTGGTCGCAGCCTCGCGGATGGACCCGAAGACCACCGCGATCATCGCCCGGCATGGGGCCATCTCCGGTGGCGCGGCTGGCCTGAAAGGCAAGCGCGTGGCGGTCGTGCGCGGTTCGATCGGGCATTACCTGCTGGGCGTGGCGCTGCAACGTGAGGGCCTGTCGATGGCCGATGTGCAGCCGGTGTTCCTTGCGCCGGGTGATGCCGCCGCGGCGCTGGCCTCGGGCACGGTGGATGCCTGGGCGACCTGGGAGCCGTATGTGTCGATTGCGCGCACGCGGCATGGCGATGAGGTTGTCGTCGATGGCACCGGCCTGAGCCGAGGGTTGGGCTACCAGGCCTGCTCGGCGCGGGCCCTGGAAGCCCGGCATGCGCTTATCGCCGATTTCGTCGAACGCACCCGGCGTGCCCAGCGCTGGCAGCACGGGCACGTCGAGCAAACCGCACGGATCTACGCCGAGCGCACCGGGGTGCCGCTGGCGGTGGCGCAGCAGGTGGTGCGCAACCAGGGCCTGACCCCGGTGACGCTCGACGCGGCGTTGCTGGCAGAGACCCAGGACACCGCCGACACCTATCGGCGCTTGGGCATCCTCGACAAGCGGGTCGACGTCGCCGATGCCTTCGACACCGCGCACGAGCCTTGATGAACGGATGCGCTGTCCATGTGCGCTGATCGCCTCAGCAGCTTGAGCGTGGATTCCCGGTTTGCCACAGGCGGACATTCCCCTGTTTACACCTCGGCAGTGCAGGCGGACCGCGGGAGGATGCACGCCTTGGTGGCATGTCTGGGCTGGGCGCGTGCCATCCAGCGCCAACATGGCCTTCTGATTCTCGTCAATAAATGCAATATATGCATTATATTTGCATCATAAAATGATAAAATGGAATTTAATGACGAGTGGTGGCATCTCTACGATTGGGCCATCTTCCCCTGCACCCAGGTTGCGCACGATGGCTCGTTCTCCGCGGTATTCGCGTCTGTTCCTGGCCATGACGGCCCTGATCCCGGCACTGGCCACGGCGGTTGAGGCGGAAGACATGGCCACCACGCCCGTCACCGAATTGGAAGCGGTGCGAGTGATCTCCACCGGCATCCGCGGCGGCGAGCGCACCGTCGCCGACAGCCCGGCACCGATAGACATCATTGGCGGCGAACAGTTGCTGCGGACCGGCCGCGCGGAGCTGTCCGAGGCGATCTCCAAGCTGCTGCCCTCGTTCAACTTCGGGACCAATATCGCCGGCTACAACTCGGTGACGCGGCCGTTGAGCAATCGCGGTCTGGGGCCGGCCTACACATTGGTGCTGGTCAACGGCAAGCGCCGCCACAATGGCGCCATGCCCGCGCGTGGATCGATCGACAACAGCGGCGCCAACGCTGTGGACATCGACCTGATTCCACTCAGCGCGGTTGACCACATCGAGGTGCTCAAGGACAGTGCCGCTGCGCAGTACGGTTCGGACGCAGTGGCCGGGGTGATCAACATCATCCTCAAGTCGACCGCCTCGGGTGGACACCTCGAAGCCAGTTACGGCGAACTGTATGGCGGCCGTGACGGCGCTAGCCGGAAGCTGGCCTGGGACCAGGGCTTTGCCCTCGGCGGCGAAGGCGGCTTCCTGCATCTGGCGGCCGACGCGCGCAAGCGCGGCTATGCCTGGTGGGGTGGCCGTGCCGACAGCAGTGTGCGCGGTTACTTCGACGATGCTCGGGAGGCGGCCTGGGATCGGATTGCGATCAAGAACGGCGATCCGGAACTGGAGGCATTCAATCTTGCCTACAATGCCGAGCTGCCGGTGGGGGATACTTTCAGGTTCTACTCGCACGCCACTTACGGCGAGCGCAAGGCCACGATCCAGAATTTCATGCGCCTGGCCACCGGCAACGCGACGATCCCGGAGCTGTTTCCGGACGGCTACTACCCGATCAATAACGTCAAGGACACGGACTACCAGGCACTCTTCGGTGCGCGCTGGAGCGCGGCCGGCTGGGACTGGGACCTGTCCACCACCTATGGGCGCAACCGCTCGCACCATTCCAGTGATCGGACCATCAATCCATCGCTAGGTCCGGACTCGCCAACCTCGTTCGACAATCTGGCCGCTTTCCAGTTCGAGCAGTGGGTCAGCAACCTGGATGCCACTCGCCGTTTCGAAGGTGTTCTTGCGCTGCAATGGCCGGTGCAGGTCTCGTTCGGGCTGGAGCATCGCTACGAGCGTTTCCGTACCTTCGCCGGGCAGTGGGAGGCCTATACGGTCGGCTCCTACCAGTACCCGCAATACCTGGAGGATGGCAGCCTGAATCCGCTATGGGTGGCCAACGGCTCGCAGCCGGCGGTCGGGGCGCAGGCGGTGGTGACGATCTCGCCTCGGGACGCGGTCAGCATCAAGCGCAACAACGTCGCTGGCTACGTCGATCTGGGATTCGATCCCAGCGAGCGTTGGTACATCGGCTTGGCCGGTCGCTTCGAACATTACGACGACTCCTCCGGCAATACCACCAGTTTCAAGCTCAACTCGCGCTACGAGCTGAGCGATACGCTGGCACTGCGCGGTACCGTGGGCAGCGGTTTCCGTGCTCCGTCGCTGCCGCAGATCGGCTATACGGTGACCGACAACCGGGTCTCGACGGATGCCGAAGGCAATGTGGTGCCGGCCGTGACCCGGCTGACGCCGGCCGGTAGCGCACTGGCGATCGCGCTGGGGGGCGGGGCATTGAAGCCGGAGAAGTCGCGCAACGCCGGTCTGGGCCTGGCCTGGCAACCGGCGCCACGCACCAGCGTAACCTTCGATGCCTACCTGGTGGACATCGACGACCGCATCACCTTGACGTCCAACATCTACGACAAGGGCGACGGCACGATCGCGGCGGTCCTGGCGGCCAACGACCTGGACAGCAGTACCTGGGTCAATTTCTACACCAATGCGTTCGATACCCGCACTCGTGGCCTGGACCTGGTGGCCGATCATCTCAGCGACCATGGGCGCTGGGGCACGGTGCGCTGGAACGCGGCGCTGAACTGGAACAAGACCACGATCTCCAGGATCAAGGCAACTCCGGAGGCGATCCTGGCCTCGGGTAATTACCTGGTCGGGCGCGACCGAGAGGGTGACATCACCGTGGCTTCTCCGGCGACCAAGCTGGTACTGGGGGCGAACTGGCGGCTGGGCGCGCTCGCGCTGAACTTGCAGACCACGCGTTACGGCAAGGTGGAGACGCTGGCGGTCAACGCCAGCGGCGATCGCAGCTTCGGCGCGAAGTGGATCACCGATCTGGAGCTGTCGTACAACTTCCTGTCCGGGGTGGTGTTGAGCCTGGGCGCGACGAACCTGTTCGACGTGCGCCCTGACGCCAACGCCGTCTACAGCGCGCTCGGCCTGGCGCCATACGGTAATCCCCCATTCTCGCCGGCAGGCGGTTACTGGTACACCCGGCTCGCATACGATTTCTGAAGCTTGGTGCTTCCCCGGACACCCTGTCGAAAGGACTGGGCGGCCCGTGTTGCAGCCTGGTTGGTAGTTCGTCCGGCTTGATGTCGAGCTGCTGGTGCGCGGTTGCAGAGCGTTCGTGCGCTTCCTGCAGTATGGCGGCAGCTTCGGAGAGGGCTGTGCGCGATTCCGCATCGGGCTCGGGTCGATCCAACAAGACGGGGAGGGCCGTTCTGCGCACGATGCGGTCAATACCGGATGTGGAGAGCCGTGACCATGGACCGCCGAAGCTTCCTGCGCAGCGGCATCGCCGCGACCGCTGTGGCCGGTCTCGCGCCGGGCCTCGCCGAGGCCGGTGTGGATGCGCTGCCGGAGCCGCCCTTGGCGCTGCCGGTGCTGCAACCGGGGTCGACACTGGACGGACTCACCCGGTTTTGCGGATTCCGCCATCGCGAGCGCGACTGGAGCGTGCACGAGGACCTGCGCACGCCACAGGGCGCGCTGGTGCTGGCCTGTGCCGACGGCGTGCTCGATCTCGGCAAGCGCACCGAGACGGTATGGGGCAGCGACAAGCCGCCGTACTTCGGCATGCAACTGGCCGAGCTGGCGATGGCCGACGCCGACCTGCTCGCCGACCGCCTGCTGCGCGATGGCGACCCGCGCGAGGACGAGGTGCGCGACATCGCGCCGCCGCCGGGCTCGCGGCTGGACCCGAAGGACTACAACGGCCGCCTGCCGTGGACCACGTTCGTCGGCACCGTGCAGGGCAACGACACCATGCAGATCTACCCGGACGGGCGCAGCCGCACCTACCGGGCGATCCAGTACTTTCCCGAGCTGGCCGACGCCGACAAGGTCGCGCACCGTGAGGAAGGCCTGCTCGGCGGCTGGCTGCCGGCGGTGCACAAGGTGGTGCCGGCCGGAGCGGGCCGTTGGTATGACCTGATCGTGTTCGCCGACGTGAACGCGCACGATCGTTTCGTGGTGCAGACCTGGCACCGCGCGGTGCTGGTGGAGAACGGTCAGGCGCTGAAGACCGTCTACGGCCACAGCTATCCGGAGTATCCGCCGCGCCGCAACGGCGCAAGCGCGGAAGACTTCTACCGCGGCCTGGTCGACTTTGTCGGCTACTGGCAGGCGCGGCTGGCCGACGTCGCCACCGCGCAGCTGCCCGATGCCAGCTGGAGCGACATGGCGCGCTTCGCGTTCGCGCGCGAGCTGGTGGTGCGCCCGGGCGGGGTCTATCCGAAGTACGGCGCGGTCGATCGCGACTACTACGGCAACGAGTACGACGGCTTCCAGGACACCTTCACCAGTTCGCTGTACGCCAACCTCGAATGGGGCCGCTTCGCGCAAGCCGCCGTGGTGCTCGACAACTACCTGTCCGAGTACACCTTCGACGACGGCATGATCAACATGCGCGGCCCGGAGACCGGCCAGTTCGGGCTGTCGCTGTCGCTGCTGGCGCGCTACCTGCGCTATACCGGCGACGCCGCGCTGCTGCGCCGGCACCTGGGCAAGGTACGGGCCACCGCGCAACTGCTGGTCGAGCTGCACGACGTCGCGCTGGCGCTGCCGAAGGGCGACCGCGGCCACGGCCTGATCCATGGCTGGAACGAGTCCGATGCCTGCCTCTACCCGGATCCTTCGCTGTGGTGGAAGCCGTACTTCGCCAACAGCGCGCTGGCGATCCGCGGCTGGGGGGACCTGGCTGCGGTGTGGACCACGCTCGGCGGCACCGAGGCCGAGGCCGCGCGATGGCGTACCCGTGCCAGCCAGCTGCGCGCGCGCCTGCTGCAGAGCATCCGCGCCAGCGTGCGCGGCGACCTGTCGCCGCCTTATCTCGGCCCGCTGCCGGGCACCACGCAGACCTTCCGCGAGGCGATGTCGCAGGAGGACCCGAGCAAGAGCGAGCAGTTGTGGTCGCACCGTGCCTACGCCGAGCTGCTGCAGGCCGACGTGCTGCCGCCCGAGCTCGCGCACCTGGTGATCGACTGCCTGCGCGGCCACGGCGGCACCACGCTCGGGATCGTTTCCAACATCTGGAAGCCGAGGCTGGAGGGGCGCGACATCCTCGGCTTCATCTCCTACGGCCATGCGCAGCAGCTGCTGCGACTGGACCGCATCGAGGAGTATCTGCTGTTCCTCTACGCGCATCGCTACCAGGCGCATACGCGCGGCAGCTGGACCGCCGGCGAGGTCACTGGCATCACCGGCGGCATGCCGCTGTTCTGCATGCCGGCGCAGCTGACCGTGCCGCTGTTGCTGCGCTGGATGCTGGTGTTCGACCAGGACGACGCGCTGTACCTGGCGCGCGCGCTGCCGCGCGACTGGCTCGCCAGCGGCAGGCCGATCGCGCTGCACGGCGCGCCGACCCAGTGGGGGCGGGCGAGCCTGCAACTGCAGGCCGATCCGGCGCAGGGCACGATCGAGGGCGAGGTGGTGTTGCCCGAACGGATGCCGGCAAGCGTCTGGCTGAGCCTTCGGGTGCCGGCGGGGACGACGCTGCGCAAGGTCGAGATCGATGGCACGGCGGTGGGCTTGCAGGGGCCGCACGCGGACCGCTGCCGCCTGCGGGGCGCGGTGGGTGCACGGCTGCGGTTCCGCGCGTGGTTCGCATGAGCATGCCGGCGCCGTGGTGGCGCGCGAGCCGCATGGCGCTGGCGTGGGCGATCGCGTCATTCGTTGCGCTGCCGGCGGCGGCGTCGGCCGCGGCCGCGGCGCCGACCCAGGAGGACTACCGGCAGGCGCTGGAACTCGGGCGCCGCTATGCCGCGCTGGTCGATCGCCAACCGTCCCAGCCGGTCTGGGTCGACGCGTCGCACTTTCTCTACCGGCGCGGCCTGTGGCGCGAGGGCTGGCCGCCGCAGCAGGACTATCGCCTGGTCGATGCCGCCAGCGGCGCGGACCGCCCCGCGTTCGACCACGAACGCCTCGCCGAGGCGCTGCGCCAGGCCGGCGCGCAGGCCGATCCGGCCGCGCTCGACCTGGAGGTGCTGTCGCTGTCGGCAAGCCGGCTGGATTTCCTGCGCCGGCAACTGCGCTGGCATTGCGAGCTGGCGCGCTATCGCTGCGAGCACGAACCGCCGGCGCCGCCGGAGAGCTACGACCTCGCGCCGCCGCGGCTGGAGGGCGAGGCGCATGCGCTGGTCTCGCCGGACGGGCGCCAGCGCGCGTGGATCGCCGGTGGCAACGTGGTGGTCGCGCCGGTCTCCGGCGGCACGCCGACGGTGCTCAGCGGCGATGGCGGCGTGGCGTCCTACTATGCCGCCGACAGCCTGGCCTGGTCGCCGGACTCGACCCGGCTGGTGGCTTACCACGTCGACCCGCCGCCGCCGCACCTCGTGCACTACATCGAGAATGCACCGGCCGACCGGCTGCAGCCCAGGCTGCACCAGCAGGTCTACACCAAGCCGGGCGATCCGCTGGCGGTGTTGCGACCGATGTTGTTCGACCTCGCCACGGGCCGAGCCACGCCGGTCGATCCGGCGCTGTTCCCGCGCCCGTTCGCATTGAGCGCGCCGCGCTGGCATGCCGACGGCCGTGGTTTCAGCTTCGAATACAACGAGCGCGGCCACCAGCGCTACCGGGTGATCGAAGTCGATGGCCGCAGCGGTGCGACACGCAGCCTGATCGAGGAGACCTCGCCGACCTTCGTCGAGTATTCCGATCTGAGCGGCGAGCAGGAGCAAGGCGGCAAGCGCTACCGCCAGGACCTGGACGACGGCGCGCGCATCCTGTGGGCGTCCGAGCGCGACGGCTGGGAGCACCTGTATCTGTACGACACGCGCAGCGGCGCGGCGCCACGCCAGGTCACGCGCGGCGAGTGGGTGGTGCGCAAGGTCGACCGGGTCGACGAGGTGGCCGGCCAGGTCTACTTCACCGCCTCGGGCATGCACCCCGGCGAGGACCCGTACTACCGCCATGCCTACCGCATCGGGCTGGACGGCCGCGACCTGGTCGCGCTGACCCCGGCCGCGGCCGACCACCAGGTGAGTTACTCGCCGGACGGACGCTGGTACCTGGACCTGTATTCGCGGGTCGACCTGGGGCCGGTGCTGGAACTGCGCCGCAGCGCCGACGGCGCGCTCGTGCGCACAGTCGAGCGCACCGACCTGTCGCGGCTGCTCGCCGCCGGCTGGCAGCCGCCGCTGCCGTTCCACGCGCCCGGCCGCGACGGCCGCACCGAGATATGGGGCGTGATCCACCGGCCGCAGCGGCTGGAGCCGGGCCGGCGCTACCGCGTGGTCGAGGACATCTATGCCGGACCGCATGGCTCGTTCGTGCCCAAGACCTTCAGCACCCGCGTCGAGCCGCTGACCGCGCTCGGCTTCGCGGTGGCGCAGATCGACGGGATGGGTACCAACAACCGCTCGCGCGCGTTCCACGACGTGGCCTGGCGCAACCTCAAGGACGCCGGCTTCCCCGACCGCATCGCCTGGCATCGGGCGGTGGCGGCGCGCTACCCGTGGTACGCCATCGACGGCGGGGTGGGCATCTTCGGCACGTCCGCCGGGGGCCAGAGCGCGCTCGGCGCGCTGCTGTTCCATCCCGATTTCTACACCGCGGCGGTGGCCAACTCCGGTTGCCACGACAACCGCATGGACAAGATCTGGTGGAACGAGCAGTGGATGGGCTGGCCGGTCGGTCCGTGGTACGCCGCGTCGTCGAACGTGGAGAACGCCTGGCGACTGCAGGGCCACCTGCTGCTGGTCACCGGCGACATGGACCAGAACGTCGATCCGGCCAGCACCTTCCAGGTCGCCGACCGGCTGATCAAGGCAGGCAAGGATTTCGAACTGCTGGTGGTGCCGGGCGGCGACCACGGTGCCGGCGGCGAGTATGGGCAGCGCCGCCTGCTGGATTTCTTCGTGCGCTGGCTGCAGGGCGCGCCCACGCCGGACTGGAACCGCGGCGGCGCAGCGGCGCCGTGAGCGCCGCTTGCGCACAGGATACGACCGCCTTGTAGAGCCGAGCTTGCTCGACTCCACGCGTCTCGCGAGAGGTGGGTGGGATGCAGGCGCGGGTCCAGCGATTCGCTGTCGAGGCGATGACGGGCACCGCAGGGCATGACGCAGGCGGAAAGTGCGGATTTCCGCATCGCCCATCGGTATTTGCGTCAAGACGCTTGCAATGCCGTTACTGGAATATCGACTTGCGCGGAGGGGATTGTGGGGATTCACAGGCGCATCCCCCACGGCCGCGCACAGCATCGCTCTGACCAACGCGCCGCCTCGTCGTTCACGTAGTGCCGTTGCACATCGATCGTTCCGCTTCCGGCGCATGGGTGCCGGAACGGGTTCGTTCGGCCCGAATTCCCGCGCTCCTTGCCCCGAATCGCCAGAGGAACCTCCGATGTCGCCCAGTCCCCATTCCCGCTCCGCGCCGCTTGCACGCCGCTCGGCGTGCTCCCGCCCACTGACGCTGGCGATCGCGCTGGCGATCGCCGCAACCACGCTGTCGGCGCAGGCACAGGATGCCGGCAGCGACGAGACCCAGGACAAGAAGGCCAAGCAGCTCGATACCGTCACCGTTACCGGCAGCCATATCCGCCGCGTCGACCTTGAGACCGCCAGCCCGGTGATCACGATCGACCGGCAGAAGATCGAGGACACCGGCAAGGCCACGCTCGGCGACCTGCTGCAGGAGCTACCGGTGATGGCCGGCTACCAGACCAACACCTCGATCAACAGCGGCTTCAGCCATGGCCGCGCGCTGGTGTCGCTGCGTGGGCTCGGACCCGAGCGCACGCTGGTGCTGCTCAACGGCCACCGCATGACCGGGCCGGCCAGCAGCGTCAGTGCCTCGCCCGGCGCCGACGTGAACTCGATCCCGGCCTCGATGGTCGACCACGTCGAGGTACTGACCGCCGGCGCTTCGGCGATCTACGGCTCCGACGCGATCGGCGGCGTGGTCAACATCATCCTCAAGGACCGCTGGGAGGGCTTCGCGCTGGAGAGCGACTACGGGATCAGCACCCATGGCGACGCCACGCGGCGCAACTTCGACCTGGAGTGGGGCAAGATCTGGAGCCGTGGCAGCGTGATGATGGCGATCAGCCACAACTCGCAGAACGCGCTGTACAACCGCGACCGCGGTTTCTCCCGCAGCCAGCTGTACTACAGCAACGGCACGATCGGCAGCTACACCGGCAGCGTCGGCCGCGTGGTGCTCAGCGACGGCTCGGTGCTGGTGGCCAACAGCAACGCGGGCTCGGGCACGCTGACCAGCGCCGACTACCATACCTTCGGCACTGTCTCCAGCGACAAGTACAACTACTACGGCACGCAGTACATGATCACGCCGGTGGACCGCACCAACTTCTCGCTGCGCGCGACCTGGGACGTGAGCGACAGCGTCCAGGCCTACGCCGACCTGCTGTGGACCCACAGCAAGACTACCTCGCATCTGCAGCCCTACGGCATCAGCGCCAGCGGCCTGGGCGCGGACATCGCCAGCAACCCGTACAACCCGTTCGGCTCGGAGCTGAGCAACTACTACCTGCGATCTTCGGTCTTCAGCCGCAAGTACGTCTCCTCGATGGCGCAGACCAACCTCGACGCCGGCCTGCGCGGGAGCTTCGGCGACTCCAGCTGGCAGTGGGACGCCAACCTCGGCTATGCGCACTACAAGGACAAGCTGGTGCGCTACGGTTTCGCGGTGACCTCCGAGCTGGTCGAGGTGCTGGAGACCGCCAACGTGTTCAACCTGAACGACCCGGACACGATCGCGGCGTTGCAGTCGACCCTGCTGCCGGTCGACCTGAGCGACGAGAGCACCACCAGGAACGTCAACCTGTCCACCAACGGCACCCTGTTCAGCCTGCCTGCCGGCGACGTGCAGGCGGCCTTCGGCGCCGAGTACCGCAAGAACGACTTCCACCAGGGCACGCAGAGCTCGGTGGCGATGGCCGACGCCTACGGCGAGTGCGACTACATGGATGGCTGCATCATGCAGCAGGGCCATTCGGAGGCGATCAAGGAGGCCTACGCGGAACTGCTGATCCCCTTGCTCAAGGACCTGCCGCTGGTGCACTCGCTGAGCCTGGACGTGGGCAGCCGCTTCTCCGACTACAGTGCCTGGGGCAACACCACCAACAGTTCGCTGGCGCTGGAATGGCGCCCGATCCCGGACCTGTTGGTGCGCGCGAGCGCCGCGCAGGTGTTCCGCGCGCCGGCGCTGGGCGACCTGTATGGCTCGCCGTACCAGGGTACCTACGAGGCCGGCAGCTACACCGATCCGTGCGAGGGCTACACCGGCGGTGCCGGCAGCGGCGGCTGCGCGAACGTATCGACCGACGGCAGCTTCACCAATACCGGCACGCTGACGGTGCTGGTCACCGGCAGCGCCAACGCCGGCTTCGACCTGCAGCCCGAGTCCGGGCATTCCTACAACCTGGGCCTGGTCTACGATCCGGACTGGCTGGAGGGCTTCTCGTTCAACTTCGATGCCTGGAGGGTCGAGCTGAACGACATGATCTCCAGCACCGACTACACCTACGTGCTGCAGCAGTGCTACAAGGGCGATGCCAAGTTCTGCGCGCTGGTCACGCGCAGCTCCACCGGGCAGCTGGAAAGCGTCACCGTGCCGTACGCGATCAACTACGACAAGGTCGAGATCAGCGGCTACGACTTCGGTGCCCACTACCGCTTCGACATTGCCGACTGGGGCACGTTCCAGCTGGGCCTGGACGGCACGCTGATGGACGAGTACCTGCTCGACGGCGAAAGCCACAACTATGTCGGCGAAACTTCAAGCGCGGGCGGCAACCTGCCGCGGCTGAAGGCCAACCTCACGCTGGGCTGGGACAAGGGCGACTGGCATGCCAGCTGGACCGCCCGCTACATCGGCCGCAGCACCGTCGGCAGCGCCTACGAGGACTATTGCTACAACACCGACGCCGATGGCAACTGCGTGTACTTCCGGGTCTCGCCGGTGGTCTACCACAACCTCTCGGTGCAGCGGAAGTTCGCGCCGTGGCACCTGACTGCCTCGCTGGGCGTGGACAACGTGTTCGACAAGCTGCCGCCGATCTACTACGGCTACTACTCCAACGCCTCCAACACCGACGCGACGGTCTACGACACGGTCGGGCGCTACTTCTGGGGCAAGCTGCGGTGGGAGTTCTAGGGCGGCTGACAAAACTCGTCATCCCCGCGCAGGCGGGGGAGAGGGCGGGTGGCTTGCGAGCCACTGGCTCGCACTCGGCCGAGCGCCCGCGCGCTATGCGCGTGGGCCGGGGATCGCAGATCCAGTGCCTTGTGCCTGCCGGGCAGAAGTCGCTGGGTCCCCGCCTGCGCGGGGACGACGCATCGGGATGTTGCGTTTCACGGGGTAGCATGAGCATCAATATCGGAATTTCCACACCGCACCGCCGCGCCCCGCGCTGGCGGTGTCTGCTGTTCTGCGTGCTGGCGCTGGCGGCATCCGCCGCGCACGCACGCGACAACGCCGGGATCGGCTACCCGCGCTTCATCGGCGAAGCGCACCCGCTGCCGGCCACCGGCGTGGCGTTCGTGCCGGGCGGCTATTTCGGCAGGGTGTTCGCCGCCGATCTCGCGCAGGGCGCCGGCAGCGCGCCGGGGCGCGATTTCTGGATCGACCGGGTGCTGGCGCGCACGGGCGAGGGCGGCGGTGCCGGCGATACCAACAACTGGCTGTTCACCCGAGGCCGCGCCGCCTACCTGTACACCCACAAGCCGGAGCAGCCCGGCTTCGTCGGCGAGCCGGCCTACTGGCACAAGACCGGGCACGACGCGCTGTTCCGCATCGCGCTGGAGCAGGACGGCAAGGCGCTGGCGCTGAAGGAGGTCGCCGCGCGGCGCCGGCAGACCCCGAGCTATTTCGAGACCGTGTTCGAGGACGCCACGGCCGGCGTGCGCCTGCGCCTGGTCAAGTTCATCACCCAGCAGAACGTGGCGGTGGCCGAGGCGACGCTGTCGGCGCTGGATGGCCACGCGCATGCGCTGGTGCTGCGCGGCGTGTCGCCGATGGCCGCGCACGCCGACGGCGATGAGCTGGACGGCGCGTTCCAGGCGCGCAACGACATCACCACGGTGTTCCCGCGCTTCTCCGGCGACGGCTTCGCGGTCGAGGACGGCGCGCTGGCACGCAGGGTCGAGGTGCCAGCGCGCGGCGAGGGCGCCACACTCAAGCTGCAGCTGGGTCTGACCACCCGCGAGCTGCCGTCGTCGCTGGCCGAGTACCGCCGCATCGCTGCGCTCTCGCCGCAGCAGGCCTTCCGCGAGCACGTCGTTAGCTACAACCGCTGGTGGGCCGAGAACATCCCGTACCTCGACACGCCCGAGGACAACATCGACAAGACGCTGTTCTATCGCTGGTGGCTGCTGCGCTTCAACTTCCTCGACGCGGCGGTGCCGGGCAACGACTACCAGTTCCCGGTGGCGATCGAGGGTGTGCTCGGCTACGACAACGCGATCGTGCTGACCACCTGCATGTTCCTGGACGACCTCAAGTACCTGCGCGACCCGGGCTATGCCTACGGCTCCTGGCTCGGTGCCGGCGAGGTCGCCGGCGGTGGCAAGTACGTGGACAACCCCGGCTCGCCGCAGAACTGGTCGAACTCCTACGCGCAGTACCTCACCGCCGCCGCCTGGCGCAGCTACCAGGTGCACGGCGGCCCGGCGGCGCTGGCTGGCAAGCTCGCCGGCTACGGGCGCGGCGACGTGCTCGGGCTGCTGAAGTCCTACGACCGCAACGGCAACGGCTTGATCGAGTACGACTGGGCGGCGATGACCGGCAACGACGCCGACGCGGTGTCGTTCGACTGGGCCAGGGACCATGGCGAGGTGCGGATGGACCGCACCGAGAGCGCCTACGTCTGGGCCAACGCCAAGGCGGCGGCCGCGGCCGCGCGGCTGTCCGGCGATGTCGCCATCGCCGATGAGATGGAGCGGACGGCGGCGAGGATTCGCGTCTCGGTGCTGTCGGTGCTGTGGCAGGACCACAGCGGGCAGGCCGATTCGATGGGCCTGCACGGCGAGCTGCTCAAGCATCGCCAGGCCAGCGGGCCGGGGCCGGGGCTGGCGGTGGACTGGAAGGAGACCAACAACTACTACCCGTTCGCGGTCGGGCTGATGCCCAAGGCCGGCGATGCCGACTACGACGCCAAGTACGTGCGCGCGCTGCGCCTGTTCGCCGATCGTGACCAGTACCCGCTGTTCCCGTTCTACACCGCCAACCAGGCCGACCTGCGGGCGCGCGGTGCGCAGGGCAGCAACAACTTCTCGGTGATCAATTCCACGGTGATGTTCCGGCTGCTGGCCGAGGCACTGCGCGACTACCCGAGCCCGTACCTGGACGCGCAGGCCTACCGCAAGCTGCTGTACTGGAACGCCTGGGCGCACTACATCGACGGCGACAACCGCTACCCGGACCAGAACGAGTTC
>JASGDF010000044.1:0-2921 GCA_047607345.1 Pseudomonas sp. | reverse complement strand
GCCAGCTCCAGTGCCAGCGCGGCCAGCTCGACCTGGGCGATCTCCGGCCGGCGTTGCGCTTCCAGCCGCTGCGACTGCGGCCACAGCCGGTACGCCCAGCCTTCGGCGACGCGCCCGGCGCGGCCGGCACGCTGGTCGGCCGAGGCCTGCGCGATCGTGGTCACGTCCAGCCGCGCAAAGCCGCTGTTCGGGTCGTAGCGGGGTTCGCGTGCCAGCCCGCTGTCGATCACCACGCGCACGCCGGGCAGCGTCACCGAGGACTCGGCGACGTTGGTGGCGAGGACCACGCGGCGCTGGCCGCGCGGATCGGGTTGCAGCACGCGCGATTGCTGCTCGACCGGCAGCTCGCCGTGCAGGGTCAGGACTTCGGCGCCGTGGAGGTCTCCCGTCCGCGCTTCGGGCACATCTCCCCGCGGGCGGGGGGAGGGATCGTGCGCTTGCAGCGCGGCCTGCACGCGCGCGATCTCGCGCTGGCCCGGCAGGAACACCAGCACGTCGCCGGGATGGGTCGCCAATGCGTGCTCGATCGCGCGCCGCGCCTGCGGTTCCAGCGCCTCGTCGCGGCGCGCGGGGAAATGCGCGATCTCGACCGGATGGCCGCGTCCGGCGCTGCTCAGCCGCGGCGCATCCAGGCACTGCGCCAGGCGCTGGCTGTCGAGGGTGGCCGACATGACGACGATGCGCAGGTCCTCGCGCAGCCCGGCCTGCACGTCCAGCGCCAGCGCCAGGCCGAGGTCGCCGGCGAGGTGGCGTTCGTGGAACTCGTCGAACAGCAGCGCGCCGACGCCGTCCAGCAGCGGATCGTCCTGGAGCATCCGGGTCAGGATGCCCTCGGTGACGACCTCGATCCGGGTCCGTGCCGAAACCCGGTTCTCGAAGCGGATGCGGTAGCCGACCATGCCGCCGACGTCCTCGCCGAGCTGGCGGGCCATGAACGTGGCGGCGCTGCGTGCGGCCACCCGGCGCGGTTCCAGCATCACGATCTTCCCGCCGGCCAGCCACGGCGCATCGAGCAGCGCCAGCGGCACCTGGGTGGTCTTGCCGGCGCCGGGCGGGGCTTCCAGCACCAGGCGCGGGTGCTCGGACAGGCTGGCGGCGATCGCCGGCAGCAGGGGGGAGATCGGGAATGTCGGGGTGGTCATGCGCGGCGAAGGATACGGGCATTGCCCACGGTGCGAATCATGCCGAAGCAAGACTCAGCCCCGTTCCTGCGGTGGCCAGCGTTGCGCGCCGTGCAGCAGGCGCCAGATCTCGATGCGTCCGGCCTCGGGATGCACGCGGTATACCAGGATGAAGGGTGTCCGGCCGACGACCAGTTCGCGGGTCCCTTCGATCCGTCCCGGCCGTCCCATATTCGGGTTGTCCGGCAACAGTTCGGCCTGGCATTCGATCTCCTCGTCCGCCCGCACTGCCGCCAGCGGATCGGTCTCGGCGATGTATTCGAGCTGTGCGTAGCGCAGTTGCTGGGCCCGGGGCAGCCAGACCAGTTTCAATTCTTCGAGGCCTTGTCGGCGGCGGCGCGGGCCAGCATGTCGCGGCGCCAGCGCCGAGCGTCGTCGCGGGCCTGGTCGTGGGGCACCCAGGGGGTGTCGGGATCGTCGGCTTCGCGCCGTGCCTGGAGCACTTGCGAGCGGAACCACTCGTCGTGCGCAGCCGCCTGATGGACTTCCTTCAGCGCGGCCGCGCGGTCGGGCCGCTTGCGGCGTACCGGATCGTCCTCGGCCAGTCCGGTCGCATCGACCTGATAGCGGTCGATGCCGAGGTCGCGCAGCACCCGGGCGGCGGCATCGAGGCCGGAGAACAGCCGCAGCGATCCGTCACGGGTCGCCAGCGCGCGCTCGCCGCCACCGAGCTTGAGCAACACGGCATAGCCGCCTCGCTGTCCGACCAGCAAGGTGTCGCGGATGCTGCCGGCGGCGGCCAGCTCGCGGGCGGTGGCGAGTTTCACGGTCTGGGGCATGATGCGTGCCTGGATAACAATTGGACCCTGCCCGATCATTTGTACGCCTGTGCCTGCCGGATTGCCACCGGGCCGGTTTCACCCGTTCGGCGGCGCCGGCAAGTGCCGCGATGCGCGTGCTGCGTGTCTGAGCATCTTCTCCAACGGGTCAAGCCAGTGGCGCAGCGCGCAGCGTCAGCAGCTGCGCGGCCACCGCGATCGCGATCACCGCCGGTTCCTTGCCTTCGATGCCGGGCAGGCCGATCGGGCAGATCAGGCGGGCGAGGGTGTCCTCGTCCAGGCCGTCGCGGCGCAGCTGGCCGAGGAAGCGCGCGCGCTTGGAGGCCGAGCCGATCAGGCCGACGAAGCCGAGCGGTCGTCCCAGCGCGGCGCGGGTCAGGCGGTAGTCCAGGCCGTGGTCGTGGGTCAGGATCAGTGCGAGGGCATCGGGCGGCGCAGCCGCCAGCAGGCCTTCCAGCGTGGCTTCGTCGGCATGCGTCGCGCCCGCGTCGGCGGCCTCGCCGGCGCGGCTGTCGAACCAGCGCAGCTCGAACGGCAGCCCGTGCACCGCATGCGCGATCGCACGGCCGACATGGCCGGCGCCGAACAGGTAGAGCGGGCGTGGCCGCGCGCCGACCGGCATGCGCAGCGCGGCACCGATACCGGGTAGCGTGCCCTTCGCCGGCAGCGCGGCCGGTGGCGCATCGTCGATGGCATGGGTGGCGGCGGTGTGGTCCAGGCCGATCACCAGGGTGCGGCCGGGCGTCATCGCTTGCAGCCACTGGGCATCGGCCGGGTCGAGGTGTTCGAGCAGGACCCGCGCGCGGCCGCCGCAGCACTGCGGCAGTGCGGTTTCCCGCGCTGCCTGCGCACTCGCCGCGCAGCCGCAGCTCGTGCAGCCGAGCGGGCCGGGGCAGGCGCGGCGGCCGGCGCCGAGTACGTAGTCGCGCACCGTCCAGCTGCCGGGCGGGCGCGCCAGCAG
>JASGDF010000043.1:0-14968 GCA_047607345.1 Pseudomonas sp. | reverse complement strand
GCGACCTCGATGTCGCGGCGCACGTCGTCGCGTGCCTGCCGGTTTCAATCCACGCACCCGTGAGGGTGCGACGCTGCAACGAATAAACGTTGTAGCCGCTCTGCATGTTTCAATCCACGCACCCGTGAGGGTGCGACAAGTCATGAGTCGCGCCAACGTCTATCTTTGGCTGTTTCAATCCACGCACCCGTGAGGGTGCGACAGGGGCTTGTAGACCTGCTCGATGGTGAGGTGCCGGTTTCAATCCACGCACCCGTGAGGGTGCGACACAACGCCAAGGGCCTACTGCAGCTGGAGTCCAAGGTTTCAATCCACGCACCCGTGAGGGTGCGACCTGGCGGCGGTGCAGGCCGAGCTCGAGGACCGCTGGTTTCAATCCACGCACCCGTGAGGGTGCGACGCGTGCAGTACAGCGGCGCGAATACCCGCGTGCAGGTTTCAATCCACGCACCCGTGAGGGTGCGACTCGAAAATCATGCCCGGAGCCATACGCAATTCACGGTTTCAATCCACGCACCCGTGAGGGTGCGACCTGCGCGCTGGAGGGGCAAGGAGACTTGCTCGCAAAGTTTCAATCCACGCACCCGTGAGGGTGCGACCGCAGCAAGCCGGTGCCTCGGCCACGGTCATGCGTTTCAATCCACGCACCCGTGAGGGTGCGACGAGTGCGCCCCTGCAATTCGTCAACTTCATCAAGGGTTTCAATCCACGCACCCGTGAGGGTGCGACCTCGTCAGCATAAGTGCTGATGCAGTAAGGGGGAAAGGTGTCAGTCACGCGAACTGGTTTGACGATGGCGCCTAGGTGTGGATGTCCATGTCATACAGATGGTAATTTACCTTTATTATCAATGATATAGGTGTGCCGCGAACCTGCCCGGCTTTTCCTGCTCGTTTGGGGTTCGCGTCAGAAGATGAGTGGGCTTTTCATGTCCAACGTGGGCTTGGCACCTACGTGTTCGACGCGGCCTTCCCACTTTGTACCCAGTTGGTAGAAGCGCAGGCTGTCCACTTCGGGGTCGATCAGGTCGCACAGCCGCTGCCGTAGTTGGACCCACTGGGCAGGTTCTACCTCTATTTCGAATACCGAATATTGAACCCTCTGGCCCAGGTCACGACAGGATTTGGCAACGTGGCGTAGCCTTTTATCGCCACCAGGTGATGTCGTGCTCACGTCATAGCTGACTAGGACCATCATTGCGCAGGGCTCCGTATCATTTCCAAAGGAACGGCGGGTACCCATCCAGGTCGCCGCGTAGGTGGCGCGCCAGTAGTTGCGACTGCACAAAGGGCAGCAGGCCAATGTCGATCTTCTCGCCGAGATAGGCGTGCTGCAGTTGCTCGCGCTTGCGCTCTTGGTAGGCGATCAGCACGGTCTTGCGGGCGTCATCCTTCAGCTGCACGGCACCATTGTCGAACACCGTGAAGTCGCGGGCATTCAATTGGCGCCGGTTGATCAGCGACAGCGCCAGCCGCTCGCCGAGCAGGGGGCGGAATTCCTCGGCCAGGTCCAGTGCCAGGCTCGGCCGGCCGGGACGGTCGCGATGCAAGAAGCCTACCGCCGGGTCCAGGCCTATGGTTTCAAGCGCCGAGCGGCAGTCATGGGTGAGCAAGGTATAGAGGAAGGACAGCAGCGCGTTGAAGGCATCGCGTGGAGGGCGACGGTTGCGCCCCCTGAACCGCAGCAGCGGCGACTCGGCACGGATCAGCTGGTCGAATACACCGAAGTAGGCTTGTGCGGCTTCCCCTTCCAAGCCACGCAACAGGTCCACGTCGGTTTCCTGCATCAGTCGGTAGGGAATGCGTTTGAGTCGCTTGAGAGCATGCTGGAAAGCCGAGCGATCGGTGATCCGTTCACCATGGTCGCGCCAGCCCCGGGCCAGCACCGCGCGCTGGTTGTGCAGCTTGCCGACGAGCAGGTGGCGCACGATGCGGCCGCAGTGCATCGGGTCGTCGCTGGCGCGGTACTGCGCGCGGCGCAGCAGCACGTTGCCGGATACCGGGCCTTCGACCCTTGCCAGGAAACGGCCCTGTGGCGTCAGGTAGCAGATGCTGATGCCCTGCCCGGAACAATATCCCAGCAACTGCGGGGAAACCGCCACGCGGCCGATGCAGACCAGGCTCTCCAGCATGTGCGCCGGTACGCGCACGCGTTCCTGGCGCTCGACCTCCATGACGATGTTGGCGCCGTCCTTGCGCAGCCAGGCGCCGTCGGTGGTGATGTACAGGGTGTTGAGCTGGCGACGCATCTCATTGCGCCTCGTCGTCGAGCTGCCGGCGCAACCAGTCCCGCACGCTGTGCCGGCCGAGCAGGCGTGGCTGGCACAGGTCCAGCAGCGAGCACGCATCGCAGCGCCGGGCCTCGTAGCGGGCCGAGGGGGTCTGGCCGGAAACGAGCATCGCGCGGGTCAGGTCGAGGGTGCTCAGGGTCAGTGCGCGCAATTCCAGATCGAAGGCGACGTCCTTGCGCCGCCGGGTCTGGCCGTAGAACAGGGCGCCGGCCTCGACCGGGCGGTCCAGCATCGCTTCCAGGCACAGCGCCTGTGCGCACAGTTGCACTTCGTCGGCGCGGTGCGACTTGGGCCGGCCGCGCTTGTACTCGACCGGCACGGCGCGCTCGCCGTCGTCGCCGGTGTGGAACTCCACCACGTCAGCCTTGCCGGTGAGGCCCAGCTCTAATGCCACCAGTGGCATGGCGGTGACCGTGCGTACGCCGCGGCGGCGTTCCGCCCGTGGCGTGTCGGCGCGTTCGTGCAGCAGGCGGCCCTCGGCGGTGTGCCGGTTCTCGGCCCACTGCTGCTCCAGGTGGATCAGCGCGCACTGGCGTGGGCAATACAGGTAATGCTGGAGGGCGGAGAGCGGAATCAGTGCGTCGTCGTCCATGGTCCCCGCGCTCCGTGTTCTTCAGAACAGCTCGGTGACGGTGACGCCTGCCGGCAGGTCACGGTCAATCTCGATGGTGTAGTCGGAGAACCCTCGCGCGGGTGCGCTGGAATCGCCGCTCACGCGGCCGACCCTGACCTTGTCGAACAGAACATGCGCCGGCGCATTCCCCATCGGATGTTCATGCTGGAACACGATCAGCTTGCGCGCGGCCATCTCCCCGCGCGCGGCTGAGCGGTCGTGTTCGAACAGGTTCGCCAAGGCGCGCCACAGCAGTTGCAGGTCGTCCTCGGAGAAGCCGGTGCGTTCGGCCAGCTTGGCCGAGATGAAACCGTGCGCACGGTAGAGGCCGTATGGCAGGATGTGCTTGCGGCCCATGGTGCGCTCCTTCTCCAGGTCCTTTTCGTTGGTCACGGCCACGCGGGTGATCGAGACTTCCAGCGGCAGCACCGGGTCGATGGAACTGGCGAAGGCGATCTGCACTGGCCCGCGCACCTGCCCGGAATTGACCTCGGTGGTCATCACCGCGCCGAAGCTGCGCACGTCGAAGAAGTTCTTGCACATCCAGGCCGTCAGCTCGCGGGCCTTTGCCTCGTCCTTGGGTAGCTTCTTGGCCTCCGGCTCGAGGTCCAACGCCTGGTAGGCCTGCCTGTGCTGGTTGTTCAGCACCGACTTCTCCTGCATGTAGATCGCAAAGCCGGGCTCGGCTTCCTTCTCCAGCGCGACGTAGTTGCGGATCTTGCGCTTGAGCGCCACGTCGGTGACCAGGCCTTTGTTGGTCTCTGGGTCCAGGCGCGGCAGGTTGCCGGCGTCCGGGTCGCCGTTGGGATTGCCGTTGGTGACGTCGAACAGGTAGACGAACTCGTAGCGGTGGGTGATGGCGCTCATGCGGCTTCTCCTTCGGAATCGGTGTCGGGGGCGTCCTGCGCGGTGCCGCGGGCGAAGCGCGCCTGGGTCTGGTGGTAGTAGCCGATGGCGAAACGGCCCTGGGCCTCGATCGGCAGGCTGCGCGGGAAGCTGGGCGGCAGCGCATCGACGATCTGGCCGATCTCTTTCTCCAGCGTGACCGCCAGCCCGGCTTTCTCCTTGCGCAGTTTGCCCAGGTGGTTCTGGGCGTTGCGCAGCAGCACCGGATAGATGCTGGCCGGCGTGGCCGAGGCGGCGCCGTAGTAGCGGTCGCGGATGGTGGCGTTGAGCTGCGCGCCGAGCGCGGCGCGCTGCACGTTCTCCAGCGTGGAGAACAGGCGTCCCAGCAGATAGCCGGGGTCGGTGTTGCCTGGGTCGAGACTCACGGGTGGTTCCCCCTTTTCGGTTGACGTTCCTTCTGGTCCGCCCAGCCGCGCCTCGCGCGCCAGGACGGCCTTGCACAGCGCCACGCGCAGTGGCCGGTTGCTGATCTGGCCATCGGCGCGGAAGCGCATGACGATGGCGGCCAGCAAGCTGCGTGGATAGCGGCCGCCGGTCAGGATGGCGCGGGCCAGCTCGCCGGCCAGCAGAGGTGGCACGTCCTCGGCCTTGGGCTTGCCGTTCTCGCCATAGACCGGGGCGGTCTGCAGGGCGAGGAACTGAGGCGAGGGCGCGCGGCGCCAGGCCGGCGGCGACAGTTCCAGGTCGCGGTAGTGGTCGGCCAGTCGCGCGGCCAGGGTCCCCAGGCGCTGGGTCTCCCAGAACCGGATCGACAGGCGCGCGGCATTGGGCGCCAGGCCCAGGACGAAGATGCGGGTGTCCTCGTCCAGGCGGCTGTCCAGTTCGCGCAGCGGACGCAGCTGCCGCACCTGTTCCAGCGCATCGTGCAGGCGCCGGGTGGCCTGGGCCTCGTCCAGGCCGGCCTCGGTGCCGAAGAAGCCGGCTAGGAAAGTCTCGGCCGTCTCCGCCACTGGCTTGTCCGCCGCCTGCGCCCAGAACACCACGGTGGTGTCGCCGATCTGCAGGCGCTGGCGGTTGCGTTCGTCGCGGCGCAGCAGGTGATTGAGCGCGGTGGTGTAGGCGAATGCGGCTTCTTTGGAAATCGGTGCGTTGGCACCACTATCATTTTCTTTGGACTTGGATTGAATCTTTGCAAGAGTGCCTTTGTATGAGGTGTATGCGTCTGAGTTGAATGAAACAATTGAAGATCCCGTGCTCTCAAATCCTTTGATCACTGGATGCAGGCGTGCCAGTGACGTCCACGCACCGGTGACTAAGCACATACCTGTTGTTGTTTCCGTCGTTTGCTCTTGTAAATGCGCCCAGGCCGCGCGCGCGGCCGGGCGCTGGTGCAGGTACTGCGGGCGGCCATCGTCGAGCCGGAACACCAGGTTGGCATCCAGCAGCGCCTCGCCGTGGGCGGCGAAGGCCGGGTGATTCTGGAACTGCTGTGGCGTCCAGTGGTCGAGGAAGGCCAGCAGGGCGATCAGGCCGGCGTCGTCGCTGCCGGCCAGCGCCTGACGGTGCAGGGCCTTGAATGCCTCGTGTTCCTGTCCGCTGCGCTTGCTGCTGGCGCTGACGCCCAGCGCATAGCTGGTCTTGTCCCACAGGAAGTTGGACTTGACCGTGACCGTGCGCTTCTCAGGTTGTGGGACGTCCAGGGGGTGGGGCAGGGGCTTCTTCTCGCCCCGGCGCAGGTCTTCCACATCGACCACCCGCCCGTCCGCCGAGAGCACGATGGCGAAGCCGATCTTCTCCTGGCTGTAACCGGGCATGGCGATGCCGGAGTCGGGATCCTCCCGCAGTCGCCCGTAGTAGTCGGCAAGCGCGGCCAGGATCATGCGCGCACCTCGTCGCCGTCGAAGGCGGGCACGTCGATCGATCCATCGCGCATCAGGGCACGGAAGAAGCGCGGCGTCATGCCGTCGGCGAAGTCGATGTCGTGCAGCATCCAGCCCAGATCGCGCTCGCCAAGCAGCGATGCATCGACGGCAGGAGCTGCCTGGCCGTTCTCCAGCAGGGCGAAGCTGGCCGGGAACTCGCGCGTGCCCAGGCACGGCGCCTGGAAGCATTGCCCGCGCCGGGCGCGGCGGTTGAAGATGTCCAGGTGCTTGCCGACGTTGTCCTCCGCGCCGGCCTTGCCGGTCAGTTCGAAATGTGCGCCGATGACGTAGCCGACCTCGCGCAGCACGGTGGCCGCGCGTTGCTGGCGATCGTCCTCGACGTAGCTGACCAGTCCGTCGGTGCGCCCGGCCTTGATCGCCTTGCCGACGCTGGCGGCCGAGAGCTTGCCGCCGACCTCGTTGCGTCGGATCGACTCGAAGCGGACCGGCTTGAGGACCTGGATGTTGTCCACCACCCAGCGGATCGCCGGCTTCCAGTGGATCGCCTCGAGAATGCCGCGCGCCGCCGACGGCGTGATGACGTCGTAGGAGACGCGTTCGACCTTCATTTCGGGGCGCGTGAACAGCGCCCGCTCGCCCCAGACGTGGAGCCTGACCCCGTAGCTCATCCTTGTCCCCGTTCATTGCAGCGCGTGCGAGGTATCTTCCTCACAGTGGTCTCATCGGCCGAGACGGCCGTTACTTTATTGACCGGAAACCTCTGCTTCGACACGCGCCGTGCCGGCATGCTGAGGCCGGCGGTCGTGGCCGATGCGGGGTTTCTGATCAAAGGATGCGGGTGATGCTGGCTTCTTTCGTTGGTCTCCCGCGGTGATGTGTCGGACGATTCGTGCAAAGGTGCTGCATGCGATGCCAGGCCATGTCCGCTGCTCTTCGGAGGAGGGTCGGCGGGCATCGATGCTTCCGCAGTGGTCGATATCGCGGGTCACGCCCTTGTCGACATGGATCGCCCGTTTGCCTTGATCTCTATCGGTTCACCAGACATTGCCTTCAGCGGAAAGAAACTGCGGCTGCTCCCAATGCAGCCCGTAGCGCGCGTCGTACAGGCGCGGGTTGACCAGGCGCACGAACTGATGGCCGTAGCGCGCCTCGGCCACCGGCTGGATGGCGCCGGACCGCCACAGGGTGTCGTAGCCCTGCCCGGGAACCTGCACGAGGAAGGGTTGCAGCTTGCGGGCCGCGCCCGGGGCGTATTCCAGGTCGCGCAGCAAGTCGGTGACGAAGGGGTCTTCCTGGCCGGTCTGCGGGTCGTAGGGTACGATCACCGGCCGCATCGCGTTGTCGATCATGCGGAAGCGGGTGGCCAGGGTCTCCATCGGCAACTCGCCGACGCCCACGCCCTTGAGCAATTCAAGGAAGTCCTCGCCGAGCTGGCCGTCCTTGCGCCAGTACAGTTCCTGGAAGTAGGCGTCCACCGCCTCCAGCGACAGCAGGTCGTCGCGATGGTGCGGGTGGATCCGGCGGAACGCCTCGGCGAACAGCTTCAGTTCCTTCGGCGGCGCCCAGTCCGGGCTCTGGAACACCAGCACCTCGCTCTGTTCGATGGCCCATTCCTTGTTGCGGTTGCAGCGGCCGGCGGCCTGGGCGATGGAATCCAGGCCGGCCTCGGCGCGCAGGACGGTCGGGAAGGAGACATCGACCCCGGCCTCGATCAGGCTGGTCGAGATCAGCCGGCATGGCGCGCCTGTCCGCAACTGCGCGCGCACCTGGGCCAGCATCGCGCTGCGGTGGCGGGCATGCATCAGCGTGGTCAGGTGGAAGGCGCCGGGCTGGTTGGCGATGGCGTCGAACAGGGCACGGGCGTGACGCCGGTTGTTGACGATGCACAGCGCCTGCGTGCGTCCGCGCAGGCGTTCGGCCAGCGCGGCATCGTCCAGCGCGCCGGCATGGCGCACGCGGACGCGGCGCAGCTCCCGGTACAGCGCCGGCGGGTCCGGCGCCAGCTCGCGCACGTTCTCCAGTCCGTCCTTGAAGCCGGCCTGTCGGGTCAGCGCCGGCTGGGTGGCGGTGCACAGGACCACGCTGGCGCGGTAGTTGAGCGCCAGCTCGTCCAGCATGGTCACGCACGGCCGCAGCAGATGCAGCGGCAGGGTCTGCGCCTCGTCCAGGATCACCACGCCGCCGGCGATGTTGTGCAGCTTGCGGCAGCGCGAGGGACGGTCGGCGTACAGGCTTTCGAAGAACTGCACGGCGGTGGTGACCACGACCGGGGCGTCCCAGTTCTCCATCGCCAACCGGCGCTTCTCGATGGCCTGCGGGGCCTGGTGGGGATCGTCGAACAGGGCGCTGTGGTGCTCCAGCACGGCCGCCTGGCCGAGTTCGCCGAATACCTCGCGGAATACCTCGGCGGTCTGCTCGATGATGCTGGTGAACGGGATCACGTAGATCACCCGGCGCAGGCCATGGGCGAGGGCGTGGTCCAGGGCGAAGGCGAGCGAGGCCAGTGTCTTGCCGCCGCCGGTGGGCACGGTCAGCGAGAACAGGCCGGGGCGTTCGTCGGCCTGGCCGCGGACGTGGCGCAGGATCTGCGACCGCCGCGGGTTGATGCCCCCATCCTTGGGGAGCCGGGCCAGATGCGCGTCGAACTTCGCGCGCAGGGCCGGCAGCGTGGGCAGCGGGCCGGTCTCCTCCCCGCGCGAGGGCCGATGTTCGACGCGGCGGTAGAAATCGTCGGTGTCGGTGAAGTCGGCATCGACCAGGCAGGAGAAGATCATCCGTGCCAGCAGCGAGAACTGGAAGGCGCCGCGCGCGGGCAGGACCTTGAAGCCGTCGGGCAGGGCCAGTCGCGGGGGCAGTTCGATCTCGCGCTCCCAGCCCGGATGCAGCGGCGGTAGCGATTGTTGCCGATAGTTCTCGGAAAGGCGCTCGCGCAGGGACGAGCGTGCTTCGCCGAGCGTGCCGTTCGCCAGTCCTGCGTGATGCCCGGCTATCCCGTAGGCGATCAGTATGCCCAGACCCGGATAGCGCTCGCTGGCGATGCGCGCACCCCAGGTGGCATGGTCCACGCGCGACAGGTCGCCCGCCAGCCGGTCCTGGAATTTCTGCGTGTACTTGCCCAGGTCGTGCAGCCGGCCAGCGGCTCCGGCCAGTACCTGTCCGCCGAACGGCGCGGAAAGGACAGCCGCACCCTCTCCGACCTCGGTCAAATGGTTGGACAACCCTTGCCAATTCGCGCGCTCGGCCTGCTTCGTCGAATGTGCATGGAACCCCATTGCTTAGTCTCCCCAAACTAGCGGCGGTCTTACGGCTGCCTATGGGGCAGTTTAAGCAGCGTTCTGTCTCATGGGACGAGACGGTCGAGGCATATACAGGTTTCACATCTGCGCGATCTGTCCTTAACAATCACCGTGAGACCGTACCCGCCAGTCCGGTATCAAGGAACCACTGGCGATGAGCAATGACAAGAAAGCCGATTTTTCCGACGTGACCTCCACGGTCGACAGCACTGCCGAGGTGGTGCCGAAGGCCGACTTCTCCGACGTCACGTCCAAGGTGGACAGCACCGCCGAGGTCGTCGGCGAGCAGTCCTACACCGTGCAGCCGGGCGATTCGCTGTCGAAGATCGCCAAGCACTTCTATGGCGATGGCAATGCCTGGAAACGCATCTTCGAGGCCAATAGCGACACCCTGAAGGATCCGGACAAGATCTTTCCCGGCCAGGCCCTGCGCATCCCCGCCAAGTCCTGATCCCGACCCACTCTAGGAGGAACCACACTATGCAGAAGACCCCGCTTTCCGGTGCCGCGATCCTGGGCCTGACCGCCGTACTGGCCCTGGCAGGCTGCAAGAAGAAGGACGAGGCCAGCGTTGACAGCACCGCGCCGGTGACCAGCGAGCCGGCGCCCGCCGCCGCGCCGGAACCGGCCGCGGTCAGCGTAACCGGCGTGACCGTCGGCAATACCGCCGCCGCCGACAAGTCGGTCGCGCCGGTCGCCACGCTCGGCGCTAAGGACAAGATCATCGTCTCGGTCAAGACCGACGGCGCCGCCAGCAACGTGCCGGTGGCGGCCAAGCTGACCTACCAGGATGGCCAGGTCGCCGGCGAACAGAGCGCCACGATCAACGCCGCCGGTGCCGAGACCACCAACATCGAGTTCAGCAAGGCCAGCGACTGGCCGGCGGGCCAGTACACCGCCGACGTGACGGTGGACGGCAAGCCGGCTGGCACCCAGAAGTTCGAGGTGAAGTAGGGCGCGCGGAGCGGTACAGCCGCCGGCGCTTTGCCGGCGGAGACTCCTGGTGGAGGCGCAGCGCAGGCTGCGCCTTTTTTTCGTGGGTCCCTCACAAGAGCCTGTACATCGGTTTTCATTGCAACCGATTTCCTGCGGTGAAGTCACGCTGCTGCGGCTTTACCCCGTCGCCCCGCAGACGCGACAATGCAGGGCTTGATCGATTCCGTTACTGCCTGCGGCCGGCACGGCGGGCGCAAGTGGGGGCAGGCGGCAATGCCCCCGCAGCCCGATGGAACAGCGTCCTCACCTTCGCCGCGGCTTTCCTCCCGAACCAGCACGAGTCCACGCAGAAATGTCGAATACCCCGAAGATCATCTACACGCTCACCGACGAGGCACCGTTCCTGGCGACGCAGTCGCTGCTGCCGATCATCAAGGCCTATACCGGCACCGCTGGCATCGCGGTGGAGACGCGCGACATCTCGCTGGCCGGCCGCATCCTCGCGCTGTTCCCCGACTACCTGGGCGACCAGCAGAAGATCGGCGACCACCTGGCCGAGCTGGGCGAACTGGCGACCACCCCGGAAGCCAACATCATCAAGCTGCCGAACATCTCCGCCTCGGTGCCGCAGCTGAAGGCCGCGATCAAGGAGCTGCAGGCGCAGGGCTACGCATTGCCCGACTACCCCGATGTTCCCGGCGACGATGTCGCCCGCGAGGTCAAGGCGCGCTACGACCGGGTCAAGGGCAGCGCGGTCAACCCGGTGCTGCGCGAAGGCAATTCCGACCGCCGCGCGCCGCTGTCGGTGAAGAACTACGCGCGCAAGCACCCGCACCGCATGGGCAAGTGGGCGGCCGATTCCAGGTCGCACGTCGCGCACATGGACGGCGGCGATTTCTACGGCAGCGAGACCTCGGTGACCGTCGAGGCCGCCACCGAGGTGAAGATCGAGTTGGTCGGCAAGGACGGCACGCTCAAGCTGCTGAAGGACAAGACCGCGCTCAAGGCTGGCGAGATCATCGATGCCAGCACGCTGAGCCGCAAGGCACTGGCCGCGTTCGTCGCCGCGCAGATCGAGGACGCCAAGGCCAAGGACGTGCTGTTCTCGCTGCATCTGAAGGCGACGATGATGAAGGTCTCCGACCCGATCATGTTCGGCGTGGTGGTGTCCGAGTTCTACAGGCCGGTGCTGGAAAAGCACGCCGCGGCGCTGCAGCAGATCGGCTTCGACCCGAACAACGGCATCGGCGACCTGTACGCCCGCATCGTTTCGCTGCCACAAGCCACGCAGGACGAGATCAAGGCCGACATCGACGCGCTGTACGCGCAACGTCCGGGGGTTGCGATGGTCAACTCGGACAAGGGCATCACCAACCTGCACGTGCCTTCCGACGTGATCGTCGATGCGTCGATGCCGGCGCTGATCCGCGACAGCGGCCGCATGTGGAACGCCAAGGGCGAGCTGCAGGACGCCAAGGCACTGATCCCGGACCGCTGCTACGCGACGATCTACCAGGTCGTCATCGACGACTGCAAGGCCAATGGCGCGTTCGACCCGGCGACGATGGGCAGCGTGCCCAACGTCGGCCTGATGGCGCAGGCCGCCGAGGAATACGGCAGCCACAACAAGACCTTCCAGATCCCGTTCGACGGCACCGTCAATGTGGTCGACGCCAGTGGCAAGGTGCTGCTGGAAACGCCGGTGGAAGCCGGTGACATCTGGCGCGCCTGCCAGACCAAGGACGCGCCGATCCAGGACTGGGTGAAGCTGGCGGTGACCCGTGCGCGCCTGAGCGGAACCCCGGCGCTGTTCTGGCTCGACCCGCAGCGCGCGCACGACGCGCAGGTGATCGCCAAGGTCGAGAAGTACCTGAAGGACCATGACACTTCCGGCCTGGACATCCGCATCCTGCCGCCGGTGGAGGCGATCAAGGTCTCGCTCGAGCGCATCCGCAAGGGCCAGGACACCATTTCGGTGACCGGCAACGTGCTGCGCGACTATCTCACCGACCTGTTCCCGATCATGGAACTGGGCACCAGCGCCAAGATGCTGTCGATCGTGCCGCTGATGGCCGGTGGCGGCCTGTTCGAGACCGGCGCCGGCGGCTCGGCGCCCAAGCACGTGCAGCAGTTCGTCGAGGAGGACTACCTGCGCTGGGATTCGCTCGGCGAGTTCCTGGCGCTGGCTGCCTCGCTCGAGCACTTGGGCCAGACCTACGACAACGCCCGCGCCAAGGTACTGGCCGAGGCGCTGGACGTGGCCAACGGCCTGATCCTGGACAACGACAAGTCGCCGGCGCGCAAGGTCGGCGAGCTCGACAACCGCGGCAGCCACTTCTACCTGGCTCTGTACTGGGCGCAGGCGCTGGCCGCGCAGGAGCAGGATGCGGAACTGAAGGCGAAGTTCGCGCCGCTGGCCAAGGCGCTGGCGGACAACGAGCAGGCCATCGTCGCCGAGCTCAACGGCGCGCAGGGCAAGGCGGTGGACATCGCCGGCTACTACCACCCCGACCTGGCCAAGGTTGCAGCCGCGATGCGCCCGAGCAAGACCTTCAACGACGCGCTGGCCACGCTCGCGGACTGATCCTGCGCCGATGAGTGTCTGCAAGGGCCCGCTCCCCGGAGCGGGCCCTTGTCGTTCCGGAAGGCGGTTGTCCGGTAGCGCCGAGCCCGCTCGGTTGGAGCTTTCCTGGGGTAGCCCCAGCCGAGCATGCTCCGCTCTACACTGCAGCCATGAACCTCGCGCCGATCCCCCCGCAGTCCGAGCGCCGTGCCGAGGCGATCGGCCGGGCGATCTTCGAAGCCTTCGAGGACTACCACGCCCGCTTCGCCGAAATCACCTCGCGCGCCCGGCGCCGCTTCGCGACCCGCGACTGGAGTGGCGCGCGCGAGGACGCGGTCGAGCGCATCGCGCTGTACGACCAGTGCATCGCCGAGTGCATGCTGCGCCTGCGCGCGGTGCTGCTGGGGCAGGCGCACGATCGCGCGTTGTGGATCCGCGCGCGCGAGCACTACCAGACGCTGATCGCCGCGCTGCTGGACCAGGAACTGTACAAGACCTTCTACAACACGCTGACGCGGCGCTACTTCCGCACCCGCGGCGTGGACCCGTGCATCGAGTTCGTCGCCCTCGACATCGAGCCGAGCGACGCGATCACCCACCCGGTCGCGCGCCACACCTACGCGGTCTCGCCCGGCCGGCTGACCGAGATGCTGGTGCGGGTGCTCGGCGACTATCCGTTCGAGGTGCCCTACGCGCACCGCACGCGCTGCGCCGCGGCGATCGCGGTGCGCCTGCACGATGACCTGGCGCACTGGGGCGAGCATCCGGTGCGCAGCGTCGAGCTGCTGGAGACGGTGTTCTACCGCGAGCGCCGCGCCTACCTGGTGGGGCGCGTGTTCGGCGAGCACCGTTTCTCGCCGTTCGTGATCGCGCTGGTCAACGACGCGCGCGGCCTGCGCGCCGAGGCGGTGCTGACCCGGCGCAGTGACGTGGCGCAGCTGTTCAGCAACTCGCGCAGCTATTTCCAGGCCGACCTGGGCACCGTCGGCGACGCGGTGGTGTTCCTGCGCAGCCTGCTCACGCACAAGCCGATCGACGAGCTGTACACGATGCTCGGCCGCGCCAAGCAGGGCAAGACCGAGCGCTACCGCACCTTCTTCCGCCACTTCGAGGCGCACGCCGTCGAGCAGCTGGTGCATGCCGAGGGCACGCCCGGCATGGTCATGGTGGTGTTCACCCTGCCCAGCTACCCGCTGGTGTTCAAGGTGATCCGCGACCGCTTCGCCTATCCCAAGCAGGTCAGCCGCGCGCAGGTCGAGGAGAAGTACGAGCTGGTGTTCCAGCTCGACCGCATCGGCCGCCTGCTCGACGCGCAGCCGTACCGCTTCATGCGCTTCCCGCGCGCGCGCTTCGCCCCGGCGCTGCTGCAGGAACTGCTGGAAGGCTGCGCCGGCAGCATCACCGAGGACGGCGAGGACCTGATCATCGCGCTGTGCTACGTGCAGCGCCGGCTGCGCCCGCTCAACCTGTACCTGCGCGAGCAGCCGGCCGAGAACGCGCGCGCGGCGGCTATCGACTACGCGCAGGCGATCAAGGACATGGCGCGCAACAACATCTTTCCCGGCGACATGCTGCTGAAGAACTTCGGCATCACCCGGCATGCGCGCGCGGTGTTCTACGACTACGACGAACTGTGCTTGGTCACCGAGTGCAACTTCCGCGACTGGCCGCGGCCGACCACCTACGAGGAGCAGATGGCGGCCGAGCCGTGGTTCCACGTCGCCCCGCGCGACGTGTTTCCCGAGCGCTTCCCGCTGTTCATGGGGCTGCCGGCGGCGCAGCTGGAGGCGGTGCGCGCGGTGCACGCCGACCTGTTCGATCCGCAGTGGTGGCGCAGTCTGCAGGCGCGCCTGCGCGAGGACGACTACCCGGACACACCGCCCTACGCCGACGCGCTGAAACTGGCGTGACTGGCGCCCCATGAGGTTTTCACATGGCCGGCCCCAATGCCTCCGGCAAGAATGACGCGCCGCAATGCGAAACGCCCCGCAGTCGCGGGGCGTTTTGCTGGCGCATCGTCGCGCTGGCTCAGCGTTTCATCGAACTGAAGAACTCGTCGTTGGACTTGGTGTTCTTCATCTTGTCGAGCATGAACTCCATCGCCGCGATCTCGTCCATCGGGTGCAGCAGCTTGCGCAGGATCCAGATCTTCTGCAGCAGCTCCGGCTCGATCAGCAGGTCCTCGCGGCGGGTGCCGGAACGGTTGATGTCGATCGCCGGGTAGACGCGCTTCTCGGTGATGCGGCGGTTCAGGTGCACTTCGCTGTTGCCGGTGCCCTTGAACTCCTCGTAGATCACCTCGTCCATCTTCGAGCCGGTATCGACCAGCGCGGTGGCGATGATGGTCAGCGAACCGCCTTCCTCGACGTTGCGCGCCGCGCCGAAGAAGCGCTTCGGACGGTGCAGCGCGTTGGCGTCCACGCCGCCGGTCAGCACCTTGCCGGAGCTGGGCACGACGTTGTTGTAGGCACGCGCCAGGCGGGTGATCGAGTCGAGCAGGATCACCACGTCCTTCTTGTGCTCGACCAGGCGCTTGGCGCG
>JASGDF010000042.1:0-7263 GCA_047607345.1 Pseudomonas sp. | reverse complement strand
GACTTCAGTCGCGATGGGGGCTTTATCGGTAAAGCCTCATCGCGACTGAAGTCGCTCCTACAGGGGGGCGAGTCGAGTGGTTATGCGGGTGAAGCGCTCAGCGCGTCCGCTCGCGCGCGATCGCGCGCCAGCCGATGTCGTTGCGGTGGAATTCGCTGGCCCAGTGGATCGCCGCCACGCCGGCGTAGGCATTGCGCTGCGCGTCGGAGACGCTCTCGCCCAGCGCCGCTACGCACAGCACGCGGCCGCCGGCGCTGACCACGTTGCCGTTCGCGTCGAGCGCGGTGCCGGCGTGGAACACCTTGGCGCCGGCCGGCACCGCGTCCAGGCCGGAGATCACCTCGCCGGTGACCGGGGTTTCCGGATACGGCGCGGCCGCCAGCACCACGCCCAGCGACGGTTGCGGCGTCCACCGCGCCTGCACCGTATCCAGCCGGCCGTCGATCGCGGCCTCGACCAGCTCCACCAGGTCCGACTGCAGCCGCAGCATCACCGGCTGCGTCTCCGGATCGCCGAAGCGCACGTTGAACTCGATCACCTTCGGCGCGCCGTCGGCGTCGATCATCAGGCCCGCGTACAGGAAGCCGGTGAACGGCATGCCATCGGCGATCATGCCGGCCACGGTCGGCTCGACCACCTCGCGCATCACCCGCGCGTGGACTTCGGGCGTGACCACCGGTGCCGGCGAATAGGCGCCCATGCCGCCGGTGTTTGGGCCGGTGTCGCTGTCGCCGACGCGCTTGTGATCCTGGCTGGTGGCCATCGGCAGCGCGGTGCGGCCATCGACCATCGAGATGAAACTGGCTTCCTCGCCGTCGAGGAATTCCTCGATCACCACGCGCGCGCCGGCATCGCCGAAGGCGTTACCGGAGAGCATGTCGCGCACCGCGGCCTCGGCCTCGGCCAGCGTCGTCGCCACGATCACGCCCTTGCCGGCGGCCAGGCCGTCGGCCTTGACCACGATCGGCGCGCCCTTCTCACGCAGGTAGGCGAGCGCGGCATCGACCTCGGTATGCACCGCGTAGAACGCGGTCGGGATGCCGTGGCGGGCCAGGAAGTCCTTGGCGAAGGCCTTGCTGCCCTCCAGCTGCGCGGCGGCGGCGTTCGGTCCGAAGATGCGCAGCCCGGCGGCGCGGAAGCGATCGACCACGCCCAGCACCAGCGGCACCTCGGGGCCGACCAGGGTCAGCGCCACGGCCTCGTCCTGAGCGAGCTTCAGCAGGCCGTCGAGGTCGGTGACCTTCACCGCCGCGTTGCGACATCGGGCCTCGGTCGCGGTACCGGCGTTGCCCGGGGCGACAATGACTTCGGACACGCGCGCACTCTGCGCGAGCTTCCAGGCAAGAGCATGTTCACGACCGCCGGAGCCGATGACTAGGATTTTCATGGGAAGAAGTTCCTGTGGAATGAGCCCCTCTCCCATCGGGAGAGGGGTTGGGGTGAGGGTACGGGGGCGAAGCCTCTGGCGATGTCCGACTGCACGAGGCTTTGCCCGTACCCTCATCCGCCCCTCCGGGGCACCTTCCCCCAAAAGGGGGCCGTGGTCCCGGAGGGAGAAGGAAAGGACATCAGTGCCTGAAGTGGCGCACGCCGGTGAACACCATCGCGATGCCGTGCTCGTCGGCCGCGGCGATCACCTCGGCGTCGCGCATCGAGCCGCCTGGCTGGATCACCGCCTTGATGCCGGCCGCCGCCGCCGCGTCGATGCCGTCGCGGAACGGGAAGAACGCGTCGGAGGCCATCACCGAGCCCTCTACCACCAGGTCGGCGTCGGCGGCCTTGATCCCGGCGATGCGCGCCGAGTAGACCCGGCTCATCTGCCCGGCGCCGACGCCGATCGTGCGCTCGTCCTTGGCGTAGACGATCGCGTTGGACTTGACGAACTTGGCCACCTTCCAGGCGAACAGCAGGTCGCCGAACTGCGCCTCGGACGGCGCCAGCCGCGTCACCACCTTCAGCTCGTCGCGCATGACCACGCGGTCGTCGGCGGTCTGCATCAGCAGGCCGGAGCCGACCCGCTTGGTGTCGATGAAGCCGTTCGACGGCGCGGCGTCCGGGATGCGCAGCACGCGCACGTTGGCCTTCTTCGTCGCGTATTCCAGTGCGCCCTCGGCGTAGTCCGGAGCGATCAGCACCTCGACGAACTGACGATCGAGGATGACCTTCGCGGTGGCCGCGTCGAGCGTGCGGTTGAAGGCGATGATGCCGCCGAAGGCGCTGGTCGGGTCGGTGGCGTAGGCCAGCTCGTAGGCGTCGCCGCAGGCCACGCCGACGGCCACGCCGCAGGGATTGGCATGCTTGACGATCACGCAGGCCGGTGCGTCGAACTGGCGCACGCACTCCCACGCCGCGTCGCTGTCGGCGATGTTGTTGTAGCTCAGCTCCTTGCCCTGTAGCTGCTCGAATGTCGCCAGCGAGCCGGGGGCTGGGTACAGGTCACGGTAGAACGCGGCCTGCTGGTGCGGGTTCTCGCCGTAGCGCAGGTCCATCACCTTGATGAAGCTGCCGTTGGCCTGGGCCGGGAACGCGCTGCGCACCGGAACCTCATTCGTCGTGTCGGTCACGGCCGAAAGATAGCTGCTGATCGCCGCATCGTACTGGGCGACGCGGTTGAACGCGGCCACCGACAACGCGAAGCGCTTGGCGGCCGAGAGCTGGCCGTCGTTGGCGTCGAGTTCGGCCAGTAGGCCGGCGTACTGGTCCGGCGAGGTCGCCACCGCGACCCGGGCGAAGTTCTTCGCCGCCGAGCGCAGCATCGCCGGGCCGCCGATGTCGATGTTCTCCACCGCGTCGGTCAGCGTGCAGTCGGCGCGCGCGGTGACCGCCTCGAACGGATACAGGTTCAGCACCAGCAGGTCGATCGGGGCGATGCCATGCTCGGCCATCACCGCATCGTCGATGCCGGCGCGGCCGAGCAGGCCGCCGTGCACCAGCGGATGCAAGGTCTTGACCCGCCCGTCCATCATCTCCGGGAAGCCGGTGACCTCGCTGACGTCCTTGACCGGCAGGCCGGCCTCGCGGATCGCCTTGGCGGTGCCGCCGGTGGAGAGCAGCTCGACGCCGCGCGCGACCAGCGCGCGGGCCAGCTCGACCAGGCCGGTCTTGTCGGAAACGGACAGCAATGCCCGATGCACGGGCAGGAGATCGGTGGTCATGCGGCGGCAGGCGATGGCGACGGGGGGATAATTGTAGGCTGTAGCGGCTTCGTCATGGCCCCCTGGAGTGACTCGATCGTGTCGATATACCTGCTGAAAGGACGTTTCCAGGACCTATTGCGGCCTGCGGTGCGCGGCCTGCACCGCGCGGGCGTGAGCGCCAATGCGGTGACCCTGGCGGCCGCGGCGGGCTCGCTGCTGGTGGCCGCGGCGCTGGGATGGTGGGCGCCGACGCGGCCGCTGCTGTATCTCGCGCTGCCGGCGTGGATGCTGCTGCGGATGGCGCTCAACGCCATCGACGGCATGCTGGCGCGCGAGTTCGGCCAGCAATCGCGGCTGGGCGCCTACCTCAACGAACTGTGCGACGTGGTGGCCGATGCCGCGCTGTACCTGAGCCTGCTCGGCGTGCCCGGGGTACGCGCGGAGGCGCTGTGGTTGCTGGCCTGGACCGCCGCTCTGAGCGAGTATGCCGGCGTGCTGGGCTTGATGGTTGGTGCGAGCCGCCGCTACGATGGCCCGATGGGGAAGAGCGACCGCGCGTTCGTGGTCGGAGCGCTGGGCTTGCTGCTGGCCTTCGGCTGGATCGGCGCGGCGGGCGTGGCCGGGGTCGCCGCCGCGATGTCCCTGCTGTGCGTGGTGACGCTCTGCCGCCGTGTGTGGGAAGGTCTGAGGCAGCCGCCCGCGGCGCCGCAAGGTTGAATACGCTTTCGTCCTGGGATATCTGCATGCGTCAGGCACTGGAACGGGAATTCCACAGTTTCGACGAGACCGCGCTGTTCTACCGGCACTGGCCGGCCACGGCCGCAGCGGCCACGCCCAGGGCGATCGTGCTGCTGCACCGCGGCCACGAGCATTCCGGGCGCGTGACCCACCTGGCCGACGAGCTTGACCTGCCCGATGCGCACTTCTTCGCCTGGGATGCGCGCGGCAATGGCCGCTCGCCCGGCGTGCGCGGCGATGCGCCGGGCTTTCCGGCACTGGTGCGCGACCTGGATGCGTTCATCGCGCACATCGGTCGGCAGCACGGCATCGCGGTGCAGGACATCGTGGTGGTCGCGCAGAGCGTGGGCGCGGTGGTCGCCGCCACCTGGGTGCACGACTACGCCCCGCGCCTGCGCGCGCTGGTGCTGGCCTCGCCGGCGTTCAAGGTCAAGCTCTACGTGCCTTTCGCGCGGCCGGGGCTGGCGCTGATGCAGAAGCTGCGAGGCAACTTCTTCGTCAACAGCTACGTCAGGCCGCAGTGGCTCAGCCACGATCCGGCACGGGTGGCGAGCTATCGCGACGACCCGCTGATCACCCGCCCGATCTCGGTGCGGGTGCTGCTTGGCCTGTACCAGGCGGCCGATCGTATCGTCGCCGATGCGCAGGCGATCGGGGTGCCGCTCCAGCTGCTGGTGTCGGGCTCGGACTTCGTGGTGCACCGTGCGCCGCAGGACCGCTTCTACGAGCGCCTGTCGAGCCCGGTCAAGGAGCGCGTGCACCTGCCCGGTTTCTTCCACGACACCCTGGGCGAGCGCGATCGCGCGCCGGCGCTGGCGCGCATCCGCGCGTTCGTGCAGGCGCGCTTCGCCGAACCGCTGCGCGAGTGCTCGCGACGCAATGCGCACCGCCACGGCCCGACCTTCGAGGAGGCCGAGGTACTGGCCTGGCCGCCGGAGCGGAACAGCCTGGCCGACCTGCGCTGGCGCAGCGTGCGCGGCGGCCTGCGCCTGGGCGGCACGCTGTCCGAGGGCATCGCCTTGGGGCTGCGGACCGGCTTCGACTCCGGCAGCACGCTGGACTACGTCTATCGCAACGAGGCGCGCGGGCGTGGTGCGCTCGGGCGGATGGTCGATCGCAATTATCTCGACGCGATCGGCTGGCGCGGCATCCGGGTGCGCGGCCAGCACCTGCAGCAACTGCTGCAGGAGGCTGCCCGGCGCCTGCGCGGACAGGGCAGTGAGGTGAACGTGCTGGACGTGGCCGCCGGCCACGGCCGCTACGTGCTCGAGGCGCTGGGCCGCGGCGAGGCGCGTGCCGACCGCATCGTGCTACGCGACTTCAACGAGCTCAACCTCGCCCAGGGCCGGGCGCTGATCGAGCGGCTGGGCCTGGTCGACATCGCTCGCTTCGAGCAGGGCGACGCCTTCGACCCGGCGCAGCTGGCCGGGATCGATCCGGCGCCGACGCTGGCGGTGGTTTCCGGCCTGTACGAGTTGTTCCCGGACAACGACGCGGTGTTGCGCTCGCTGCAGGGCATCGCCGCGGCCGTGCCGGCGGGCGGCTACCTGGCCTATACCGGCCAGCCGTGGCATCCGCAGCTGGAATTCATCGCCCGCGCGCTGACCAGCCACCGTGGTGGCGCGGCGTGGGTGATGCGCCGCCGTACCCAGCAGGAGATGGACGAGTTGGTGCGCCTGGCCGGCTTCGAGAAGGTGGAGCAGCGCATCGACGAGTGGGGCATCTTCAGCGTGTCGCTGGCGCGCCGGCTCGCCTGATGGAGGAAGCGGTGGCCGACGGGGTGGGCACCGCGCCGCGTCCGTGGGGACGCGCGCTGCTGTGGCTGGCATTGCTGGGGCCGTTCTTCTTCGCCAGCTACGGATTCGCCAACTGGATGGCAAGCCGCCAGGCCGACGTGCCGGCGGTGGCGTTCGGCTGGGAGGCGCGCATCCCGTTCCTGCCGTGGACCATCGTGCCGTACTGGTCGATCGACCTGTTCTACGCGCTTTCGTTCTTCCTGTGCCGCACGCGTGCCGAACTGGACCGGCATGCGCTGCGGCTGCTGAGCGCGCAGCTGATCGCGGTGACCTGCTTCCTGCTGTGGCCGCTGCGCTTCAGCTTCCCGCGGCCGCAGACCGAGGGCGTGACAGGCTGGCTGTTCGACGTGCTGCTCGGCTTCGACAAGCCGTTCAACCAGGCGCCGTCGCTGCACATCGTGCTGCTGATCGTGCTGTGGGTGAAGTACGCGCGCTACCTGCACGGACCCGGGCGGGTGCTGCTGCACGCGTGGTCGGCGCTGGTCGGCGTCTCGGTGCTGACCACGTTCCAGCATCACTTCATCGACGTCCCCACCGGGCTGCTGGCCGGCTGGCTGTGCGTCTGGCTGTGGCCGGACTCGGGCACGCCGCCGCTGCGCGGGTGGCGCGTGGCGTGCGACCCGAAGCGTTGGTGGCTGGCGTCGCTATATCTGGCCGCCGCCGCGCTGCTGACCGCCGCGTTGTGGCACTGGCGTGGCGCGGCGCTGTGGCTGGCATGGCCGTCGGCATCGCTGCTGTTGGTGGCGCTGGCCTATGCCGGACTCGGCCCTGGCGCTTTCCAGAAGCGTGCCGACGGGCGTCTGAGCACGGCGGCGCGCTGGCTGCTGGCACCGTACCTGCTCGCGGCCTGGATCAACTCCCGCGCCTGGACACGGCGCGCGCCGGCGCCGGTGGCGGTGTGCGACGGCGTATGGCTGGGACGGCTGCCTGCCGGGACGTTGCCGGTGCCACTGCGCGGGGTGGTGGACGTCTGCGCGGAACTGTCCTGCCGCGCGCCGGGTGCCGCCTATGCTTGCGTGCCGATGCTGGACCTGGCGGTACCGTCGGCGGCCGCGCTGCGCGCGGCCGCCGAGGCACTCGAGCGCTTGCGCGAGCGCGGGCCGGTCCTGGTCTGCTGTGCGCTGGGGTATTCGCGCAGCGCCGCCACCGTGGCGGCGTGGCTGCTGCTGACCCAGCGCGCGGGTAGCGCCGAGCAGGCGGTGGCGATGGTGCGTGCGGCGCGGCCGGCCATCGTGCTCGGGCCTGGCCACCTGCGGGCGATCGCCGCGGCGGCGGGCGAGCCGGCGCGCGCATGAGCACGTCTCCGGACCTGCCCACCATGTACCTGCTGTTGCGGCAGGCGCGCGCGCCTGCGCTGCTGTCGCTCGGCCTGCTGCTGGTGGCGCTGTTGCTGCTCGGCCTGATGTCTCGGTCAGCGTCGGCCGTCACCGTGCTGTTGCTGCTCAGCGTGCTATCGGGGCTGGTGCAGGGCTGGTACGCGGTGAGGATTGGGCTGGATGCCGCACTGCTGCGGATGCTTTGCCGCGAAGGCCTGCACGGCGAGGCGGCAGCGCGGCGCGTGGACGCGGCGCTGCGGGCGGCCGGCCTGCGCG
>JASGDF010000041.1:0-3586 GCA_047607345.1 Pseudomonas sp. | reverse complement strand
TTTACGCGGCACATCCCTGTGCCGCGCCCTGCGGGCGGCTGCGCCGTGCGGCGCCGCTCCTGCGGCGCACGTGCACAAGCAAAGAAAAGTGACTCGCCGTAAGGCGAAAGCCTTTGATTTCCAAACAATGCCGGTAAAGCCCGTCGGGACTGAAGTCCCTCCTACAGAAAAACAAAAGCAGAAACTGACGTCCTCGGATCCCCGCTCACACGGAGATGACAGTGGCAGCGAAGGCCCCAGCCGCTAGTCGAAGCGAATGGTGAACGTAGTCCCCACTCCAAGTTCGCTCTCCAACTCGACCCGCCACCCGAAGCGATCGCACAGCCGGCGCACGATCGACAGTCCCAGTCCTGTCCCCTGCGGCCGATCGGGCTCGGCCCGGAAGAACGGCTCGAACGCCCGCGCCCTGGCCTCCTCGCTCATGCCGATGCCGGTATCGCGCACCACGATCCCGTCCCTGCGCACCTCCACCGCCACGCTACCGCTGTCGGTGTAGGCACAGGCATTGCGCAGCAGGTTGCTGAGCACCACCCGCAGCACGCGCGGCGGCGCATGCAGCTGCAAGGCATGCACGAATCTCAACTCCAGCCGCACCGGCTTCTCTCCCAGCAGCTCGCGAGCGCTGTCGACCTCCTCCCGGACCAGGTCAGCGGCGTCGAAGGTCTCGCTCTGCGGCGCCACCTCGGCTTCGCGCGCGAGAATCAGGAACGCATCGATCACCGCCTCCATGTCGCGCCCCGCGCGCTGGATGCGACGCAGACTGCGCTCGGTGCGCGGCGAGATCCCTTCCTCGGCGATCGCCATGTCGGTGGCGACGCGCACCACGGTCAACGGCGTGCGCAGCTCGTGACTGGCATCGCGAGTGAAATTGCGTTCGCGCGCGACATGCTCGCCCACGCGCGTGGCCAGGGCGTGCAGGGCCAGCGCCAGCTGCCGCGTCTCGCCCTTCAGCTCGGTCGGCAGGTGCTCGGGTGCCAGGTCGCTGGCATCGGGATGCCGCGGGTCCCAGTCCGCCACGCTCCGCGCCAGCCAGTTGACCGGCGAAACCAGGCGCTTGGACATGCGGTAGGTCAGCCACGACACCGCATAGACCGCGAGCAGGATCAACAGTACCGGCACCGCGCCGAACCAGAGCGCGAGGTGTTGCGCCTGCGAGCGCAGGAATGCCAGATACAGCGTTCCCTGCCGCTGGCGCTGCACCAGCACCAGCTGGTCCTGCCCGGGCAGTTCATGGAAGCCGGCGGCCAGGCCGCGCATGTGCTCAGGCAGCGCCATACGCGACGCGCCGGCCGGCACCAGGTAGCCGCGGATGGTCGAGGTATTGGGTGGCGGCTGCGCCGGCGAAGCGGCGTACAGCTGCCAGAAGTACGTGGCTTCGTCCTCCAACACGGTGCGGATCAGGCTGTACTTGACGACCACCGACACCAGATAGGCGCCCACGAACAGCGCCAGACTCACCAGCACGGTCTGCACGATGAACGCGATACGGATTTTTCGGGGCAAGCCGTAGGGCATTGCGACGTCCAGTGATGCGCGCCGGAACCATGGGAGCTGGCGAGACCGGATGCCATCTCCCGCAACCCCCGGGTGCCGCGTGATCGCGGCGGCACCCGGCGCAGACCGTTCAGCCCATCGGCTGGGCGATGTCGGCGATGCGGTAACCGGCGCTCTGCACCGTGTGCAGCAGCGGCCGCTCGAACGGCTTGTCGATGATCTTGCGCAGGTTGTACAGGTGGCTGCGCAGCGTGTCCGAGTCCGGCAGGCCGTTGCCCCAGATCTCGCGCTCGATCTCCTGGCGGCTGACCACCCGCGGCGACTCGCGCATCAGGATGGTCAGCAGCTTCAGTCCGATCGGCGAGAGTTGCAGCTCGGTGCCGGCGCGGGTCGCGCGCATGCTGACCGGGTCGAGCACCAGGTCGGCGACCTTGAGCACCTCCGAGCCAACCTGGCGGCGCTCGCGGCGGATCAGCGCGCGCAGCCGGGCTTCCAGTTCCTGGATCGCGAACGGCTTGGTCAGGTAGTCGTCGGCGCCGAAGCCCAGCCCGGTCAGCTTGTCGTCGAGGGTATCGCGCGCGGTCAGCATCAACACCGGCGTGGACTTGCGCGCGTCGTTGCGCAGCCGGCGACAGACCTCGATGCCATCCAGGCGCGGTAGCATCAGATCGAGCACGACCACGTCGTAGCTGTTCTCGGCGGCCAGCCGGTAGCCGTCCAGACCATCGACCGCATAGTCGACCTCGAACCCACGGCCTTCCAGGTATTCGCCGATCATTTCGGAGATGTTGCGGTTGTCTTCGACGACCAGAACCAGTCCGGCCGTTTCCTTGGTCTGACGCATGGAAACCCCTCTTTCTTCAGCTTTGTGAAACATGCCGCACCCCCGGTCGATATGGCGTGAAGAAACGGGAACGAGAAAAACTCGTTCGAAATCAGTTAATAAGCGCCGTCTTCAAGGCGGGCCACACGTTGTCGAGCACCCTGGGCTGGGCGGCGGCGGTGGGATGCAGCCCGTCGGCCTGCATCAGCCCCGGCTGCAGCGCGACGCCCTCCAGCAGGAACGGCACCAGCGGCAGCCGGTACTGCGCGGCCAGCTGCGCATAGACGCCGCGCAGCCGCTCGCGGTACGCCGGCCCGTAATTGGGCGGCACGTCGATGCCCAGCAGCACGACCCGCGCGCCGGCCTGGCGGCTGAGCCCGATCATCCTGTCCAGGTTGGCCTGCAGCTGCGCCGGCGCGAGCCCGCGCAGGGCGTCGTTGCCGCCCAGCTCGATGACCACGATGCCGGGCCGGTGCCTGGCCAGCAGCCCCGGCAAGCGGGTCAGCGCGCCGGAACTGGTCTCGCCGCTGATGCTGGCGTTGACGACGGCGGGCGGCGCCTTCAGCTGCTGCTTCAGGCGCTGCTCGAGCAGGCTGACCCAGCCCGACTGCACCGGTATGTTGTGAGCCGCGCTCAGGCTGTCGCCGACCACCAGGATCGGGCCGCTACCCGGACCTTTGGCATAGGCGAGCGCCGGCGCGAGCAGCCAGCATGCGAGCAGCAGCCATGTCGCCATGGCCGAGTGGCGCCACCGCAGACCGCGTTCCAGCATGGAGAACCCCCTCATCGACCGTCAGCCCCCACATTCCCCCATCGCACTCGATGTTCGCGGCGTCGGCAAGTCCGTCAATGGACCGGAGGGCACGCTGCACATCCTCGACGACATCGGCTTGACGATCGGTGAAGGCGACAGCGTCGCGATCGTCGGCGCCTCCGGCTCGGGCAAGACCACCCTGCTCGGCCTGCTCGCAGGCCTGGACCTGCCGACCCGCGGCAGCATCACCCTGGCCGGGCACGCGCTGGGCGCGCTCGACGAGGAAGCGCGCGCCGCGTTACGCGCGCGCGAGGTCGGCTTCGTGTTCCAGAGCTTCCACCTGTTGCCGTCGCTGACCGCCGAGGAGAACGTCGCGCTGCCGCTGGAGCTGGCTGGCCGCGAGGACCCGGCGCGCGTGCGCGAGGTGCTCGCGGCGGTCGGCCTGTCGGCGCGCGCGCGCCACTACCCGCGCCAGCTCTCCGGCGGCGAGCAGCAGCGCGTGGCGCTGGCGCGCG
>JASGDF010000040.1:0-53510 GCA_047607345.1 Pseudomonas sp. | reverse complement strand
TGGATGGCGGTGGTGCGCTGGGCCGCGCCCGAACCCGAGCCGGAGCCGGGGCGCGTGCAGCTTTCCCTGATCGGGCGCGGCGCGGCGGACGCGGCGGGTGGCGGCGAAGGTGGTATGCCGAGGGAGGCGGCCCCGGCGAACGCGGGCGGCGCCCCGGCCGCCGCGTCCAACGTGACCGGTACCCGCCGGGCGAAGGCGTCGCAGGCCCCGGCGGTGGTCGAAGCCGAGCCGGCTTCGCCGCCGGCCCCGCCGGTGCCCGAGCGAGTGCGGCCGCAGACCGCTCGGCCCGCGCCGGCGGCGCCGCAAACGCCGCCATCGATGGTGATCGATCCGACACCGTTGCGGGCGACCGAGACGCCAGTGGCCACCACCGATTTCGTGGTGCCTCCGCCCCCGGCCATTCCGGTGCGCGAGACGCCGGTTGCGCAACCGGACCCGCCGCAGGTGCGCGAGCGGCAGGTGGAAACGCTCGAACGGCCGCAGGCGATGCAGGTGCAGCCACGCGAGTCGGCGATCCCGGCCATGCCTGCCGTGCCGGTGACGACGGTGCGCGAGCGCGAGGTGACGGCGATCACCCGGCCGAGCGTCGAACTGGCGCAACCCGCGCCGAGCCCGCCCATGTCCGCTTTGGCTGCACCGGATGTGGTGGTCCGGCAGCGCGAACTCCCCAATGTTCCGGAGCCGGCATCGGTTGCCGAGCCGGCGCAGGAACCGGCCCGCGAGACCCCCAAAACCGCCGCCGCTCCGACGCCGGCCTCCACCCCTGCGACCGCTGTGGCCTCGGACGGAAGACCCACCCCGGCAGGGCGCTCGCCTTCGGCCAACCCGCCGGGCGCGAGCCCAGGCCGTCAGGGCGGCGCCGGATCGAAGCCGGCCGACCGCAGCGGAGGCTGGGCCTCGCCGACGGCGGGCGAGGATTGGGGCCTGGGCGATCGCAACCAGCCCGGACGGCAGGATGGCGCGGCGAAGCCGGGCCAGGGCCTGTACAACCGCGATGGCAGCCTGCGCGTGCCGGGCCAGGGCGAGCAGGCCAGCGACGGCCGGGGCGCACCGGGCAGCGCAACCGACACCTGGAGCCGCGATCGCGTCGCTCAGTCCGGGACGTGGCTGAAGCGGCCGCCTTACGACTACACGCCGACCTCGTTCGACAAGTACTGGGTTCCGAACCAGTCGCTGCTCGAGGAATGGGTGAGCAAGGGCATCAAGAAGATCGAGATCGCGATCCCGGGGACCTCGACGCGGATCAGCTGCGTGGTCTCGCTGCTGCAGGTTGGTGGTGGCTGCGCGCTGACCAATCCGAACATGAACGAGCAGCCGGCCACTGCGCGCCCGCCACCGGACATTCCGTTCAAGAAGGAACTGCAGGAAGACAACGGCAGCGTGCGTTGAATCGCCGCAGGCAGATGTGATCGGTAGGAGCGACTTCAGTCGCGATGGGGCTCCCCGGGCGAGCCCCCTCGCGACTGAAGTCGCTCCTACGAAGGGCTGATGGCTACTTGACGCCTTGCAGGTCGCGTAGCTGGGTGGCTCGCGAACCGAAGTAGGCGGCCAGGTCGGCGATGTCCTGGTCGCTGAGGTGGGCGGCTTGCGCACTCATCAGCGGGTGCTGGCGATCGCCGCCGCGGTAGGCCAGCAGCGCATGCGCGAGGTAGTCGCCGTACTGGCCGCCCAGCTTGGGGTAGGTCGGATCGATCGGGGCATTGCCGTCGGCGCCGTGGCAGTCGACACAGCTCTGGCCGGTGGCCTTGCCCTTGGCATGGGAGAGCTTGTCGCCGGCCTCGGCGCGGCCGGCCGGCAGGCCCGCGGACGAGCGCGAGCCATGTTCGCCACTGGCATGGCCGGGATCGCCAGCGGAGGTGCCGGCCGACTCGACCTGGGACTGGGAACAGGCGGCCATCACGGCCGAGGCGAGCAGGACGGCGACGAGACGCAGGGCATGCTGGCTTTTCGACATGGCGTGCTTGCCTTACTTGAGAGTGGACAGGAACGCGGCGATGTCGGCGATGTCCTGGTCGGAGAAACTCTGCGCCTGGGCCTGCATGGTCGGGTGCTTGCGCTTGCCTTCGCGGTATTCGACCAGCGCCTGGGCCAGGTATTGCGCGGACTGGCCGCCGATCCTGGGGATGCGGAAGCTGGGGTAGGCGTTCTTGTAGCCGGTGATCCCGTGGCAGCCCTGGCAGGTATAGACGAGGGTACGCCCGTTGATGGGATTACCGGCCTGAAGCGCGGGCGTGGTGGCCGCAGCGGCGGTGGGCGATGCGGCGTCCTGGCCGGCCAGGGCGCCCCCCACGGGCAGAAAGACGACCAGAGCGAGACAAGCGGCGAGCGGCTGCGGGCGCATGGTTTCGGGTCCGGGATACGGGTTTTGACGGCTGCGCAGTGGGGGATGCGCAACCGTGGCCGAAGTATAGCCCGCGATCTTCTGCGTCTGGAACGGGGTGAATGGGGGATGCTGCCGGTTCGGCGAATCAGCCCCGACGGGCATTGCCGGCAAGGCCTGCCGGGGCTGAAGTCACTCCGAAAGATCGCTCCAGGCTCAGCCCTGCAGCTTGTGGAAGATCTGCAGCCCGGCCAGCCACACCCCGACCATGCTGCCGAAGTTGGTCAGCAGGAAGGTCAGTACCACCCGCGAGACGCGATTGCGGTACCAGCCCTTCAGTGTCTGCGCGTCGTCGCGCAGGGTCAGGAAATCCGCGTAGGCCGGCTTGCGCATGTGCACTTCCACCAGTGCCGCGAACGCGCCGGTCGGTACGCTCAGCCGGAATGGCTTGAACGGCGCTACCACCGCGGCGGTGAGGATGCTCAGCGGATGGCTGCCGGCCAGCAGCGCGCCCAGTGCGGCCAGGCCACCGGTATACAGTGCCCATTGCAGCAGCAGGTCGGCGCCCATCGCCATGCCGCCGCGCCAGAAACCGATGGAGATACCGGCGATGATCACCGCCAGGATGCCCAGGGTGATCCACGGGATGCGCCGCTTGTTTTGCACTTCCTCCAGCGAAGCACGCAGCGGCCCCGGGACTGCTTGGTCGGATTCCAGGTGCTGGGCCAGCCCGGCCAGGTGGCCGGCACCGACCACCGCCAGCACCTCGCGCCGTGCCGGTGTGGCCTCCTCGCGCAGACGGGCGGCCATGTAGAGGTCACGCTCGGCGATGAGGGTCGAGTAGAGCTCCGGACTCTGGCTGGCGAAGTCGCCGAAGCTGGCTTCCAGCATGTCGCCCTGCTTGAGCTTCTCGATCTCCTCCTCGCCGACCTCGTCGGCGGCAAACAGCCCGGCGAGCAGCCCGCTGGCGAGCTTGAGCTTGCCGAAGAAGCCGAGCCGGGCCGAGGCGCGTTTGAAGGTCAGGCCGACTTCGCGGTCGATCAGCTGCACCGGCAGGCCGCGCTCGCGCGCCATCGCGACCGCCGCCTTCAGCTCGGCGCCGGGCTCGATGCCCAGTTGCTTGGCGAGGCGACGCTGGTAGGCGGCCAGCGCCAGGTTGGCCGCGAACAGCGCCACGCGCCCCTTGCGGATCACCTGCACCAGGTCGAGCTTGGCCAGTGCTTCAGGATCGTTGATCGCCTGCAGCCGCTGTGCATCCAGCTCGACGGCGACCGCGTCGTAGCGGCCACTTGCGATCGCCTTTTCCACTGCGGCGACACTGGCCAGCGAGACATGGGCGGTGCCCAGCAGGGTGTAGCGGACACCGTCGCGTTCGACGATGCGATACGGCTGGCCCGACAACACCTGGTCGTCGGTTGCCGCGAGATTGTGTTCGGTCATGGGTCGTTTCGTTGCGGTCAGTCGATGTAGCGCTTGAGCAGGTCGCCGTAGGCGTCGATGCGGCGGTCGCGCAGGAAGGGCCAGATCCGCCGAACCTGCTCGCTGCGTTGCAGGTCGATCTCACAGGCCAGCACGGCCGGCTCGGTGCCGGCTTCGGCGATGAATTCTCCTTGCGGGCCGAGTACGTGGCTGTTGCCCCAGAAGCGGATGCCCGAGGCGCCCAGTGGCGAAGGCTCGTGGCCGACCCGGTTGCACGACAGCACCGGCAGGCCGTTGGCGACCGCATGGCCGCGGTGGCTGAGCACCCAGGCGTCGCGCTGGCGGGTCTGCTCGGCCTGCGTGTCCTCCGGGTCCCAGCCGATCGCGGTCGGGTACAGCAGCAGCTCGGCGCCAGCCAGCGCCATCAGCCGCGCGGCTTCCGGATACCACTGGTCCCAGCACACCAGCACGCCCAGGCGGCCGACCGAGGTGTCGATGGGCTTGAAGCCGAGGTCGCCCGGGGTGAAGTAGAACTTCTCGTAGAAACCCGGATCGTCCGGGATATGCATCTTGCGGTACTTGCCGAGCAGGCGGCCGTCGTTCTCGAACACCACCGCGGTGTTGTGATACAGCCCGGCGGCGCGGCGCTCGAACAGCGAACCTACCAGCACCACGCCGTGACGCTTCGCCAGCGCGCCCAGCCGCTCGGTACTCGGGCCGGGAATCGGTTCGGCCAGATCGAACTCATCGACCGATTCGTGCTGGCAGAAATACGGGCCGTTGTGCAGCTCCTGCAACAGCACCAGCTTCGCGCCTTGCGCGGCGGCCTCGGCCACGCGCGATTCGATGACGGCGAGATTGGACTCGGCATCGCCGTGGTTGCGCTCCTGTATCAGCGCGACGGGGAGGGTACGTTGGGTCATGGCGAGAGCTGAGTAGGCAAAAGGGGGATGGTAACGCGCCGAACCCCTACCTCTCCTGTAGGAATGGGGCTCACGCGGCGAGCAGCCCGGCCGGTAATTGCATCGTGATGCAATGCAGGCTGCCGTTCTGCCAGATCAGCGGGCGGCAGGGCACCTGCACGATCTCGCGGTCCGGGAACGCCACGGCCAGCACGTCGCGCGCGGCCGTGTCGGCCGGATCGCCGTAGGCCGGTATCAGTACCGCGCCGTTGACGATCAGGAAATTGGCATAGGACGCCGCCAGGCGCCGGCCCTGGTCGATGATCGGCCGTGCCCATGGCAGCGGGAACAGGCGGTAGGGCCTGCCGTCGGCAGTGCGCAGTGCGGCCAGTTCCTCACCCATCGCGGTCAGCTCGGCATGGTGCGCGTCGGAGGCGTCGTCGCAGGCCTGGTAGACGATGCTGTCGGGCGAGGCGAAGCGGGCGAGGGTGTCGATGTGGGCATCGGTATCGTCGCCCTCGAGGTAGCCATGTTCCAGCCAGAGTACCCGTTGCTGTGCCAGCCATTCGGCCAGGTCGCTGTCCAGCGACGCGCGCGAACGCTGCGGATGGCGCTCGTGCAGGCATTGCCAAGTGGTCAGCAAGGTGCCGGCGCCATCGGTGTCGATCGCGCCGCCTTCGAGCGCGAAGTCGATGCTGCGCACCTTGTGGCCGGTGAAGATCTGCGCCGCGTCGAGCACGCCGACCAGCTGGTCGTCCAGGTTGGCCTCGAACTTGCCGCCCCAGCCGGTGAAGCGGAAATCCAGCAGCTGGAAGCCGTCGCCATCGCGCCGCAGCGAGATCGGGCCGGAGTCGCGCAGCCAGGTGTCGTTGTACGCGGCCGCGACGAACCGGACCTGCTCCATGTCGATCCGTGCCGAGCGCAGCCGGGCCTCGGCGTAGACCTGCAGGTCCTCGTCTGCCACGCAGATCAGTACGGGCTCGAAGCGGGCGATCGCCGCGACCAGCGCGACGTAGGTCTCCTCCACCTCGCCCAGGCGCTCGGCCCAGTCGGTGTCGGCGTGGGGCCAGGCAATCAGGACGGCGGACTGGGGTTCCCATTCCGCGGGAAAACGAAATCTGTCGGTCATTCCGAATCGGTGCTCAGGTCGGGCCCGATCGGAGCCGGGCTGTTCATTTGAATTCCCGCACAGGGAATGTACGGGCGCTTGCCAGGGACTCGCATCAACGCGGTTTGGGGCCGATCTCCTCGGCACTGGCCTGATTGGCGACCACATCGATCACGCGCTGCTTCTCGAAGTAGACGGTGAAAGCCGGATACACCCAGCGGTTGATGGTCGGCCATTGCCGCTTCTGGCCACCGCGCGGATCGAGCTTCTGAGACGGTTCGCCGAAGCGTGTCCGTACCTCGGTCATGTGCTGGCCGGGCAGCGGAAAAGCCTGGGAGGGCTTTTCCGCTGCGCGATCGATCAGCAAGGTCTCGGCACCCGCACCCGAGGCAAGTGCGGCGAAGGCGAGCAGCGACAAGGCAAGGCGGCGGCGGCGGGTCATGATCATCTGCTCCCCAGTGGATCGGTCAATTACAGCAGAAAAGAAGCTACACACAAGCCATCGAGGGACCGCGCCGTTGCGGCTGGAAAACGAAAAAAAAACCGCCCTAGGGCGGTTTTTTTCGGGTCTCGCTGTTTCGAGGACCGTCAGCTTAGCGCTGGCGGGCCTTGAAGCGCGGGTTCGACTTGCAGATCACGAAGACCTTGCCGCGGCGGCGGACCACCTTGCAGTCGCGGTGGCGGGTCTTCGCCGACTTCAGGGAGGACAGGACCTTCATGACACACCTCGGCGTATACGTGGATTCGGGGAGGGGATCCCGGCGCTTCCACATCGCGCCGATCCCGCAGTAAGCCCGGCATTGTACTTTACTTTTTCCTGGCTTTTCAAGTGATTGCACTTCCCCGTGCGGGGGCGGCGCTTACAATGCCGATTTTCCCGCAAGGAATCTCCATGAATGCATCTGTTCCCGTGCTCACCATCGATGGCCCGTCGGGCGCCGGCAAGGGGACGGTAAGCCGTATTGTCGCAGCCCGGCTGGGCTGGCACTACCTCGATTCCGGGGCGCTGTACCGGGCCGTCGGGGTCGCGGCGAGCTGGGCCGACCTCGACGTGTCCGACCCGGCGGCGCTGGTGCGCTGCACCTTCGATACCCGCGTGGCGTTCGTCGAACGCGCCGATGGGGGCCTGCGGGTGCTGGTGAACGAGGTGGACGCCACCGATGAGCTGCGCCTGGAGACGACCGGGGCGCTGGCCTCGGCGATCGCCGCGATCCCGGAGGTCCGCGCGGCGCTGAAGGAGCGCCAGCGCTCGTTCAGGCGGGCGCCGGGCCTGGTCGCCGACGGGCGCGACATGGGGACGGTGATCTTCCCGGACGCGTCGCGCAAGGTGTTCCTGACCGCGAGTGCCGAGGAGCGGGCCGGCAGGCGGCATAAGCAGTTGATGGAAAAGGGTGTTTCGGTTATATTCGACGACCTGCTGCGCGAGGTCATGGCTCGCGACGCCCGGGATGCCCAGCGCGCGGTCGCGCCGTTGAGGCCGGCCATTGATGCCGTCCTTGTCGACACGACCGGCATCGGCATCGAGGAAGTCGTCGAGCGCGTGATCGGGTTGCTGCCTGTTTCCTGAGGTCGCCGCCGTTTCGTCGCATGGCAGTTCAAGTTCCGTCGCGCAGGGTGCGCGGCGGTTTTTCCAATCCACACACGGCCTGCGGTACGGGGTCGACTAACAGGGTGGGCGGCACGTTTCCCAAATGTGCGGGAGCGATCGCCTGTGTGTTCAACCGAGTATTTTCAAATGACCGAATCTTTTGCCGAACTGTTCGAAGCCAGCCAAGCCAACCTGGCCAAGCTGAAGCCGGGCGCCATCGTCACCGGTACCGTCGTGGACGTCCGCGGCGATGTGGTGGTGATCAACGCCGGCCTGAAGTCCGAAGGCATCGTGCCGATCGAACAGTTCCGTAACGACGCTGGCGAGATCGATGTGGGCGTGGGCGACCTGGTCAAGGTCGCGCTGGATTCCATCGAGAACGGCTTCGGCGAAACCGTCCTCTCGCGCGAGAAGGCCAAGCGCGCGATGGTGTGGGACGAGCTGGAAGAAGCGTTGGAGAAGAACGAGACCATCACCGGCCGCATCAGCGGCAAGGTCAAGGGTGGTTTCACCGTGGACATCAAGGATGTCCGCGCGTTCCTGCCCGGTTCGCTGGTGGATGTGCGCCCGGTGCGCGACCCGGCCTACCTGGAAGGCAAGGAGCTGGAGTTCAAGCTCATCAAGCTGGACCGCAAGCGCAACAATGTGGTCGTCTCCCGTCGCGCGGTGGTCGAGAGTGAGCACTCGGAAGAGCGCGAGCAGTTGCTGGACAAGCTGGTCGAGGGCGCGGTGCTGAAGGGTGTGGTCAAGAACCTGACCGACTACGGCGCGTTCGTGGACCTGGGCGGCATCGACGGCCTGCTGCACATCACCGACATGGCCTGGAAGCGCGTGCGCCATCCGTCCGAGGTGGTCAACGTCGGCGACGAGCTGGACGTGCGCGTGCTGAAGTTCGACCGCGAGCGCAACCGCGTCTCGCTGGGCCTGAAGCAGCTGGGCGAGGATCCGTGGGACAACATCTCGCGCCGCTACCCGTCCAACAGCCGCGTGTTCGGCAAGGTCTCCAACGTCACCGATTACGGCGCGTTCGTCGAGATCGAGCCGGGCGTCGAGGGTCTGGTGCACGTGTCCGAGATGGACTGGACCAACAAGAACGTCAACCCGTCCAAGGTCGTGCAGGTCGGCGACGAGGTCGAGGTGATGGTCCTGGACGTGGACGAGGAGCGTCGCCGCATCTCGCTGGGCATGAAGCAGGTCATGGCCAACCCGTGGGAAACCTTCGCCGCTATCCACAAGAAGGGCGACCGCGTGTCGGGCCAGATCAAGTCGATCACCGACTTCGGCATCTTCATCGGCCTGGACGGCGGCATCGACGGCCTGGTGCACCTGTCGGACATCAGCTGGAACACCACCGGCGAGGACGTGGTCCGCAACTTCAAGAAGGGCGACACCCTGGACGCGGTCGTGCTGGCGGTGGACCCGGAGCGCGAGCGCATCTCGCTGGGCGTCAAGCAGCTTGAGCAGGATCCGTTCGGCCAGTACATGGCCACCAATCCGAAGGGCTCCAAGGTCGAAGGCGTGGTGAAGGAAGTCGACGCCAAGGGCGCGGTGATCGAGCTGGCCGACGGCATCGAGGGCTACGTGTCGGCACGCGACGTCGCCAACGAGCGCGTGGACGACGCCAGCCAGTACCTGAAGGTCGGCGACAAGGTCGAGGCCAAGTTCGTGGGCATGGACCGCAAGGGCCGCACCCTGCAGCTGTCGATCAAGGCCAAGGACGACGCCGAGATGCGCGAAGTGCTGGAGGAATACCAGTCCGCTTCGGGCGGCACCACCCAGCTCGGCGCGCTGCTGCGCGCGCAGCTGAACGGCAACAAGTCCGAGTAAGCGACGGACCTGGTTCCGTGCGTCACTGGATCGGCCCGGGGCTACCCCGGGCCGATTCCTGATAGTCAATCCGATCCTTCCCCATGACCAAGTCCGAACTGATCGAAATCCTGGCAAGGCGCCAAGCGCATCTGAAGTCGGATGACGTCGATCTTGCGGTCAAGTCGCTGCTGGAGATGATGGGGGAGTCGCTGGCCGGCGGGGATCGTATCGAGATCCGCGGGTTTGGCAGTTTTTCGTTGCACTACCGGCCGCCCCGGCTGGGTCGCAATCCCAAGACCGGCGAGTCGGTCGCACTGCCGGGCAAGCATGTTCCCCACTTCAAGCCGGGCAAGGAGTTGCGCGAGCGCGTCAGCGCCGTGGTCCCGGTGGATGTGGCCGAATCCAGCGAATGAGAATGGCTCCGGCTCGGTTAAGCTAGACGCTTCCCGGACCTTTTCGGAAAGGAGTCGCTCCATGAAAGCTTTTCGCTGGGCTCTGACGCTCGTCTTGCTACTGGTTGCCTTGCTTGCAGGCCTGGTTATCGGTGCCTTCAACAATGGCGAAGTGACCATCGATCTTCTGGTGACGAGCTTCACGATGAAGTTGGGCTCGGTCATCGTCGTCACTCTGTTCGCAGGCCTGCTCGTGGGGGCATTGCTGGTGCTGGCGGGTGTGGGTCTACCGTTGTACTCCAGGCTGCGAACCGCGAACAGGCAGCTCGCCGGCAGGGCCGCCGGATCCGTCGTACCCCCACAGCCGACTACCTCAAGTCCCACCAACGGCATCTGACACGCTATGGATTTTCTGACCGAGTGGTTCTGGTTCTTCCTGTTCCTGCCGCTGGCCGCGCTGAGTGGCTGGGTGGTCGGGCGGAGGGGCGGGCAGCGGCATGGCGACACCCAGGTCAGCCGCCTTTCCAGTACCTACTTTCGTGGTCTGAACTACCTGCTCAACGAGCAGCCGGACAAGGCGATCGAACTGTTCCTGCACATCGCCGAGCTGGACAAGGAAACCTTCGAGACGCAGGTGGCGCTGGGCCACCTGTTCCGCCGCCGCGGCGAGGTCGACCGGGCGATCCGCCTCCACCAGGGACTGGTGCAGCGCGCCGACCTGACCGACCAGCAGCGCGTGCAAGCGTTGCTGGCACTGGGCGAGGACTACATGAAGTCCGGTCTGCTCGACCGCGCCGAGACGGTGTTCACTGAACTGGCCCAGATCGACCAGCGCGCCCCGCAGGCGCTCAAGCACCTGATCGGTATCTACCAGGCCGAGCGTGACTGGGAGAAGGCGATCGACAACGCCACCCGCTACGAGCAGGTCACCGGCGAGCCGATGGGCAAGCTGATCTCGCAGTTCGAATGCGAGCTGGCCGACCGCTACCGCGGCGCAGGCAAGCCGGATCTGGCGTTGCAGGCGGTATCGCGGGCCAATCAGGCCGATGCGACCTCTGTGCGCGCCAGCATCCTCGAAGGGCGAATCGAGGCCGACATGGGGCGTGACGAGGCGGCCGTACGCGCCTGGGAACGTGCCGCCCGCCATGATCCCGATTACCTTCCCGAGATCATTCCGAGTCTGCTGGCCGCCTATCGGCGCGTGGGTGACATCGCTGGCGCGCGCAATTTCCTCTCGGAGATGACCGAGCACTATCGCGGGATCGCGCCGGTACTGGCGTTGGCCCAGTTGATGGAACTGCAGGAAGGGCCCGCCAATGCGCGCGCCTATCTGGGGCGGCAGCTGAAGGACCGACCATCTGTGCGCGGCGAGTCCGCGTTGATCGATCTGACGCTGGCCGCGGATGCCGATCCGGCCGCGACTCTGCACGACCTCAAGCATATTACCGATCAGTTGCTGGTGCGAAACCCGAGCTACCGCTGCACGCGTTGCGGTTTCGGTGCCAAGACCCATCACTGGCAATGCCCGAGCTGCAAGGAGTGGGGCACGGTCAAGCCGCTGCTGAACTACGCGGTGGTCTGATGCCGATGTGCGATCCTGCGGGGCACCTGGTGCTATCCCCTTTCAGGCGGGTACCTGGGGACTTTCCAAAGGGTTGCGCAAAAGTCGTTGGGCTCCTGCGTGTGTGGGGGCGACCATCGAGGTTCCAGCGGGAAGTTGCGCGTCTGCATCCGGATAACCGGCGCGAAGTCATTTGCGGGACGGCACCCTAGTGCCCGCCTGGGGCGAGTGGTTGCTGCTGTCGCTGCTGGGGGCGCTGGTCGGGACCTGGGCGCTGCGCAGATACGCGCTTGCGCGTGGCTTGATGGATCAGCCGGGGCAGCGGCGCAGCCATGTCGTGGTGACGCCACGTGGCGGCGGCATGTCGATCGTGCTGGTGGTGCTGGCCGCCGCGGCTGCGGCCGCGTGGTTTTTTCCAGCGCAAAGGTTTCTGTTGCTGGGCTTCGGCGTCGGTCTGGTCCTGGTGGCCGGTATAGGTTGGTGGGACGACCACCGGCCGTTGTCCGCGGCGGTGCGACTGGTCGTGCATGGGGTCGCCTCACTCTGGCTGGGGTGGCTCATGTACCACTCGGGCGCGGGCTTGTTCGATGCGCTGTTGGCGGCCGTCTGTTGCGTGGTGCTGATCAACGTCTGGAACTTCATGGATGGAATCAACGGGTTGGCGGCGTCTCAGGCCTTGCTCGGCGCAATCGCCTTCGCGCTGGTGCTGTCGCCTCCCGCGGCATGGCTTGCCGTGGCGCTGGCCGGTGCCTGCCTGGGATTCCTTCCGTTCAATTTTCCGCGGGCCCGCATCTTCATGGGGGATGGTGGAAGCGGTGCACTGGGATACGTGCTGGCCGCGTTGATGGCGTGGGCGATATTGGAGGGCGTAGCCGCCTGGTGGTGGGCCTGGATACCGTTGACTGCCTTTCTCGTAGACGCAAGCTTAACGTTGCTTGCTCGCATGCTCGACCGTCAGCGGTGGTGGGAGCCGCATGCCGAGCATGTGTACCAGGCGCTGGCGCGGAAACTTCGATCACATGGTTGGGTTACGTTCGGATACGGCTGCTACAGTGTGTGCGCGCTTGGCTTATTCTTGTCGCATGACGTGATTGGGCGTCATCATCTGGAACTTGTTTATTTGTTGTGGCCGCTCTCGGCCGTGGCAATCTGGTTTTTCCTCCGTAAAGGATTACGCGGCTGTTGATGGAACGTTCGATGACGTCTTGGCGCGACAAACTGGCTGGGGACATGCCGAAGGTGGCGGTGGTCGTCCATGACCTCCTGATGGTGTGGGGCTGTTGGCAGCTGCTGCATGCGGGCCGCTATTCGATGCTCCGCGAATCGCCCGAGTTGCCGCTGTGGGACTGGCGGGTGGCGGTCGTGCTGGGGGCGCAGGGACTGGTGTTCTGGCGGGTGGGCCTGTACCGGGGCTTGTGGCGCTTCGCCAGCGTTCCTGACCTTTGGAACATCTTCAAGGCGAGCTTCCTCGGGCTCGTCGCGATCCTGGTCGCGCTGTCCTTCGATCGGTTCAATGGTGTGCCGATGTCGGTGCTGGTGGTCTATCCCATCGCGCTCTCCGCGTTGCTGGGGACGCCGCGCCTGCTGTATCGCGCCTGGAAGGACTACCAGCTCACGCATTCAGCCGAAACCAGCCAGCGGGTGTTGATCCTGGGCGCGGGACGCGCCGCCGAAGCCCTGGTGCGCGACCTGCGTCGCACCGGTGCGTTCTTCCCGGTCGGATACCTTGACGACGCGCCGCATCTGCTCGGTGCCAAGATCCAGGGCCTGAACGTGCTTGGCGGTCTGGATCAGGTCGGCTTGATTGCGCGGGAGACGGCGGCGAAGCTGCTGGTGATTGCGATCCCGTCGCTGGATGCGCCTGGCATGCAACGCTTGGTCGGGCTGTGCGAAAGCACCGGGCTGCCTTTCAGGATGGTGCCGAAGCTGGTCAACGTGCTGGAGGGTAGATCGTTGCCCGGCGAACTGCGCGAGGTCGCCATCGACGATTTGCTCAATCGCAAGCCGGTGACGCCGGACTGGAAGCTGATCCGTGGCTGGCTGACCGGCAAGACCGTCATGGTGACGGGCGCGGGTGGTTCGATCGGTTCGGAGGTATGCCGGCAGTGCGCGCGGCATGGTGCGTGCCGGATCGTACTGCTGGAAATGGACGAGCTGGCGTTGCTGACGATCGATTCGGATCTGCGGCGGCTGTTTCCCGATGTCGAGGTGGTCAGGGTGCTGGGCGACTGTGGTGATCCCGCGGTGGTCCGTTACGCGCTGGATCGGGCCGGGCCGGACGCGGTGTTCCATGCGGCCGCCTACAAACAGGTGCCGCTGCTCGAGGAGCAGTTGCGCGAGGCGGTGCGCAACAACGTGCTGGCGACGGAGAATGTCGCACGGGCCTGCCACCAGGCAGGGATCGAGACGTTTGTCTTCATCTCGACCGACAAGGCGGTGGAGCCGGCCAACGTGCTGGGCGCGACCAAGCGCTATGCGGAAATGATCTGCCAGAGCCTGGATGCGCGGGACAGTTCCACCCGCTTCGTCACGGTCCGGTTTGGCAATGTGCTGGACTCGGCCGGCAGCGTCGTGCCGCTGTTCCGCGAGCAGATCCGCCGGGGTGGCCCGGTCACGGTCACCCATCCGGAAGTGACCCGCTACTTCATGACGATTCCGGAGGCATGCCAGCTCATCGTACAGGCCGCGGCATCGGCCTCGCACGGGGTGATCTATACCCTCGACATGGGCGAGCCGGTGCCGATCCGGTTGCTGGCCGAGCAGATGATCCGCCTTACCGGCAAGCAGCCGGGCAAGGATGTCGCGATCGTGTACACCGGGTTGCGGCCGGGTGAGAAGCTGCACGAGACGTTGTTCTATGCCGATGAGAACTATCGCCCAACCGCACACCCGAAGATCCTCAAGGCTGATCTGCGGGTATTCCCGCAGGAACAGGTGCTTCAGCAGGTGGTCAGGCTGCGCGATGCCGTTGATCGGTACGATACGGCGTTGATGGAGTCGGTCCTGGGCAGCCTGATGCCCGCGTTCTCCTCCGCTAGACATAATCGTGACGGGCGTTCTGATACGGTCGTTCCGTTCCCCGCAAGAGAGGTCAGAAGAACTTGATGAGCAAGCGCATCCGCAAGGCGGTTTTCCCCGTGGCGGGTCTTGGTACCCGTTTCCTGCCGGCGACCAAAACTGTCCCGAAGGAGATGTTGCCGATCATCGACAAGCCTCTGATCCAGTACGCGGTGGACGAGGCGATCCAGGCTGGCTGCGATACGCTGGTGTTCGTCACCAACCGTTACAAGCACTCGGTCGCCGACTACTTCGACAAGGCCTACGAGTTGGAGCAGAAGCTCGAGCGCGCCGGCAAGAACGAGCAACTGGAGCTGATCCGCCACGTCCTGCCCGAGGGCGTGCGGGCGATCTTCGTCACCCAGGCCGAGGCGCTGGGCCTTGGGCATGCGGTGTTGTGCGCCAAGGCGGTGATCGGCGACGAACCATTCGCGGTGCTGCTGCCGGACGACCTGATGTGGAACCGCGGCGATGGCGCGCTCAAGCAGATGGCCGACGTGGCCGAGGCGACCGGCGGCAGCGTGATCGCGGTCGAGGACGTGCCGCACGAGAAGACCGCCAGCTACGGCATCGTCGCCACCGAGACCTTCGATGGCCGCAAGGGGCGGATCAAGCAGATCGTGGAGAAGCCCAAGCCGGAGGATGCGCCCAGCGACCTGGCGGTGGTCGGACGCTACGTGCTGAGCGGCAAGATTTTCGAACTGCTGGAGAAGACCACGCCGGGCGCCGGCGGCGAAATCCAGTTGACCGATGCGATCGCCGTGTTGCTCAAGCAGGACCCCGTTCACGCCTACCGCTTCGAGGGCCGCCGCTTCGACTGCGGCGCGCATATCGGCCTGATCGAAGCGACCGTGCATTTCGCGCTTGAGCATGACAAGCACGGCCAACCGGCACGCGAGATCCTGCGCAGTGCGCTGGCTGCAGTCGACGCGACCTGATCGGTCAGGCGTGTGTCTGCGAGGCGGGCTTCGTGCCCGCCTTTTTCGTATCTTGTGCCGATTCCGCGGGACGCTCCCATCCACCTTCGGTAGCTTCCTCTCAATTTAAATTAATCATCGAGTCTTTGAGCTTCACCCGTGCAGGGGTCCTCGCTCAGTTATCAGAAACCGGATTAGCAATGGGTTAATCCATTGGCGGCAATTTTATTGGTGCATGTCGATTCCGCAAAGGACATTTTTCCCTACTATCCGGCCATGAGGCTGGAGACTCCCATGAAAATTTCAGTTGTTTTTTTTGGTTTTTGAAAAATTTCAAATTCTTGATATGACGGGGCCGCTGGCGGCTTTCGAGATCGCCAACTTTCATTTGAAGCGTGAAAAATACAACTTGCTGGGTCGAGCACGACTGCTGGTGCGCTCCTACGACCGCGAGCATTCCCTGCGCCTGATCCATGCCGGGGTGGACTACCAGCTCCGCGAGACCTTCGAGTCGGCAATCGAGTTCGGGCGCGCGGCCCTGGTGGAGCTGGGTGTGGACGCGGACGAGGCGGCCGGTATCGCCCGCGAGATATGCAAGCGTGATGCCGAGCGCGCCGAACTGGAGATCGCAGGCGGGGGATTGAAGGCCGGCGTATCGATGCTCTACGGCAACCAGTCTGGACCGAAGCCCACGCCGTTCACCACGCCCAGGCGCGAGAGCCGCACCCTGAGCCCGGATATCCCGGTCGCGTAGGACGCCGAATAGCGGAGGCCCGGCGCGATTTCCGTCCGCGTGCGGTGCGAGCGCGACTTTCCTGTCGAAAGGGCTGTGTTTCCAATGTCTGGGTGGAGGAGCCCGTTGCGAAGAAGGGCGCGCCCGCGAAGGCATGATCGGCGATTCCGCATGCTCGGTATCGTCGGCCATGGCGGAATCGAGGACAATGGAGGGCCCGTTACCTGGCCGCCGCACGATGACCGCCGACGCTTCCGACCTTTCGTCCTCTGCCCGCATCCTCGATGGCCGGCGTATCGCCGAGGAGTTGCTGGATGAACTGAAGGTCCGTGTGGACGCGCGGATTGCGGAGGGCAAGCCGCGGCCTGGGCTCGCGGTGGTGCTGGTGGGCGGCGATCCGGCGTCGGCGGTGTATGTGCGCAACAAGCGGCGAGCGGCCGAGAAGGTCGGCATCGAGGCGTTCGACTACGACCTGCCGGAGGGCACCGGGGAGTCCGAACTGGCGGCACTGATCGATCGGCTGAATGCCGACCCGAAGATCCACGGGATCCTGATCCAGCTGCCGCTGCCGGGCATCCCCGACGCCAACCGGCTGATCCAGCGCATCGACCCGCGCAAGGACGTGGACGGCTTCCACCCGCAGAACGTCGGTCACCTCGCGCTGCGCGAGTTCGGCCTGCGCCCGTGCACGCCGCGCGGCATCATGACCCTGCTCAGCCATACCGACCAGCCGGTGCGCGGCCGCAACGCCACCATCGTCGGGGTCAGCAACCACGTCGGCCGGCCGATGGGGCTTGAGCTGCTGATCGCTGGCTGCACCGTGACCAGCTGTCACAAGTTCACGCCGCCGGAAGTGCTGGAGGCGAACGTGCGCAATGCCGACATCCTGGTGGTGGCGGTGGGACGGCCCGGGCTGATCCCTGGCGAATGGATCAAGCCCGGCGCGGTGGTGATCGACGTGGGCATCAACCGGCTGGAGGATGGCCGGCTGGTCGGCGACGTCGGTTTCGAAGCGGCGGCGCAACGCGCCAGCTGGATCACACCGGTGCCGGGCGGGGTAGGGCCGATGACGGTCGCCACGCTGATGCAGAACACGATCGAGGCGGCCGAGGGGGGCGTGTCGGCGCATTCGCGCTGACGCCCCACGATTTGCTTCGCAAACCGCGGGCCCCGGCTCATAAGCCTCCATACCCCCGCCGCTTTGCGGCCGCCCCCGGACTCCGGGGGCTCCTTTCTTCGGATGGTAGGGGGCGGTCGGCTGCCGCAGGCGGCTGAAGCCATCGCCCAAAGCCAGGGCGATAGGGTAAAATGTCGCGCTTCCCCAAAACTCTCGGGTCCGCCGATGCTGCGCATCCAGGCTGAAGCTCTCACCTACGACGACGTTTCGCTCGTCCCCGCCCACTCGACCGTCCTGCCCAAGGACGTCAGCCTGGAAACCCGGCTGACCCGCGATCTCACGCTCAAGCTGCCGATCGTCTCGGCGGCGATGGATACGGTGACCGAGGCCCGCCTCGCGATCGCGATGGCGCAGCTGGGCGGCATCGGCATCGTCCACAAGAACCTGACCGTCGAGCAGCAGGCGGCGGAAGTGGCCAAGGTCAAGAAGTACGAGTCCGGCGTGATCCGCGACCCGATCACGGTCGGCCCGGAGACCTCGATCCGCGAGGTGCTGGCGCTGACCCGCGCACGCAACATCTCCGGCGTGCCGGTGGTCGATGGTGGCCGGCTGGTCGGCATCGTCACCCACCGCGACATGCGCTTCGAGACCGAGCTGGACGACCCGGTCCGCCACATCATGACCAAGAAGGATCGGCTGATCACGGTCAAGGAGGGCGCCGAGGCGAACGAGGTGCTGCAGCTGCTGCACCGGAACCGCATCGAGAAGGTCCTGGTGGTCAACGACGCGTTCGAGCTGCGCGGCCTGATTACGGTCAAGGACATCCAGAAGAAGTCCGATTACCCGAATGCGGCCAAGGACCTCACGACCCGGCTGCTGGTCGGCGCGGCGGTCGGCGTCGGTGGCGACACCGAGCAGCGCGTCGAGGCACTGGCCGCGGCCGGCGTGGACGTGGTGATCGTGGATACCGCGCACGGCCATTCGCAGGGTGTGATCGAGCGCGTGGCGTGGGTCAAGAAGACCTTCCCGCAGCTGCAGGTGATCGGCGGCAACATCGTCACCGGCGACGCCGCGCTGGCGCTGATGGACGCTGGCGCCGACGCGGTCAAGGTCGGCGTGGGCCCTGGCTCGATCTGCACCACGCGCGTGGTCGCGGGCGTGGGCGTGCCGCAGATCACCGCGGTCGACATGGTCGCCGAGGCGCTGCAGGACCGCATCCCGCTGATCGCCGATGGCGGCATCCGCTACTCCGGCGACATCGGCAAGGCGCTGGTCGCCGGCGCCTCCACGGTGATGATCGGCGGCCTGTTCGCCGGCACCGAGGAGGCCCCGGGCGAGGTCGAGCTGTTCCAGGGCCGCAGCTACAAGAGCTACCGCGGCATGGGCTCGCTGGCGGCGATGGAGAAGGGCTCCAAGGATCGCTATTTCCAGGACGCCTCCGACGCCGACAAGCTGGTGCCGGAAGGCATCGAGGGACGCGTGCCATACCGCGGCCCGGTCGGCGGCATCGTCCACCAGCTGGTGGGTGGCCTGCGCGCGACGATGGGCTACGTCGGCTGTGCGACCATCGAGGAGATGCGCAAGCAGCCGAAGTTCGTGAAGATCACCGGTGCCGGCCAGCGCGAGAGCCACGTCCACGACGTGCAGATCACCAAGGAGCCACCGAACTACAGAATGGGCTGATCAAGTCCACACGCCAAGAGGGAGACGTTCGCGTGTCCCTCTTTTCGTATCCGCTTTCTTTTTTCTGCACTGTCTCGGGCGCCATGACCAACATCCACAGCGACAAGATCCTCATCCTCGACTTCGGCGCGCAGTACACCCAGCTGATCGCGCGGCGCATCCGCGAGGCCGGCGTGTACTGCGAGATCTGGGCCTGGGACCATGATCCGGCCGAGATCGAGAAGTTCGGAGCCAAGGGCATCATCCTGTCCGGTGGCCCCGAATCGACCACGCTGCCGGGCGCGCCGGCGGCGCCGCAGCAGGTATTCGACAGCGGCCTGCCGGTCCTGGGCATCTGCTACGGCATGCAGACCCTGGCCGCGCAGCTGGGCGGTGCCACCGAGGCGGCGGACCAGCGCGAGTTCGGCCATGCCGAGGTGAGCGTGGTGGCGCCCGACGCACTGCTGCGCGGCTTGAGCGACCACGCCGGCGAGGCGCGCCTGAATGTCTGGATGAGCCATGGCGACCATGTTTCCAGGGCGCCGCCGGGCTTCACCATCACCGCCACCACCGACCGCATCCCGGTGGCCGCGATGTCCAACGAGGACAAGCGCTGGTACGGCGTGCAGTTCCATCCGGAAGTGACCCACACGCTGCAGGGGCAGGCGCTGCTGCGCCGCTTCGTGGTCGACATCTGCGGCTGTAAGACCCTGTGGACCGCAGCCAACATCATCGACGACCAGGTCGCGCGCGTGCGCGAGCAGGTCGGCGGCGACGAGGTGATTCTGGGCCTGTCCGGCGGCGTGGATTCCTCGGTGGTCGCCGCGCTGCTGCACAAGGCGATCGGCGAGCAGCTGACCTGCGTGTTCGTCGATACCGGCCTGCTGCGCTGGCAGGAAGGCGACCAGGTGATGGCGATGTTCGCCGAGCACATGGGCGTGAAGGTGGTGCGGGTCAACGCCGCCGAGCGCTATTTCAAGGCCCTGGAGGGTGTGGCCGACCCCGAGGCCAAGCGCAAGATCATCGGCAACCTGTTCGTCGAGATCTTCGAGGAAGAGTCGGGCAAGCTGAAGAATGCGAAGTGGCTGGCGCAGGGCACTATCTACCCGGACGTGATCGAGTCGGCCGGCAGCAAGACCGGCAAGGCGCACGTCATCAAGAGCCACCACAACGTCGGCGGCCTGCCCGAGCACATGAAGCTGGGCCTGGTCGAGCCGTTGCGCGAGCTGTTCAAGGACGAGGTGCGACGCCTGGGCGTGGAGCTGGGCCTGCCGCGCACGATGGTCTACCGGCATCCGTTCCCGGGCCCGGGCCTGGGCGTGCGCATCCTCGGCGAGGTCAGGCCCGAGTACGCCGAGCTGCTGGCCAAGGCCGACGCGATCTTCATCGACGAGCTGCGCAAGGCCGACCTGTACGACAAGACCAGCCAGGCCTTCGCGGTGTTCCTGCCGGTCAAGTCGGTCGGCGTGGTTGGCGACGCGCGTGCCTACGAGTGGGTGATCGCGCTGCGCGCGGTGGAGACCATCGACTTCATGACCGCGCACTGGGCGCACCTACCGTATGAGTTCCTCGGCACCGTGAGTAATCGCATCATCAACGAGCTACGCGGTGTATCGCGGGTGGTCTACGACATCTCGGGAAAACCGCCGGCGACGATCGAGTGGGAGTGAGCCGAGAAATCGACGCGAGATCGCAGCATTGGGTGGGGTAGTCCATGGTCAACGACTCTGGTCGTGGTAAGCGCCGCCGACGTGGCCAGGGGGATGCTGCGAGTCTACATGGCCGCCTTGACGGCCATTCGCTAGAACCCCGCCATCAAGGTCTTCTACGAACGCCTGAAAGCCGCCGGCAAGCTCTCCAAGGTCGTTCTGGACCCGCATGTGCAGCCTCCTGACCATGTGCAACGCCACGGCCCGTCCAGGAAAACCTTGGGGTCAATCGCTGCATGATGCTTGACTTCGAGGATGGTCACTCATGGGGAAGGTGGGCGCCACGGGGCTCGGTCAGTTTCCCCATTCCTTGTGCTGCAGCCAGGGGTTGCCCAGATCGTTGAGCACTTCGTAGGCGAGCGTGCCGCTGGCAGGCAGTTCCTGGGTTGCCGCCAGCACGATCTCGCCAAAAGGCGGCACCATGCCGCCGCCGAGCGGGTTGTCGCCGATGCGCAAGCTGCTGACTGTCATGTGCCAGGGCGTGGGGTTCTGGATCCGAATACCTTCGGCCACGCGCGTGAACGTCAGCCGCGCGGCATCCTGCTCCTGCGGTGGCTCCAGCGCACCGCGGCGCACGAAGACCTTGATCCGCAGGCGCAGCGGCAGGACGACGCGGCGCTCGCCTGGCTGGGGCTGCGCGGTGGGCGGGATCTGGTAGATGTTGAGCCAGAACGCGCTTTCCCGGTCGGTGGGCAGCGCGGCCTCGTCCGCCAGGGTCAGGCGGACATTGCGCTGTGCGCTGGGCTCCATGCGGAACATCGGGGGCAAGACGACCAGCGGACTCTTGATCTTTTCCGGCGGGGCCATGGGGTCGCCGTCGTCGATCCACAGCTGCACCAGCGCGGGCTGGGCGGCGGAGGCGTTGACCAGATTCACCGTCACCGTCCGGGCATCGCGGTTCATCACCACGCGCGTGCGGTCGACATTGACCACGGCCTGCGCCGGCGCACCCAGCACCGCCAGGACGAGACCCGCCAGCAGCCAGTTACTGGAGGCTGACCAGAACTTGGAGTTGCGCATTGACTGTGCCCGCCGTGACCGTTTCACCGGAGATTTTTTCGAGAGAGGCCGTGAAGTTGCCCGTCCACAGGGCGTTGCCGCTGCTGTCGGTGCCGCTGCTCTGCGTCAGGTCCTGGTAGCCGTACCAGCCGTTGGTGTTCCCGGTGTAGCCGCTGCCCGCGCCGGCCGTGTAGGTGGTGCTCAGGAGGTTGATGGCGTCACCCGACAGGTCGCTGTAGATCTTGATGCCGACCCCCGAGGCGGCGCCGCTGGCGCCATAGTTGCTGTCGAGCAAGGTCGTCAGGCCGTTGGTGCCGCTGGTCAAGCCCAGGGTCTGGGCTTGCGTCACCGCCGTTGCGTTGTTGACCAGGAAACCCATGGCGACGACAGGACTGCTCGAACTCGATGCCGTGCCGGACGTGGCCGTGGATTCGCAGCTCAGCGTGACGGCAAAGCTGGCCTGGGCACTGCCGCCGCTCTCCAGTTCGGGCGCGGAGATGGTGGGTAGGGAGACCGTGGAGGGATAGTCCTCGACTTCGCAAATAGCACCCCGGACAAAGGTCACGGCACTGTTGACCAGCCCCCACGCTCCAGGCCAATAGGCATACCAACCGTCGTAGTTCGTCAAATGATCAGCCCCTATGGTCAGCGCTGAACTCAATCCGCCACCCTGAAAAGCGATATACCCCAGAGGCTGGGTATAAGCCCACGTATATCTAACCGCAGAGTTACTATAATAGCTGGTGTCCGTGATCTTAAAGAGCTCCAGCGTCGCACTGCTGAACGCGCTGGCCGGAACATAGATATACGTGCCGTCGTTGTACAGATCACTGCTCTCCAAGGTCCTGCGTTTCCAGTAACGGCTGTAATACTCGCCCGTCGTGTTGTTGGTCAGGCGGGAGGCCACGTTGCGCACCCAGGTGTAATAAGCCCCGTCGACTTCGCTGGCCGCCCACTGGCCGGTATAGGCGTTGTCGCCGTTGGTCGAGTAATACTCGTAAAGAGTGCCTTCGAGGCTGGCGTCGCAGCGAAACAGAACCTGATTGGCGCTGTAGGCCTTGGAGGTAGCGCCCGTCAGGAAGTTGACCGTCGTACTGGCCAGCAAGGTGCCCGACGGCTGGAAGGAGGAGGAGTTGCTCAGCGTGATGGTGTGCGGCAATCCCGTGGCACCGTCATAGGTGTCATGCGAGCCGGTCCAACTGGTGGCGGTATAGCCGGCACTGATGGCGGCTGTCGAAAGCAAACTCGTCGACTCGACCCGGATGCAGCTTTGAGCCAGCGCCGGGACGGAGAACGCGCACGTCAGTAAAAAAAGGAGGGCTTTCATGGATCAGTCCTTGGTGCAAGGCAGGTTCACGTTGACGATGCCGCCGGCCGGCTGCTGGGCGATATCCCAACTCACACGGCACTGTTCATCGGCGCCATCGCCCCACTGCACCCGCAGTAGGCCCTGGTCGGCGGGCAAGCGGGCGTAGATCTGTCCGCCCTGGCCGACCAGTCCCAGCGAAGTGCCTTGTGCGTCGAAAACGTCCGCGCCCATGGGCGGCTGGGTGCCGTCGGGCAGTTGGGTGGTAATCAGGGCGGCGCGCCCGTGGATGGTTTCGAAGCGAAGCCCGAGCAAGGCTCCCGCATAAGGCACGACGCGCTGGCTGCTGGAGACGAGTTCGGCATCCAGGCTCATGCGGCCGGTGTCCAGCGCGACGGTGTTGTAGCGATACGGGGTCAGCGCAGGCAGCAGCGCATAGCCCGAGCGGCCGATGGTGGCCCCTCGGCCGTTCTGGATCGAGGCGCCTTGGGCGCCCTCGGCCTTCACCAGCGCGAAGGTGTCGCCACTCCACGGCCCCAGCGTGACTCCGCCTTCGTGTGCGACCAGGGTGCCGCTGCCGCCCAGGCTGTACTGGCGCGTGTCGCTGCCCTGGGCATAGCTGGTGCGCCAGGCCCCATACGGCGTATTGCCCTGCAGCGAGCCGCCCCAGTTGCTGCTGTTGTAATCCGCATAATCGCCGCGGTAGCGGTCCCGCGTGCCGTTGACGGACCAGGATAGCGAGCGATCCTCGCCCGCCGTGCCGGCCCACGACACGTTGGTGCTGTTGGCATAGCGCGAGCGGCTGGCGCTGACGGTCGCCGTGGAGTGGTTGCGCCCCGACTCCAGCGGGAAGGTCAGCGAGATGAACGCCGTGTTCTCGTTGTGGCTGCCGGTCAGGTTGCTGGTGCTGCCGGAGAGCACGTCGTAGCCGAAGTAGTAGGACGTCGTGTCGTTCCTGACGAGCTGCCTCGATGCGGTGACGTTGAGCGTCACGTCGCGCCAGGACTTGGTGTAACCCAGCTGGAACTGGGTCTGGCGTGCGCGGTTGGCGTAATAGTCGGCGGTGCTGGCATTCACTGAAATCGTTCCCCACTGACCCATGTTCTGGTTGAGGGAGGCCGCCAGGCGGTTGCGTTGCTGGAGCGTGTACGAGCTGTAGACGTAGCCGCGGCGTGCGGCTTCGCGCTCACCCAGCACGTCCTGCAGGTCGCGGAACCCTTCGGTCGAGAAGCGATAGGCGGCCAGGACCAGGTTGGTGCCGGTGTCGAACACCTTGCTGTAGCTGGCCTCGGCACGCCAGCCCTGGCTCTTGCTGTCATCGGCGAGCGTGGCATGCGACCAGGTCGCGTTCAGGCCGAATGCGCCCAATTCCGATCCCCAGACGCCGCCGCCAAGCAAGGCCGCGTAATTTTCGCCAAGCCGCAGCCCGGTGTTGGCGGTCAACTGGTTGCTCAAGCCGAGCTGGTAAGTGGCTTCGGCATAATGGTCGTTGATGCCGGAGAACCCGCGCACCTGCCCGGCACCCAGCGCATAGCTCGAAGCCCCGGGGCGCATCGAATCGGCGATTTGCGAATAGGGGACGCTGAAACTGTGGGTCACGCCGTCGCTGCCGACCACGTCGACATCCAGGTCGCCCTTGTTGCGCGTGTCGTAGAGGTCGTCGATGACGAATCCGCCCGGCGCCACCGTCGTTTCATAAATGACCTTGCCCTGCTGGCGCACGATGACGTGCGAGGGGGTCGTCGCCACGCCTTGCACCGTCGGCGCATAGCCGAGCCGGCCCTGGGGCCACATGCGCTTGTCGGTCGAGAGCTTGACGCCGCGATAGGACAGGCTTCCGAACAGGCCCGAGTCGCTGTAGGCGTCACCGAGCGTCAACTGGCTTTCGAGCGACGGCAGGGGGCGGGTCACCCAGGTGCGGGTGTTTTGCCAGTGCCATTCGCCGCCTTCGCCCGCGCGTTTCAGATAGCGTGCGCTGGACTGGTTGCGGAATTGCCAGAGGCCGACGTTGATGCCGCTGTTGAGCAGGCTCCAGGCGTTTTGATACGTGCGTCCGCTGTAGCTCGAACGGTAGTAGTTGCTGTTATGCCGCAGCCACAGCGCGGTGATGCCGGGGTCCCATTCCGCTTGGGGAATGAAGCCCTTGGGCATGCGCAGCAGGTGTTTCTGCGGAATCACGAAGTTCAGGCGCAGTCGCGCCGGCTCGTAGCGCCAGCTGCCGCCAAGCCCGAGTGTCGGGAACGGCAGGCACACCGTGCCGGCCGTCACTGGGGCGATGTCGCTGCGGCGAATCTGCAACAGATTCAGCAGGGCCTCATCCATGCAGGGCTGGACTTGCCCCTGGTCGTCGTCGGCGAAGCGGATCACGTGCGAGGTCGCCACCAGCGTGCCGTTCAGCTCGACATCGAGCGCCATCTGACCGGCTTCGGGCTGCGCGTCGCCGTTCGGCGTGACCGTGTTGAACTTGTCGATCTGCACGCCATAGGTAGCGCCGGCCAACAGGCTGGGGTCGAAGTGCCAGTCCGCTGTGTCGGCGGAGGTGGCATGGACGTCGATGCCGCAACTGGCGGCGATCGCGACGGCCAGGAGGCTGCGAGAGAAACGTGGACGGCTTGCCCGTCGGCGATCAGACTGCAAGGACATATTCATGGCTCTCCATCGCGCCTTGATCGTTGACGACCGTGACCTTGACCTTGACGGGACGCCCCGCCACCAGTTTCGCGTCAGGAAATTGCCAGGCGCGCTGGGCAAAGGGCGAGATCATGTCCGTCTCGCGCGACGCCCACTGTTTGCCGTCCTGGCTCAGCACGACGCTGGCCACCGAGGCGAACCACGGGTGCGTATTGCCCAGCGTGACCGCGGCGCCCTGGGCGGCTTCGTGCTTGAGGGAAATATCGAGCGATGCCACCTGCCGCACCGGCTTGCCCAGGCCATCAGGGCGATAGAACACCTTGACCCGATTGCGCAGCAGCACCAGCAGCAGATTGTTCTTGCCGTTGTTTTCGGCCGAGGCCCGGTTGGGCGGAATCTGCAGGAAATTGAAATAGAAGACGGATTCCCGATCCGTGGGCAGCGCCGTTTTGTCGCCGCTATAGGCAATCCGCAGGACTTGCCCCGACTGGGGCGCGATGCGGAACATGGGCGGGGTGACGAGGAAGGGGGCTTTGCCGGTTTGCGGCGTTGACTCTGTATCGCCGTCGTCGAACCAGCACTGCATGACGTAGGGCAGCGCGTCCTTGTTGCTCAGCTGCACGTCGACAGTCGTGGCCGAGGCCGGGTAAATGATGCGATTGCCGGTCATGGTCACACTGGCCCATGAACAGATTGGCATCAGGATCAACAGAAAAAGCAGCGTGCGTGCTGCCGAGATAAGGCCTTGCATTATTCCCCTCTCCACCCGTCCAGTCAGGAGCATTTCTCGAAATGACGGCGCACCGCGAAACCGCCGGTGCGCCGCCAGAACCTGCAAAGGCTTACAGGTAGCTCACCGCGTACTGCAGGGAAGCCGACACCGTGCCGGCCGTGGAGGCGCCGGTGGCGTAGTACTGGACGTTGTAGGTCGCCGAGGCGGCCGTGTCGCCCGCGGCCAGCGTGATGTCCGCATCGCCTTCGTAGGTGGAGCTGAAGTCGATGACCGCAGACGCCGTATCCAGGACCTGCACTTCGACGTTAGTGGCAGTGCCCGTGTTGGTGAGATTGCCCGTGTCGGCCACGTTGTTGCCGACGAACACGGTGGTGATGGTGGTGGCCGTCGTGGCGGCGGTGCAGCCGGTCACGCCGACTTCAAACGGGGTTTGGCCGGCGGTGTCGCCCGAAGCGGCCAGATCCGTGGTGCTGACGGTCGGCAGCAGCACGATGGGCGAGGAAGCGGTGCCGTTGACGGTCACTTCGCAGGTCTGCTCGGACACTTCACCCTGGAAGGTGATGGTGTTGGCGGCATAGGCCGGTGCGGCAGCAATGGCCAGGGTCAGCAGGGCGAGAGAAATCTTCTTCATATTATAAATCCTGTATCCGAAACAAAGATAAATTGTTTTGCGCGGCTGTGCTCGCAGTAAGGCACTTGGCCACACGGCATGAAAATACCAAGGGGTGAAATTTAATTTTTATCCATAATGGCTCCCTTCCACGATAATTGAAATTGGAGTTCCGACAGTGTGTGGATCGGATTTCAGATAGGAGGGACCGCCTAGGCCTGGGTATTCAGCGTGATGGGGAAGCGAGGCACAGCAGGGGGTAAAACTGCAGAGCCCTGCAACCAAACTGCCCCCGCAGCGATTGCCATGGCTTTTTTTTCTTTGCTCCCAATGCCCTCAATCACGACATTCTCAGTAAGCATGCTGGCCAGATTTACAAGATGCCGAAGTTCTGTCGCAGCGCGTTCGCTGTCAACATCCTGAACCACATCTCCACTGATTTTGATGACGTCTGGCCTGATCCTACGCACGAAATCCAGCCGCGTGTAACCACGTCCAAAGACATCAATGGCAATGGAACAATTCAGCGCCTGCAATTGACGGATCAGCGCGATGGCTTCGTCAAAATCCGGAATAGGCGCGGTTTTGGTGATCTCCAGCGTCAGTCGCTTTGCAACTGTGGGCTGGTCGCGTAAACGCGCATATACACGTTCCCACCAGCTGCACTTATCCGAGAAGTTCCATGCGGATATATTGCAACCCAGTCGAATGTTGTGGTCTTCCTCCAAGGCGGAGATGGTTTCACTTATGACCAAGTAATCAAGTTCCGTGATCAATCCCTGGCATTCAAGTAAAGGGATCAACTGATCCGGGGATAAGTCGGGCTCTGAAGGTAATGTATCCACCCATAAAATGGCTTCGTTGTAGAGTACATTTTTTCGATCTTCAGCGATATCCTCATTTCTGATAATAGCTTGCATCAGCAGACGCGCTCGTCCCTGTGCTAAAGAATTCTGTAAGGCGGTGACCCAATCCATTTCTGTCAGAGAAGACACATGCTGAGGTGTTGCATATAGCGACCTCCTGCGAGGTCCAGGAATTTCCTCATCCATGGTCACCATTGACTCCATCGGAAAAAATCAATTTAAATTAATCATCGAGTCTTTGAGCTTCACCCGTGCAGGGGTCCTCGCTCAGTTGTCAAAAGCCGGCTTAACAATGGGTTGATCCTTGGCGGAGATTGTATTGGTGCATACCGATTCCGCAAAGGACGTTTTTCCCTACTATCCGGCCATGAGGCTAGCGACTCCGATGAAAATTTCAGTTGGTTTTTTGGTTTTTGAAAAGTTCCAAATTCTTGATATGACGGGGCCACTGGCGGCTTTCGAGATCGCCAACTTTCATTTGAAGCGTGAAAAATACAGCTTGCTGGCCATTTCACAGCATGGTGGGATGGTTCGCAGCAGTTCAGGAGTAACCGTGGCAACGCATGCTGTGGGGGACTATGCGCTCGATACAATAGTGATCGCTGGAGGCCACGGAGCCCCGGTCGTGACAGTCGATCCAGGCCATGTCGCCCTCATACAGTCCCTGGCCGTTAGAAGTCGCCGTATGGCGAGTGTCTGCACGGGGGCTTTCCTTCTGGCGGGGGCTGGGTTGCTGAACGGGAGAAGAGCAACGACACACTGGAATCACACCTGTATGCTGCAGAAAACCTACCCGGAAGTGCGAGTGGAAGCAGACCCTATCTTCATACAGGATGGTTCTGTATGGACCTCTGCCGGTATTACCGCAGGCATTGACCTGGCTCTCGCACTGATAGAGGAAGACTGCGGTCCCAAAATCTGCCACGCCGTTGCGCGGGAACTGGTTCTGTATCACCGACGGCAAGGCGGGCAAAAACAGTTTTCCGCCCTGCTGGAACTGGAGGCAGGCGCTGACAGAATTCAGAAAACTCTTTTGTATGCGCGGGAACACCTGGCCGAAGACCTCAGTGTTACTCGTTTGGCCGAGATTGCCGCGCTGTCCGAAAGACAGTTCAGGCGGCTATTCCGTAGCGAGACGGGCGAAAGCCCTGCTCGTGCGATCGAGCGTCTCCGGGCCGAGGTGGCACGGGGAGATGTAGAGCAGACGCTGTTGCCTTTGGAGGGGATTGGAGAGTCTGCAGGATTTACCAGCCCGGAGACAATGCGGCGGGCGTTCATTCGACTGTTTGGGCAGTCTCCGCAGAGTTTGCGGCGAGCATCCCAAGCAAACAGAAAACGCTGACGCCGTCCGTGAAGCAGCAAGTGGTCGAGACTGCTTCAATTTTTATACGGAAAAGACGTGGCGGATTTCACCGCCACGTCCCCTATGGCCAATGGCTCGATGTGGGAGCCATTGGCATGCTGGTACGCGTCAGCAGGGCTTCGTTACCAATCGTATTTGACGTTGAACGAGTACACGCGTGGCGCACCGAGTGCAAGCGAACTCGAGCCCACCTGCCAGTAATGCTCGTTGAACAGGTTGTTTATGCCCAGATGGAAGCTGAGCCGGTGGGCGCCGAGATCCATCTGATAACCCGTTCCGATGTCGACGAGGTGGTAGGCGGGGGCCTTCACCACGATCTGGTAGGTCGAATTGTTGGCGGCGACGCCCTTGCTGACATAGCGTGCGTTTGCATAGAACGACCAGCGCGGGGCAAAGGCTGGCCGGTAGTCGATGTTGGCAGCGGCGACCAGGTTATTGATGCCGGCCGGTGCCTTGCCGATCAGCCAGGCGGTGCCGGTTTCCACGTAGCGTGCGTTGAGGTAGGTCACTGACCCGCCCAGGCGTACCGAGTCGGTGATCGCGCGATCGGCGGAGATTTCGCCACCGTCGTAGCGGATCAGGCCATCCTGGACGTAGTAATTCTGCGCATTGGCGTACTCGGCGCCACGCTCGACCCGGAATATCGCCGCCGCGGCATTCCAGGCTCCTTTCTCCGCCTTGTAGCCAAGCTCATACTGCTTGCTCACCAGCGGTGCGAGGGTTTCGCCATAGTTGGCGTAGGAACTGCCGACCGTGCTGCCCTGTTCCAGCGACTCCACATAGCTGGCATAGAGGGTATGTCCCGGGGCAGGCTTGTAAAGCAGGGCATAGGTTGGGGTTACGACTTCCTTCCCGTATTTGGAATAGGTGATGTTCGACAAATGGCCGGCGCCATCGCCGGTGTAGCTCTTGATGCTGATGTCCTGGTAGTTGTTGTAGCGCCAGCCAGCCAGCAGCGACCATGCATCGAGGAAGTCGATCGTGTCGCTCAGGAAGCCTGCGGTCTGGTTGGTGGTCTCCACGCGATAGGCATTGGGGTCCCCGGTGATCGGGCTCCAGCTGATCTGCGTCGGATCGTAGAGGTTGCCGGATGCCCGCGATACCGAGCCGGGCGAATAGTTCGAACCACCAAAATCAAGGCCGCGATGCAGGCGCGAAACGCCGGCAACGATGTTGTGGCTGAGTGCTCCGGTCTCGAAACTGCCTTCCAGCAGGGCCTGCCCGTACTCGTCGGTGGCGGTGTCGAGGCCGTCGAAGGTGTAGTCGAGATAGCCGCCACTCTTGGTGGTCAGGTACAGGTATTCCTGGCTGAGCCGATAGTTCGTGTGGGCTCGGGAGGCGTCCAGACGCAGGTTCCAGCGTTCGTTGATCGTCCATTTCAGCCCGGCCGTCGCATAGAAGAACTTGGTGTCGTTGCGGTCCTGGTCGGCGCTCCAGTTGGACGACCCATCAAGCGCCTTGGGCAGGACGCTGGCGGTGTACTTGCTGGTGTAGAAGATCTGGGTCGGATGGTCGATGTTGCGCTCCTGGGCGAGCAGGCTGGCGCTCCAGCTCAGGTTCGACGAGAGCTTGCCGTCGAGCGTCAGCGACATCGCCTTGCGGTTGACCCCGCTGCCGGTATAGCTGGTGCCTTCCTCGCGGGAGAGGTTCAGGCGATAGCCGATCAGGCCGTCGCCGAACAGGCGCCCGCCCGCATCCAGGTGTTGGCTGTACAGGTTGGAGGAGCGGTAGCCGACATCGAAGCTGAGGAACGTGCTGTCGGTGGGTTTCTTCAGCGTGTAGTTGACGATGCCGCCGGGAGCGCTGAAGCCGTACATGAAGCCGGCTGCGCCCTTGAGTACCTGCACCTGGTCCATGTCTTCCAGTGGCAGGTTGACGCCATAGAGAAAGCCGCCGGGCAGGCCATCGATCTTCATGCTGCTGTATATGTCCAGCGGCAATCCGCGCAGGGTCAGGCCCCGGGTCGCGTAGCCGTTGTAGTCACTGCCGCTGCGGGTAATGCTGGAGTCGCTCTGGAACAGTTCGGCAAGCGAGGCTGCCTGCAGCTTCTCGATCTCCAGGGAACTCTTGCTTGCGGTGGAGAACGGCGTGTCCAGATCGGACTTGCTGCCGAGTGCGCCAGTGGCGCTCTTCTCCGTGGCCCGATCGGCCGATACCGATACGGACTTCAACGTCCGTACCTGGCTCGAATCGGTGCCGCTTTCCGAGTCCGCTGGGGAGGTCTCATCTGCATGTGCCATCCCCTGGCAGCCCAAGATGGCGCCGATGGTCAGGGCCAGCATTTGGATCCTGAGCTTGCGCTCGCCGCGCAGCCGGGCTGCGTGTTGGGATTGGTTTGGACAATGACGTTCCACTTTGGTGTCTCCAGATTGTTTTCGTGGTGGAGCCGGGAAGGGCGGCTGCGGCGATGGCCAGGTTCGGATCAATACAGGCGGACCCATCCTGGTCGATGAAGTGGGCGGTGATCGGTCAGGGGCCAGTCCTCGAGGAGGGGGGGGCTGGCTGCCGCCGGATTTTGTTGCGCGGGAGAGTACGTGCAGGCAAAAGCAGCCCAAATAACGGCGATATGGTGGTCCGGCCATATCGGGATGCGAGAAATCGCCAGCGCCAATCAGAGATGGGTGACGTTCGGATCATGGGTGTCTCACTGACGGGGGCGAGCGGAGTGGGCGGTCGTCCTGGGACAGGCAGTAGCGTCCTTTTTGAATATTTAACACGAATGGTTTTGTTTTGCAAATAATTTATTATTCCTTAGCTCGCGCGCGGCAATTCCATGCTGTGGCTGGTCCAATCGTCCGGGGGGTCTCGTGTGGTCCTGGGGAGCAGTGCATGAGTAAAATGCATTCTTCGAACTTCATTCATTCGAATAAAGCATGGATATCAGGCAGTTGCGGGTCTTGGTCGAAGTCGTGCGCCGGGGCGGATTTTCCGCCGCGGCGCAATCGCTGTTCGCCACCCAGCCGACGGTCAGCAAGTCGATCCGGCAGCTGGAGGACGAGCTGGGGCTGGTGCTGGTCGACCGGTCGCGCCAGGGCATCCGTCTGACCCAGGCCGGCGAGATCGTCTATCGGCGCGCACTGGTGTTGCTCGGGGAGCGCGACAACCTACTGGCCGAGCTTGAGGAATTGCGTGGTCTCAAGCGTGGCGAGCTGCACATCGGTCTGCCGCCATTGGGCAGCGACGTGTTGTTCGCGCCGCTGTTCGCGATCTATCGCGAGCGTTATCCGCAGATCGACCTGAAGGTGCTGGAGCAGGGCAGCCAGGCCCTGGAAGACAGCCTGCGTGCCGGCGAGGTCGAGCTGGCCGGCAGCCTGCTGCCGGTCTCGGAGGACTTCGAGTGGCAATCGGTGCGGCGCGAACCGCTGATGGTGCTGCTGCCGAAGCAGCATCCGCTGGCCGGCCAGTCCTCGTTGCGGCTGGAGATGCTTGGGGATACGCCGTTCATCCTGTTCGACAAGGGCTTCATGTTCAACCGCAGGATCATCGATGCCTGCCGGCAGCACGGCTTCACCCCGCAGGAGGCGGCGCGCAGCGGGCAGATCGACTTCATCGTCGCCCTGGTCGCCGCCGGCATGGGACTGGCGATGCTGCCGAGGATGATCGCGTTGCGCCGGCCCAACCCGCAGGTCGTCACCCTGCCGCTGGAGGAGCAGGACCTGGCCTGGCACATGGCGCTGGTGTGGCGTCGCGGGGCGTTCCTCTCGCATGCCGCGCAGGCATGGCTGCAGCTGGCGGCGGAGCAGGAAGACGTGCTGAGCGCCGGCAGCTAGCGCCACGAACGCCTGCGAGCGGAGGCCGTCGCTCCGCCTGATCCACGTGTGGGGCGACGGCGGTCTCGGAGCGGCCGCGGACCTGGCCGCTAGTGCAGCAGGGTGTCGCCGATCAGCTTGAGGTTGAGCACGACGATCAGCGCGGCGATCACCCAGGCGATGCGCACCAGCCAGCGCGGCGCGACCAGCGCGCCCATCTTGGCGCGGTCCGACACGAAGCGCACCAGCGGGATCACCGCGAACGGCAGCTGCATCGACAGCAGCACCTGGCTGAACACCAGCAGTCGCGCGGTGCCTTGCTCGCCGTAGAGCGCGGTGACGATCACCACCGGCACGATGGCCAGGCCGCGGGTGATCAGCCGGCGCGCCCACGGCGGGATGCGCAGGCGCAGGAAGCCTTCCATCACGATCTGCCCGGCCAGGGTCGCGGTGACGGTCGAGTTGATCCCCGAGGCCAGCAGCGCGACCGCGAACAGGGTCGAGGCCAGGCCGATGCCGAGCATCGGCGCCAGCAGCTCGTAGGCCTGCTCGATCTCCTGCACGTCGGTGCGCCCGTGCGCATGGAACACCGACGCGGCCAGGATCAGGATGGCCGCGTTGATGAACAGTGCCAGGGTCAGGGCGATGGTGCTGTCGGCCGTCGCCCAGCGCAGCGCGCTGCGGCGGCCTTCGTCGGTACGCGGATAGGCCCGGGTCTGCACGATCGAGGAGTGCAGGTACAGGTTGTGCGGCATCACCGTCGCGCCGACGATGCCGATCGCCAGGTACAGCGCCCGCGGGTCGGTGACGATCTGCGCGCTCGGAATGAATCCGCCCAGCACCTCGCGCACCGGCGGGGCTGCCATCGCGATCTGCAGCACGAAGCAGCCGAAGATCACCGCCAGCAGGGCGACGACGAAGGCCTCCAGTGCGCGGAAGCCTCGGTTCATCAGGTACAGCACCAGTACCACGTCGATCGCGGTGATGATCGCGCCGGCAACCAACGGGATACCGAACAGCAGTTTGAGCGCGATCGCTGTGCCGATCACCTCGGCGAGGTCGCAGGCGATGATTGCGCTCTCGCAGAGCAGCCATAACCCGATGTTGACCGGCCGCGAGTAGTGATCGCGACAGGCCTGGGCCAGATCGCGGCCGGTGGCGATGCCTAGTCGCGCCGACAGTCCCTGCAGCACGACCGCCATCAGGTTCGACAGCAGGATCACCGACAGCAGCAGGTAGCCGAAATGCGAGCCGCCGCTCAGATCGGTGGCCCAGTTGCCCGGATCCATGTAGCCCACCGACACCATGTAGCCGGGGCCCAGGAAGGCCAGCAGGCGGAACCACCAGTGCCCACCGCTGGGGACGCTGACGCTGGCGTTCATCTCGCCGAGGCTGGGCGGGGACGTGCCCGAGCGGGACCAGTTCGGAGGGGGCGCGGATTCGGCGGGCATGGCGGGTACTATATAGCACTTGCTAATTTAGTGAGCATCAGCAATCCAATCGTAATGAGACTCGGACTGATCCAAAATAGGCGGATTGGCACGGTTGCCAGGATCGGATACGGGACCAGAGGGTGGGCAGAAGCGAAAAACCCGAACCAGCGGCGCCGGCGCTCGTCGACGCGGAGTTGCACGTGGAAAGCTTCCGGCAGGTGCGCGAGGCGCATCGGATGGAGTTGGTCGAGGACTATGTCGAGCTGATCTCGGACCTGCTGGTGGACGGCGGCGAAGCCCGGCAGGTCGATATCGCCACACGCCTGGGCGTGGCCCAGCCGACGGTGGCCAAGATGCTCAAGCGCCTGGTCCGCGATGGCTGGGTCGTGCAGCGCCCGTACCGCGGCGTGTTCCTGACCGAGGCCGGCGCGGCGCTGGCGGCGGCGAGCCGGCAGCGCCACCAGACCGTGGAGCGCTTCCTGATCGCGCTGGGCGTGGACGAGGACACGGCGCGGCGTGATGCGGAGGGCATCGAGCACCATGTCAGCGAGGCCACATTGGCGGTGTTCGAGGAGTTCGTGCGCAAGCTGGAAGCCGGGGCCGCGCAGTGAGTGCGGCGACCCTGCCGGCTCAGGCCGGCGAGGACGAACGCTGGATGCGCCATGCGCTGGCGCTGGCCGAGCGGGCCGAGCGCGAGTTCGACGAGATCCCGGTCGGCGCGGTGCTCGTCGATGCCGGCGGAGAACTGATCGGCGAGGGCTGGAACTACAACATCGCCAGCCACGACCCCAGCGCGCATGCTGAGATCATGGCATTGCGCGAAGGCGGGCGCCGGCTCGGCAACCACCGGCTGGTCGGCTGCACGCTCTACGTCACCCTCGAGCCGTGCGCGATGTGCGCGATGGCGATGGTGCATGCGCGCATTGCGCGCATCGTGTACGCGGCCAGCGATCCGAAGACCGGCGCCTGCGGTAGCGTGTTCGACCTGGTCGGCGATCCGCGCCACAACCACCGGGTGCGGGTCGATCATGGGGTGCTCGCCGATGCGGCGGGGACGCGCTTGACCAACTACTTCCGCGCCAAGCGCGGCAAGCCGCCTGTCGCGGGCTGATCGTGTGGGGCGTGCCCGGCCGCGGCCGGACGCTGCGTTATCATCGCTCCCCGATTTTCTACTACCGGCGATACGATGGCTGATGATTCTGCGAGCAACGACCGACTGATCTGGATCGACCTGGAGATGACCGGGCTCGACACCGACCGCGATTCCATCATCGAGATCGCCACGGTCGTCACCGACGCCCAACTCAACGTGCTGGCGGAAGGGCCGGAATTCGCGATCAGCCATCCGCTGGCAACGCTCGAGGCGATGGACGAGTGGAACCGCAACCAGCACCGGCGTTCCGGGCTGTGGCAGCGGGTGATCGACAGCGAGGTCACGCTGGGCCAGGCGGAGGCGGCTACTGTTGCGTTCCTGCAGGACTGGATCAAGGCCGGTGCGTCACCGATGTGTGGCAATTCGATCTGCCAGGACCGGCGCTTCCTACACCGGCAGATGCCGCGCCTGGAGCGTTATTTCCATTACCGCAACCTGGACGTCTCCACGCTCAAGGAGCTGGCGCGCCGCTGGGCGCCGGCGGTGCTGGAGGGCGTGGCCAAGACCTCCAGCCATACCGCGCTGAGCGACGTGCACGACTCGATCGCCGAATTGCGCCACTACCGGCGCTTCATGGGCGAGCTGGCGGGTTCCGGGGATCGCCCGGCCTGAGCGGCGTTTACCGCCTGTCGTAGGAGCGACTTCAGTCGCGATCGGGCTTTCGCGGGAAAGCCCCATCGCGACTGAAGTCGCTCCTACATGAGGCAGGTACGGGAGGCTGATGCCAGGCCGGCGCGGGTCAGTCCCGCTTGGCGTTGCGCACCAGCGCATCCAGCGCGAGCGGTTGGCCGTCCTGTCCGTGCAGGTACAGGTGCATGTCTTGCTGCGGGTACGGGATGTTGACGCCGGCACTGTCGAAGCCGAGCTTGATCTGCTCCAGCAGCGCGACCTTGGTGCCGAACCAATCGGGGGTCTTCACGAAGCAGCGGATGCCGAGGTTCACCGCGTTGTCGCCGAGCTCGTAGACCACCACGTCCGGCTCCGGGTCCTTGAGGATGCGCGCGTCGGCGTGCATCGCCTCCAGCGCGACCTTGCGTGCCAGGCGGATGTCGTCGCCATAGCCGATGCCGACTACCAGTTCGATGCGTCGCGTGGATTGCGCGGTCAGGTTGACGATGGCCGCGGCGGTGATCAGGTTGTTGGGGATGGTGAAGATCTGCTTGTCGGCGCCTTCCAGCACGGTCTGGAAGATGCGGACCTCGCGTACGGTACCGGTCTGACCGGCCACGCTGACGGTATGGCCGACATGGAACGGGCGCAGCGTCACCAGCATCACGCCGGAGGCGATGTTGGACAGCGAGTCCTTCAGCGCCAGGCCAATCGCCAGGCCGGCGGTGCCGAGCACGGCCAGCAGCGGCGAGACCGGCACGCCGAGCGTGTTGATTGCCAGGATGAACACGATCACCAGCGCGGCGACATAGGCGATGTTGCGCAGGAAGCTGCCCAGCATCGGGTCCACGCCGACGCGTCCTGTTGCGCGCGGTATCGCGTTGGCGACGCGCTTGGCCAGCCAGATGCCGACCAGCAGTACCAGCAGCGCCGACAGCGCGGGTATCCCGTAGGTCTCGAAGATGCGCTGCCAGTCGACGTCGTGCAGCCAGGACGCGGTGGCGGGCAGGGCGGGCGTGGTGTTCTGGGTCATATCGGGGCTCCTGCGGTGGGGGGACTTCCTGAAGGCCTCGGTGGGGCAACTTTCCAGAGAAATGCGAAGCCCCGCAGGGCGGGGCTCGCATGTGGCCGGTCAAGGACGCCGAAGCGAGCGCGATGTCAGGCGCTGGCCTTGAGCTTGGCCAGGCGCAGCCAGGTATCGACCACGGTGTCGGGGTTGAGCGAGACCGACTCGATGCCTTCCTGCATCAGCCACTCGGCCAGGTCCGGGTGGTCCGAGGGGCCCTGGCCGCAGATGCCGACGTACTTGCCCTTGGCGCGCGCGGCCTTGATCGCCATCGACAGCAGCTTCTTGACCGCCGGGTTCCGCTCGTCGAACAGGTGCGCGACGATCGAGGAATCGCGGTCCAGGCCGAGTGAGAGCTGGGTCAGGTCGTTGGAGCCGATCGAGAAGCCGTCGAAGATCTCCAGGAACTCGTCGGCCAGCAGCGCGTTGGACGGCACCTCGCACATCATGATGATCTTCAGGCCGTTCTCGCCCTGCTTCAGACCATTGGCCGCCAGCGTTTCGACCACCTTGCGGCCTTCCTCCAGCGTGCGCACGAACGGGATCATCACCCAGAGGTTGTCCAGGCCCATCTCGTTGCGCACGCGCAGCACCGCCTTGCACTCCAGCGCGAACGCGCCCGCGAACGATGGATCGACGTAGCGGCTCGCACCGCGGAAGCCGATCATCGGGTTCTCCTCGTGCGGCTCGTAGCGCGGGCCGCCGATCAGGTTGGCGTACTCGTTGGACTTGAAGTCCGACAGGCGCACGATCACCGGATTCGGCGCGACCGAGGCGGTCAGGGTGGCGATGCCCTCGGCCAGGCGGTCGACGTAGAAGCTGACCGGATCGGCATAGCCGGCGATCTTGGCATCGATCTTCTTCTTGGTCTCCGCGTCCTGCTTGTCGTATTCCAGCAGCGCATTGGGATGGATGCCGATGTGCGCGGCGATGATCATCTCCAGGCGCGCCAGGCCGATGCCGGCGTTGGGCAGCTGGCCGAAGTCGAACGCGCGCTCGGGATTGGCGACGTTCATCATGATCTTCAGCGGCGCCGGCGGCATGTTGCCGAGGTCGGTGGTGGTGCGCTCGAACGGCAGCAGCCCCTCGTAGATGAAGCCGGTGTCGCCCTCGGCGCAGCTGACCGTGACTTCCTGGCCGTCCTGGACCAGCTCCAGCGCGTTGCCGGTGCCGACCACGGCCGGTACGCCGAGCTCGCGCGCGATGATCGCGGCGTGGCACGTCCGGCCGCCGCGGTTGGTGACGATCGCCGCGGCGCGCTTCATCACCGGCTCCCAGTCCGGATCGGTCATGTCGGCGACCAGCACGTCGCCGGGCTGCACGCGGTTCATGTCGTCCAGCGAGCGCACCACGCGCGCGGTGCCGGCGCCGATCTTCTGGCCGATCGCGCGGCCCTCGGCCAGCACCGGGCCACGCTTGTCGAGCGCGAAGCGCTCGATCTGGGTGGCGTGGCCACGCGACTTCACCGTCTCCGGGCGGGCCTGCACGACGAACAGCTTGCCGCTGACCCCGTCCTTGGCCCACTCGATGTCCATCGGGCGGCCGTAGTGCTTCTCGATGACCAGCGCCTGCTTGGCCAGTTCCTGCACGTCGGCGTCGCTGATCGAGAAGGTGCCGCGCAGCTCGGCCGGGGTGTCCTCGGTCCTGACGCGCTCGCCGGGCACGTCCGAATAGACCATGCGGATCGCCTTGCTGCCGAGCGAGCGGCGCAGGATCGCCGGCTTGCCGGCCTGCAGGGTCGGCTTGTAGACGTAGAACTCGTCGGGGTTGACCGCGCCCTGCACGACCATCTCGCCGAGGCCGAAGCTGGAGGTGACGAACACCACGTCGCGGAAGCCGGACTCGGTGTCGAGCGTGAACAGCACGCCAGACGAGCCCACGCCCGAGCGCACCATCAGCTGCACGCCGGCCGACAGGAACACGTCCTCGTGCTTGAAGCCGTGGTGCACGCGGTAGGCGATCGCGCGGTCGTTGTAGAGGCTGGCGAAGACCTCCTTGACCTTGTGCACGACGTCATCGGCACCGGTGACGTTGAGGAAGGTCTCCTGCTGGCCGGCGAAGGACGCGTCGGGCAGGTCCTCGGCGGTGGCCGAGGAGCGCACCGCGACCGCCACGTCGCCACCGCCGTTCTCGGCGGAGAGCTTGGCATAGGCCTGGCGGATGTCCTGGTCCAGGTCGGGCTGCAACGGGGCGTCGATGACCCAGCCACGAATCTCCTTGCCGGCGACGGTCAACGCGGTGACGTCCTCGACGTCCAGGGTATCGAGCCTGTCGTAGATGCGTTTGGACAGATCGTTGTAGGCAATGAACGCCTTGAATGCTTCCGCGGTGGTGGCATAGCCGCCTGGTACCGACACGCCCAGTCCGGCCAGGTTGCCGATCATTTCGCCCAGCGACGAGTTCTTGCCACCCACGCGAGCCAGATCGGCCAGGCGCAGTTCATGCAACCACAGGATGTTTTCGTTCAAGCGCGATGCTCCGTTTGACCATCGCCCGATGGGCCGGGCTGCATGGCCGCGTCCGTAGGAAGAACCTTTATGATGCAGCGCACAGCCGAGCCGGCACAAGCGCGATCCAGCGGGCTCGGGCGTCCAGTTAAGGGAGATCCACCCGATGTCGACGATCCGGCCGGTGTTCTACGTATCCGATGGAACCGGTATCACCGCTGAAACCATTGGGCATAGCCTGCTGACCCAGTTCAACGGTTTCAGCTTCGTCACCGACCGCATGGCGTTCATCGACGACGCGGACAAGGCCCGCGAGGCGAGCCTGCGGATCCACGCCGCCGGCGAGCGCTACCAGGTGCGACCGATCGTGGTGAACTCCTGCGTCGACCCTGACCTGAGCCTGATCCTGGCCGAGAGCGGGGCGCTGATGCTCGATGTGTTTGCCCCGTTCATCGAGCCGCTGGAGCGCGAGCTCAACACGCCGCGCCACTCGCGGGTCGGTCGGGCGCATGGGATGGTCGATTTCGAGACCTACCACCGGCGCATCAACGCGATGAACTTCGCGCTCAGCCACGACGACGGCGTGGCGCTGAACTACGACGAGGCCGACGTGATCCTGGTGGCGGTCTCGCGCGCAGGCAAGACCCCGACCTGCATCTACCTGGCGCTGCACTACGGGGTGAAGGCGGCCAACTACCCGTTGACCGACGAGGACCTGGAGACCGACCGGCTGCCGCCACGGCTGCGTCAGTACCGAAAGAAACTGTTCGGCCTGACCATCGATCCGGAGCGGTTGCAGCAGATCCGCCAGGAACGGCGCCCGAACTCGCGCTATTCCGCGTCGGAGACCTGCCGCCGCGAGGTGATCGCGGCCGAGCGGATGTTCCAGGCCGAGCGGATCCCGACCTTGAGCACCACGCATACCTCGATCGAGGAGATTTCGAGCAAGGTGCTTTCCACCTTCGGCTTGCAGCGCGAGATGTTCTAGCTTCCGGCAATACGATCCGCCGCGCCGTTGCCGGCAATGTCCAGGCAGGTGATCACCGTAGGCCGCTGGCGCTGGAGCGTCAATGCTGCCGTTGTCGCAGTGCAGCGTGTAGGATCGGGCCATGCGCAACCTCCCGGTCCGCCGCGAATGCATCCCGCGTCTGAGCCAGTTCGGCTGGCTGATGGGACTGTATGCCGAGAACTACGTGCACCTGAACCGGCTGTTCACGCCGGGCGACCTGCTGGAGGGGCGCTACCTGTCCAGTGTCGGCGACGGTCTGGACGTGCGGCTGGAGGTGATCGAGCGCCATCGCTACACGGTCGAACTGCGCCTGACCTACGATTTCTGCGACCCGCTGACCGGCGAGCCGGACCCGTCCGCGTTCGTGCGGCTGTATCGCGATGCGCGCCAGGCCGAGACCACGCATTGCTATGTCGGCCGCCGCTGGCAGGACGTGATCGGGATGTACCCGCCGCCGCGCGAGCTGATCAACCATCGCATGCGGATGAACACGTTTCTGGGCAAGTGGCTGGAATACCTCGCAGGTCAGGGCCATGGTCGGGCGCGTCTGCAGCGGATCGACGGCAGCGAGGCCGATCTGGCCCTTCCTGCCTCGCTGGCCTAGGAGCGAGGCCCGGCGCCGGGCACCGCGGCCCCTAGCTTCTCTGCGCGGATGCGTCCTGGGAGGGCGCCGGCAGGGGCGTGGGGCATACTGACGGTTTTCCCCGGACCGACCGCATGCCGTACACGCCAATCGTCGCCACGCTGGGCTACGTGCTTTCGCCGGACGGCCGCCGCGTCCTGATGATCCACCGCAATCTCCGCCAGGGCGATCACCACCTCGGCAAGTACAACGGATTGGGTGGCAAACTCGAGCCGGGGGAGGACGTGCTGGCCGGGATGCGTCGGGAGATCTTCGAGGAGGCTGGGGTGGAGTGCACCGCGATGCGCTTCCGCGGCACCGTGAACTGGCCGGGTTTCGGCAAGCATGGCGAGGATTGGCTGGGTTTTGTGTTCGTGATCGATGCGTTCGAGGGCGAGCCGAAGACGGTCAATCCGGAAGGCACGCTGGAGTGGGTCGAGCTCGAGCGTCTGCATGAACTGCCGATGTGGGAGGGCGACCGCCACTTCCTGCCATTGGTGTTCGATGCTGACTCGCGGCCGTTCCACGGGGTGATGCCGTACCGTGACGGAAGGATGTTGTCGTGGTCCTGTTCGAGACTGTGACACGGACTGGGTCGGCGCGGGCCAGCCGCATGGGTTGTCCACAAACGGTGTGGGTGTGTGTCTGGCAAAGCTGTGGATAGCTCGTGTAACTGATTGATTGGAGAGATTCCAGTTGATGTCTGGTCAAAAAATGGCCATCCGCTCGGGTCGATCCGCTGCAGTTTTCCACAGCCCCTGTGGATGAGAATGGGGTAAGTCTGTGGACAAGCTTGCGCAAGCCGCGCGGGCCAATGCTGTCAAGACGTGTGGCGAAGAAATGACCGGATGATTTGCGTGTGCATGGGCATCGCGTCCGGTGACGAAGGGGGCCTTGCGATTGTCGCGGGCGTTCCGCCAGACGGTTCGCGGGCGGGACACGCTCGCGTTACCCTGTCGGCCATTTCCAGGTACAGGCTTGCATGAAACGTCATTTTTCGATGCTGCGCGATTTCCAGTTGGCGGATTGGTTCACCCTGGCGAACGCGTTTTGCGGCACTGGCGCGATCTTCGCGGCGATGCGGTTTCTGCAGGAGGGGCATCGTGGCGACCTGCTGTTCGGCATGGCGCTGATCCCGGCGGCGTTCGTCTTCGACGCGCTGGATGGGCGGGTGGCGCGCTGGCGCAAGTCCTCCTCGACCCTGGGGCGGGAGCTGGACTCGCTGGCCGACGTGATCTCCTTCGGCGTCGCCCCCGCCGCGCTGGCCTACGCCTGCGGCATGCAGGGCGGCTGGGACTGGCTGGTACTGAGCTACTTCGTCTGCTGCGGCGTGAGCCGGCTGGCGCGCTACAACGTCACCGCCGAACAGATCGCCGGCGAGGACGACAAGGTGTCCTATTTCGAGGGCACGCCGATCCCGACCAGCCTGGCGCTGGTGATCGTGCTGGCGGTGGCGGCCTCGGCTGGGCGGATCGGCGAGTCGCTGTGGTGGGGGCAATGGCAGCTCGGTCCGTGGCAGCTGCATCCGTTGGTGCTGCTGTTTGCCCTGTCGGGCTCGTTGATGATCAGCAAGACGCTGAGGATTCCCAAGCCCTAGCATGCGGCCGGGATGCATGGCTGCACCGGCACTGGGGCATCGGCCTAACGGGGGCATGGCATGCCTCGAGCAGGGGTAGCATGGGCGGCATGAAGGTTCACCGGAGCGGAAGATGACGGCCAAGGGATCCGAGGGCGATTTCGAGGCATTGGCGCGGCAGTACTGGAATGCCTGGGGTGAAGCGCTGCGACAGCGCGGCGAGCAGGCACCGGCTGCGGAGTCCGATTCCAGCGGCGGCGAGGCTCCCGACTGGCGGCAGGCCGTGGATTGGTGGGCGCATCTGTTGCCGGAACAAGCTGCGCCGGGCGCGCAGGAGGCGGTGGCGCGTTTTCGCAACCAGGCCAGCGACTGGCTGGGCACGATGCAGCAGGTGGCGGCGCGGTTCGCCGGGCATGACGCCACCAGCGAGGAGGTCGCGCGCGCCTGGCGCGAGGCGGTCGAAGGCCAGGGCGAGCGACTGATGCAGTCGGCACTGGGCGCGGCTCGCGGTGGCGACCCTGGGTTGCGGGAAACCGCGCGCCTGTTCGAGCAGCTGTACCGTGACAGCGCACCATGGCTGGACCTGCCGGCGTTCGGGCTCGGGCGCAACCACCAGACGCGTTGGCAGACGCTGGCGCGCGCGCAGCACGAGTATCAGGAGCGCTCTCAGGCCTATGCCGCGCAGCTCAAGAGCGCGATCGACCAGGCGTTCAAGCTGTTCGAATCGAAGCTGGCCGAGCACGAGGGCGCCGGCAGCCAGCTGACCAGCGCGCGCGCGCTGTTCGACCTGTGGATCGAGGCGGCCGAGGAGGCGTATTCGGTGGTGGCGCTGTCCGAGGAATTCCAGCGTGTCTACGGCGGCTTGGCCAATGCGCAGGTACGCCTGCGCGCGGCGTTGCAGCAGGAAGTGGAGCAGCTCAGCGAGCGGATGGGCATACCCACTCGTTCGGAGATGGATGCCGCGCACCGGCGCATCGCCGAGCTGGAGCGGCTGGTACGCCGGATGGCGGCAGGCGCGGCCGGGACGGCGGACAAGGGTAGGGCGGGCAACGACAAGGCCTCCCCGGCTGCCGCCGGCGCGCGGGAGGCAGCCGGCCAGGGCCGTGCGGCGAAGAAAGCGGCCGCGAAGAAACGCCAGGATGCGGCCGCTCCACGGCAAAACCGTCCGAAGTCCGCTGACGTGCAAGGGCGCGGGCCGTGAAAGGCCCGCTGGGTTTCAGCGCCGACGACCTGCTGCGGGAGACGCTTGCGCTGCAGCGCAAGCTGCTGGAGGGCCTGCGCGTGTTGCCGGGCGTGGATGACGTGCAGTACGGCGCCACCGAGCGGCGGGAGGTCTGGCGCGATGGCAAGGTGGTGCTGTACCGCTTCGTCGGCGACAGGCCGCCGACCGCGAAGGTGCCGCTGCTGATCGTCTACGCGCTGGTCAACCGCCCGTACATGGTCGACCTGCAGGCCGACCGCTCGCTGGTGAAGGGACTGCTCGCGCTGGGTGAGGACGTGTACGTGCTCGACTGGGGCTATCCCGACCGTTCCGAGCGCTTTCTCACGCTGGAGGATTACCTGCTGCGCTACATCGACGGCGCGGTCGACCACCTGCGCCAGGCGCATGCGACAGGCGCCATCGATGTCCTCGGCATCTGTCAGGGCGGCACGTTCTCGCTGTGCTATGCGGCGCTGCGCCGGCACAAGCTGCGCAACCTGGTGACGATGGTGACGCCGGTGGATTTCCACACGCCGGACAACATGCTGTCCAATTGGGCGCGGCTGGTCGACGTGGACCTGTTCGTGGACACGATCGGCAACGTGCCGGCCGACCTGATGAACGCCAGCTACCTGATGCTCAAGCCGTTCCGGCTCAACCTGCAGAAGTACGTCGGCCTGCTGGACATCCTCGACGACAAGCAGGCGCTGGAGGACTTCCTGCGCATGGAGAAGTGGATCTTCGATTCGCCGGACCTGGCCGGTGAGGCGTTTCGCGAGTTCATCAAGAAGTTCTACCAGGGCAACGGCCTGATCCAGGGCGGGGTCGAGATCGGCGGAGAGACGGTGGACCTGGCGGCGCTCGACATGCCGATCCTCAACCTCTACGCCGAGCAGGACCACCTGGTGCCACCGGATGCCTCGAGGGCGCTGCGCGGGCGGGTCGCGAGCGAGGACTACACCGAGCTGGGCTTCCGCGGCGGGCATATCGGCATCTACGTGTCCGGGCGGGCTCAGCGCGAAGTCCCGTCGGCCATCCACCAGTGGCTCGCGCAGCGCTCGTGAGCCGGTCGCGGGCGCGGCAAACCCGCCTTGTCGGTGCCGGCGGGGCGCATGCGCCCCTGCAGAGGGGTTCCGTCGTAGCATTCACAGCTCCCGGGTCCGTAGACGGAGTCGATCGATGAACCAGCCCGCCCGCACGCTTTCCCGTTCCCTCAACGATCGGATGATCGCCGGGGTGGTCGGCGGCATCGCGCACCGCTTCGGCTGGCGTCCCACGCTGCTGCGCGTGTTCTACGTGATCTTTTCGGTCGCCTCGGCCGCCTTTCCCGGCATCCTGGTCTATCTGCTGCTGTGGCTGCTGATTCCCAACGAGGCCGATTGATCCCGGTGCCCGGTCCGCTCCTGCGCAGCCTGCAGCTGCTGGGTGCGTTGTGGACCTCACCGAACACCTTGCTGGGGCTCGCGCTGGGCGTGGCCGGTCTGTTCGGCGGGGCGCGGATGCGCTGGCGCGGACGCGACATGGCGCTGGTGTTCGAACGCTGGCCGTGGGGTCCGGGCGGCGCGCTCACGCTCGGCAATGTGATCGTGTTGAACGGCGAATCGCTCGACCTGCGGTGCATGACCTACGAGCACCGGGCCGGGCGCTGCCGGCACCCGCCGGTGCGGCTGGGCGACCACGAACGCGCGCACGTGTTCCAGTACCTGCTGCTGGGACCGCTGTTCCTGCCGGTGTACCTGGCCTGCGGCGGCGTCAGCGTGCGCAACCCGTTCGAGCGCGCCGCCGACCACTACGCCCTGCATGGCCATGGCTGGTGGCCGGGCGGATTGGCCCGGGACTGAGCTCGGCCATGCCGCGAGAGCGTCACCAATGCGTCACCAGCGGGGATTAGCCTGCGTCCATGAGGTCGTCACGGGCCGCTGGCTATGCTGCCGGCCGGTTGCTGTAACGCAATGAACGAGAAGGTGGATCATGTCAGTCGTCCTGTACGTCGGCGGCAGCAGGGATGGCGAGAAGGGTGTGGTGCCGTATGGCTTCAGCAAGTCGGTCGCGATGAGCGAGGCCGGGCGCGAGGTCTACGTCGAGCGGGTGCTGGCGCTGGAGTCGGTCGGCAAGGTGCGGGTGATGGCCCTGGAATCGATGGCCGAGAGCATCGTGGTGCAGCGCACCGCTGGGCATTACCGCCGCTGAGTGGGGCGGGGCGTCACGGAAGGCAGGTCCGGGCGCCGCTGTCAACGGGTTCCCCCTCCCGGAAAGCGCTGCGAAAATGCCGCTTCTCCGCGTAGCGGCCCCGGCCAGGACCCATGCAAGACAGCAAGCTCGCCCAGCAGATCGCCCAGACCATCGCCGACGAGATCGGCGCCCAGTCCGCCCAGGCCCGCGCCGCCATCGCGCTGCTCGACGAGGGCGCGACAGTCCCGTTCATCGCGCGCTACCGCAAGGAAGTGACCGGCGGACTGGACGACACCCAACTGCGCAACCTCGAGGTGCGTTTGACCTACCTGCGCGAACTGGAGGAGCGCCGTGCCGCGATCCTCGCCAGCATCGCCGAGCAGGGCAAGCTGAGCGACGAGCTGCGCGCCGAGATCGTCGCGGCCGACAGCAAGTCGCGCCTGGAAGACCTCTACCTGCCGTACAAGCCCAAGCGCCGCACCCGCGCGCAGATCGCGCGCGAGGCTGGCCTGGAGCCGCTGGCGGATGGCCTGCTGGCCGATCCGTCGCTGGAACCGCAGGCCTTTGCCGCCGGTTTCGTCGATGCCGACAAGGGCGTGGCCGATGCCAAGGCCGCGCTGGAAGGCGCGCGCGCGATCCTGATGGAGCGCTGGGGCGAGGACGCCGCGCTGGTCGGCGAACTGCGCGGCTGGCTGGCCGACAACGGCGTGATCCGCGCGCGCGTCGCCGAGGGCAAGCAGGAGGCCGGTGCCAAGTACCGCGACTACTTCGACCACGCCGAGCCGCTGGCGCGGATTCCCTCGCACCGCCTGCTGGCGCTGTTCCGCGCGCGCCGCGAGGAGGTGCTGCACCTCGAACTGGATCCGGGCAGCGAGGCCGAGGCCGGCCACCAGTACTGCGAGGGCCGGGTCGCGCGCAGCGCCGGGGTGGCCGACAAGGGCCGCCCGGGAGATGCCTGGCTGCTGCAGGCCTGCCGCCTAACCTGGCGCGCCAAGCTGCACATGCACCTGCTGCTGGACCTGTTCAACCAGGCCCGCGAGAAGGCCGAGGCCGACGCGATCGGCGTGTTCGGCGACAACCTCAAGGACCTGCTGCTGGCCGCGCCGGCAGGCCCGCGCGTGGTACTGGGCCTGGACCCGGGCATCCGCACCGGCTGCAAGATCGCGGTGGTCGACGCCACCGGCAAGCTGCTCGCCACTGAGACGATCTACCCGCACGAGCCGCGCCGGGAATGGGACAGGTCGCTGGCGACCCTCAGGCTGCTGTGCGTCCGGCACGGCGTGCAGCTGATCGCGATCGGCAACGGCACCGCCAGCCGCGAGACCGACAAGCTGGCCGGCGAGCTGATCAAGGCCAGCCCCGAGCTGAAGTTGCAGAAGATCGTGGTCAGCGAGGCCGGTGCTTCGGTGTACTCGGCGTCCGAGCTGGCCGCGCGCGAGTTTCCTGGCCTGGATGTGTCGCTGCGCGGCGCGGTGTCGATCGCGCGTCGCCTGCAGGACCCGCTGGCCGAGCTGGTGAAGATCGAGCCGAAGGCGATCGGGGTCGGCCAGTATCAGCACGATGTCGACCAGTTCCGCCTGGCCAAGGCGCTGGACGCTCGGGTCGAGGACTGCGTGAACGCGGTCGGCGTGTACGTCAACACCGCCTCGGCCGCGCTGCTGGCGCGGGTGTCGGGCCTGTCGGCGAGCGTGGCCGAGAACATCGTCCGGCATCGCGACGACAACGGCCCGTTCAAGCGCCGCAAGGACCTGCTGAAGGTGCCACGGCTGGGCGAGAAGACCTTCGAGCAGTGCGCCGGGTTCCTGCGCATCGCCGACGGCGACGAACCGCTGGATGCCTCGGCGGTGCACCCGGAGGCCTATCCGGTGGTCGAGCGGATCGTCGCCGGCACCGGCAGGCCGATCAAGGCGTTGCTCGGCGACGGCGGCTTCCTGCGCGGGCTGAAGGCCGAGCAGTTCACCGACGCGCAGTTCGGCGTGCCGACCGTGCGCGACATCCTCAAGGAGCTGGAGAAGCCGGGGCGCGACCCGCGCCCGGAGTTCAAGGCCGCGCAGTTCGCCGAGGGCGTGGAGGACATCAAGGACCTGCGTCCGGGGATGGTGCTGGAGGGGGTGGTCAGCAACGTCGCCGCGTTCGGCGCGTTCGTCGACATCGGCGTGCACCAGGACGGACTGGTCCACATCTCGGCGCTGTCGGACACGTTCGTGAAGGACCCGCGCGACGTGGTCAAGGCCGGCGACATCGTCAAGGTCAAGGTGCTGGAGGTGGATGTCGCGCGCAAGCGGATCGCGTTGACGCGCCGCCTGGACGACGTGCCAGGGGAGGCTGGCGGCGAGCGCGATGGTCGCGGCAATGCTCCGCGCCGCGATGGCCGGCCCGCCGCCGGCAAGCCGCCGCGCGTGGCGCCGCCGCCGGCCAACAATGCCCTGGCCGAAGCGTTCGCGCGGGCCAAGCGCGGCTGAGCCGGTGGCCTCTTTCCCGTAGCGCCGAGCAGGGCCGGTGCGGGCTTTGCCGGTACCGCCCGGCCGAGCAAACTCGGCGCTACGGACCGGCCGGCAGCTCGGCGGATGGACGTCGGCGCACCGAGCGCCGCATGGCCAGGCCCTCGATCAGTTCGATCAGGCCCAGCGGGTCCAGCGGTTTGCCGATGTGTGCGTCGAAGCCGGCCAGGATGGCCCGGTCACGGTCCTCGTCTCGGACGTAGGCGGTCAGCGCGATCGCCGGGATGGATGCGGCCCTGTCGCCCGCGCCACCGCCACGGACGCTGCCGATCAGGTCGTAGCCGTCGCAGCCGGGCATCGCGATATCGCTGACCAGGACATCGAAATGCCCGGTGGCCAGACACCGTCGCGCGCCACGCGCATCGCCTGCGCATGCGACATCGGCGCCGGCACCGAGCAGGAACTGCCGTGTGGCTTCGCGGGAATCGTCCTCGTCGTCGACCAGCAGGACATGGATGCCGTCGAGGCGGCGGCGCATTCCGTCCGGTAGCGGGCCTGCATGAACGGGGGCCTGGGGTGCGGTGGGTGGACCGCTCGCGCCATGATGACGCGGCAGCGTCATGGTGAAGGTGGCGCCAGCGCCAGGTCCCGGGCTGGTCACCGAAAGCTCGCCGCCATGCAGGTCGACCAGTTGCCGCGAGATCGACAGACCCAGACCCAGGCCACCCACGCGCCGGGTAGTGCTGGCATCGGCCTGGCGGAAGCGGTCGAACACATGCGGCAGGAAGTCCTCGGCGATGCCGATGCCGCTGTCCTGCACGGCCAGTCGCAACTGCTCGTCGGCCAGTTCCAGCAGGATGCTTACGGTGCCGTCGGCGGGCGTGAACTTCAGCGCGTTGCCGATCAGGTTGGTGAGCACCTGCAGCAGCCGGCCGGCGTCGCCGAAGAACGGGACCGGGCCTGCATGGACCCCCAAGGTGAGCAGTTCGATCCGTTTGGCCAGGGCGTTCGGGCGCAGCAGCTCTACGGTGCTGCGCACCAGCGTGGCGATGTCGAAATGCTCGGCCTGCAGCTTGATCTTGCCAGACAGGATCGCGCTCATGTCGAGCAGGTCGTCGATGATCTGCGCCTGGGAGCGCGCACTGCGCTCGATGATCGTCAGTCCCTTGCCGAGATTTTCGGCGCTCAAGCCATCGGACTGCATCAGCCGCGACCAGCCGAGGATCGCGTTGAGCGGCGTGCGCAGCTCGTGGCTGAGCGTGGCCAGGAACTCGTCCTTGGCGCGGTTGGCCTGCTCGGCCAGGGTGCGTGCCTGCGTTTGCGATTCCAGCGATTGCTGCAGCTGCGCATCCATCAGGTTGCGCTCGATCACGATGCCTGCCAGGTACGAGGCCGAGCGCGCCATGGCCTGTTCGTGCAGCGACGGCACGTGCGGCAATGAGTAGTACATGTTCAACGTGCCCAGGACCAGGCCGTTGCTGCCGATGATCGGCGTGATCGAGCAGGCGGCGATGCCTAGCGCCAGCGCGGTGGCCTGATATTCACCCCAGGCGGGGTCATCGGCGACGTCGTCGCAGATCACCTGGCGGCCTTCCCAGGCCGCGCGCTCGCAGGGAATGCCGTCGGCGGCGATCGACAGGCGGTCGAAGTGCAGCGCGTAATCCAGCGGCATGTGCGGCGCGGCGGCGTAGCGCAACTGGCTGCGCTCGTGGTCGGCGAGCATGATCGAGCAACGCAGGTCCGACTCGCTGCGCGACTCGACGTTGCGGGCGATCGCGTCGAGTACCCGGGGCAGCGCGGTGCCGGTGGCGATCAGGTTGAGGATCGAGCGCTCGGAGGCGGTCTCGTCCTCCACCTGCTTGCGTTCGGTGATGTCCATGATCGAGCCGATGTGGCCGAGGAACTCGCCATCGATGCCGAAGTGGGGCGAGGCGATGTCCACGCACCAGCGGTAGCGCCCGTCGGCGCGGCGCGCCCGGTACTCGGTGGAGAACGCGCTGCGTTCGGCGATGGCCTGCTCGGCCGCGTGGCGCACGCGCGCCACGTCGTCGGGATGAACCACGTCCCACCAGCCCTGCAGCCTGGCTTCGTCCGGGGTCTGCCCGGTGAACTCGTACCACTGCGGGCTCCAGTACACGCAATCGCCTTCGGCGTTGGACATCCAGATCATCGTCGGGACCGTCTCGCAGAGGTTGCGGAAGCGGGTCTCGCTTTCGGCCAGCTTCTGCTCGAAGTCGCGGCGGTCGTGGATGTCGGTGTAGGTGCCGATCCACTGGGTGATCGCGCCGCTGCCGTCTCGGACGGGCAGGGCGCGGGCCAGATGCCAGCGCAGCCCGCCGTCGGCCGCGCGCAGTTCGCACTCCACCTCGTAGGCACGGGCGCCACTGAGCGCCAGCGTCCAGGCCGCGTCGCATTGCAACAGCCCCATCGCGGTATGTGCCTGTGTCCAGCCCTCGGCGCCGTCCGTGGCGGGGTCGATGCCGGTGTAGTCGTACCAGCGCTGGTTGAAATACTGGGGCGTCCCATCTTCGGCGGCGACGAAGACGATCTGTGGCAAGGTCCGCAGGTGTGCCTCGCTGGCGGCCATGCGTTGCTGCGCGCGTGCACGCTGCAGCGATTCCCAGCAGCGGGCCAGGACTCGTCGCACCAGATCGATCTCGACCGACGTCCAGCATCGCGGCGAGCGCTGGTGGATGCCCATCGCCGCGACCAACCGGCCATGTTTGTGCAGTGGCACGACCAGGCTCGCGCGCAGGCCGGAATTTACATAGGACTCGGCGATGTAGGGGGATACGGACGCCGAGCGGATGTCCGCGACCAACCATGGAAGGTTCTGCCGGAGCTTGTCGGACAGGTGGTGGGCCAGTTCGTCCAGGCGGAAATCGCCCCGGATGTGGGCAACGTCGCGGACGTGGTCGCACACCGTGCGCAGGACCAGGCTATCGGCATTGACCGCGCCATAGGCGCAGCGGTCAGCGCCGACCCGTTCGGCCAGCAGCCGGATGCTGGCCTCGATGATCTGCCGCGGTTCGGACAGCGCGTAGAGTTCGTCTTCCAGGGATGACAGAAAGCTGTCGTGCGCCTCGGCGCGAAACTGCCGGGTCACCTCGATGCCGTGGAGCACGATCGCCTCGATTTGGTCCAGCTGGTCGTAGATGGGCTGGCATGTGAAATCCACACGGGCTTCGTTAGGTTCGGCCTCGCCGGGGCAGCGGATCGTGGCCAGCATCGACTCGACGCCGAAGGGCTGGCGGTTCTTGCGTACGTTGTCGAGCAGTTCGACGAGGCCTTGTTCCACCAGTTCTGGTAGCACTTCCGGGAGCGGCAGGCCGCGTATCTGGCGATTGCCGATGCCTAGTAAGTTCTGGAAGCGTTGGTTCGCGGCTTCGATGATGTGGTCGGGCCCCTTCAGTACCGCCAGGAAGGCGGGTGACTGCTCGAAGGCGGCGGCGAGCAGGTGGTTCGTCGACGCCGCCGGCGCGGAAGGCGATGCGGGCGCTGCTGCCGGGAGCGGTGTGAATATGGTTCCGAGCAGTACCTGCCGGTCCTGGATCGCGGTGGTCTTCCAGGTGCTGGGAGCGTCGGCATCTCCTTCCAGTTGCTTGCGCAGCGCGGCTGAAGCTTCCGCCAGCGGCTTGCCCCATAGCGTGGGATGAATGGCCGGGAGCAGGGTCCGGCATGCCTCGTTGTAATAGCAGGTCCGTGCCTCGCCCCATGCCAGCAGCATGGGCGCGGGCGAGGCCAGGCAACTGGCCAGCGCGGCGGAAAGCGCCGGGTCGGCTTCGGCCACTGGATCTTCGCCCCGGGCCGTCGCGCGGCTGGCGGTTTCCGCCGCATCGATCACCGACCGGGGCGAATGCCTGGATTCGAGGTTGTCGTGCATGGGCTCCCCGCCGTGTCACTGAGCGGGTTCATCTTACGGACAGCGTGTGTCAGCTGTCAGCGGCGACTTTCCGACAGGCCTCGAGCAGCGACCGTACCAGGTCCTCGGCAAGGTAGGGCTTGGTCAGGACGCTGCCAGCCTCGAAAACCGCCGGTACCTGTTCTGGCGCGACCCCGGTCGCCAGGACGAAGGGCGTGCCCAGGGTCGCCAGCAAATTGGCTACCGGCTCGCTGGTCTCGCCATTGCCGAGCCGGTAATCGAGGATCGCGACCTGCGGTGCCCGTTCCCTGATCAGCTGTACCGCTTCCTCGACGCGGCCGGCGGGGCCGATCACCGAGGCTCCGGCCTGTAGAAGCTGCATTTCCAGCAGCATGGCGTTCATCTCGTCGTTTTCCACCACGAGCACCTGCAAACCGCTCAGCGTCGACATCTTCCTCTCCGTGAAACCGCTCATGAAGTATAGCGACGGGGTCGCATTTACCTTTCCGGTCCGTTGGCCAAGCATGAACAAGTCAGCTGACCGGTGGCGAAACCGATTGATCGTGCCGCCGGGATATGCCGGGTCGTTGCGCGGATCTATAGCAAAAAGCCCGCACGGGGCGGGCTGTCTGGTGCCGAAGGTGGGACTCGAACCCACACGCTTTTAAGGGCGGCGGATTTTGAGTCCGCTGCGTCTACCGATTCCGCCACTTCGGCGCGGCCGGCAAGTATAGCGGATGATCGGGCGTTCGGCATGCATTGCGAGTGGATGGCCGAGACCGCCGGGCGGGTGCGCAACCCGTGCCAGGCCACCGTCCTGGTGGGCGAAGATCGGAGGCAGGCCCTCGATGAGAGGGATTCAAAAAGGCCCCGCGCACATGGATGTGCGCTGCTTTTGTGAGGGACTCACCAAAAAGGGCCCCGGCACAAGGATGTACCGTGCTCTTGTGAGGGACTCACCAAAAAGGACCCCGGCACAGGGATGTGCCGTGCTCTTGTGAGGGACTCACCCAAAAAAAGCCCCGGTCTGGCCGGGGCAAGTGGAAAGTGCTGGCGCTGAATCAGAATTCCTGCCAGTCGCCGTCGGCCAGGGCCGGTTCGCTCTGGCTCTTCGGCGGCCGCCTGGTTCGAGCCGGTTTGGTTGCGGCGACGACGGGCGAGGGTGTGACCGACTTGGCGAAGGCTGTGCGTCGTGGTTGCGGTGCCGAGGCTTGTTCGGGAGTGGCTTGTTCCTCGAGTTCGAAGCTCGCCACGGCCTCGGCGAGCTGCTGGGCCTGTTGTTCCATCGCGCGTGCGGCGGCGGTGGCTTCCTCGACCAGGGCGGCGTTCTGCTGGGTGGTCTCGTCCATCTGGGTGACGGTCTGGTTG